>VGGW01000019.1 GCA_016868395.1 Bacteroidota bacterium | reverse complement strand
CGTCCGTTTTTTAGTCTGAGTGCTATAAATTCAGGTGTAAAGGATATTAGGGAGGTAATTGAACAGGCATCGAAGCTAAAAGATAAAAATGAAAATCTTCCTATTCTTTTTATTGATGAGATTCATCGTTTTTCAAAATCTCAACAGGATTCTTTACTTGGTGCTGTTGAACAGGGCCTTGTCACCCTAATTGGTGCTACAACCGAAAATCCCTCCTTTGAAGTAATTTCGGCACTTCTATCAAGGAGCCAGGTTTACCTACTTCAAAATTTAGTGGAAGAAGATCTGATCGAATTATTAAACAAAGCGATTAAAACTGATGATTATCTCAAGGATAAAAAAATTGCCATAAAAGAACATGAAGCATTACTCAGGCTTTCCGGCGGCGATGCAAGAAAACTATTGAATGTACTTGAACTTGTGGTCAACGCGGTAAATCAAAATGAAGTAAGCATAAGCAATGAATTGGTTCTTAAGCATATTCAACAAAATATGGCTATATACGATAAAGCCGGAGAGCAACATTATGATATCATCTCTGCCTTTATCAAATCTATCCGTGGAAGCGATCCTAATGCAGCAGTTTACTGGCTTGCACGAATGATAAGTGGAGGCGAAGACCCTTCATTTATTGCGCGTCGCCTGCTGATTCTTGCATCAGAAGATATTGGAAATGCAAATCCCAACGCCCTTTTGCTCGCTAATACTTGCTTTCAGGCAGTCAACGTTATCGGTTGGCCTGAGTCCAGAATTATTTTATCACAAACCGTAACCTACCTGGCCTCCTCAGCAAAAAGCAATTCAAGTTACCAAGCGATTAGCAAGGCTAAGGAACTTGTTGCCCAAACCGGCGACCAATCAGTGCCTCTACATCTACGAAATGCCCCAACTGACCTGATGAAAAATATTGGTTATGGTAAAGAATACGAATATTCACATACCTACCAAGACAATTTCTCTGCACAGGAGTATCTTCCTGAAAATCTCAGCGGAACATTATTATATGAACCGGGGAAAAATTCAGCTGAAGAAAAACTTCGGGAGCGCCTGAGATCCTTATGGAAGGAAAAGTATAAGTATTAGGTTCGCATAATTTTGCTTATTTTCAATCATGACTTTAACCTTTTTAATACACCAATCAAAAGCATTCTGGCGGTCAAAAAATACCGGAAAAAGCGTTACAATAAGGATTGTTATGGCAATCCTCATTTTATATATCCTGTTAAATGTTGTAGTTGTCGCTTTTTTTCTGGATGAGATTTTAAAAAAGACCAATCCCAGTCAGGATATCCTTTATTCATTTAATGGCTATATTATCTATTATTTTTTAATGGATCTTCTTCTTCGTTTTCAGATGCAGGAATTACCTACACTCAGTGTCAGGCCTTATCTTCATCTCAGAATTAAGAAGCATCAACTGATCAATTACCTTTCATTGACCTCGCTCTGGACAACCTTTAATATAACACCGGTCTTATTGTCACTACCTTTATTAATCAAAATTGTTCTTCCCCAACAAGGGCCTGCCCAATTCTGGGGTTTGCTTCTTTCCATCATTGGAGTGACTCTTTCAAATCACTTTTTTAGTTTGTGGATCAAAAGAAAAGTAAATCTGAACGCGGTCTGGATGTTAATTTTCTTGGGCACGCTGTTGCTATTTGTTTCACTTGATTTTTACTTTAAACTTTTTTCAATCTCAACGCTTTCTGCCGAACTATTCACTTTTGTTGTGGCTTCACCACTATTCTCTTTCCTTTTTCTTTTTATAGCTTTCCTTGTTTACTTTTTGAATTACCGCTACTTAAAATCGAATCTATATTTGGAGGAACTTCACACAGCAGACAGTTCACATAAATCAAGTACTGAAATTCCATACCTGAACAGATTTGGAAAAGCAGGAGATTTAGCAGGAAATGAGTTAAAACTTATTCTAAGAAACAAACGCCCTCGGTCGGTAATAACTATGAGCTTGATGTTTATGTTTTATGGCTTGATTTTTTACACAAACCCTACCTTTTCGGGGTATGCAGGTATTGTATTCTGTGGAATGTTTATGACCGGTATCTTTATAATCAATTATGGACAATTCATGTTCAGTTGGCAAAGCGCACATTTTGATGGAATTTTGGTAAGTAAGGTCAACGCAGTAGATTTTTTCAAATCAAAATTTCTGTTATTTACTTTATTTTCATCACTTTGCTTTATCCTTACCATTCCTTACGTTTACTTTGGATGGAAGGTCTTGATAGTCCACTTCGTGATGTTTATCTGGAATCTTGGAGTAAATACTTTGTTGGTTCTATACTTTGCAAACCAGAACTACCGAAGAATTGACCTGAGCAAGGGTGCAACCTTTAATTGGGAAGGGGTTGGAGCATCTCAATGGATTTTGAGTATTCCCCTTTTATTGGCTCCATTTATCCTGTACTTGCCTATGAGTTTGCTTGGATATCCGGAAGGCGGGCTTGCTGCAATCGCCATAATTGGTCTTTTTTTTATGTTTAGCCGAGAAATTTGGCTGAGTAAATTGGTAAAGAAATTTCAAGAGAAAAGATATTTAATCGCAGAAGGATTTAGAAATAAATAATATGATTAGCATCAGTAATTTAAAAAAGACTTATAACGGAGTTACGGTGGTAAACATTCCGGAACTTTTTAAAAAAAAAGGAGAAACCATAGGTTTGGTTGGAAACAACGGTGCCGGAAAAACCACACTCTTTCGAATGATGCTTGATTTAATCAGGCCGGATTCGGGCGAAGTAATTTCAGATGGAAAAAATGTGGCAGAAAGTGAAAACTGGAAAGATTATACGGCATCCTATCTTGATGAAGGTTTTTTAATTGATTACCTTACACCTGAGGAATATTTCCATTTTATCGGTGGACTACACAATAAAACTAAAACTCAAGTTGACGCTGAGCTACCGTCATTTTCTGAATTTTTTAACGGTGAGATCTTAAATAAAGGCAAGTATATTCGTGACTTATCGAAAGGAAATCAGACTAAAGTAGGGGTTGCGGCTTGCCTGATTCAGAACCCACAACTACTCATGCTGGATGAGCCTTTTGCAAATATCGATCCAAGTACCCAGATCAGACTGAAGAACATGATTAAAGAAATTAGTCTTGAAAAACATATCACCACCATCATTTCCAGCCATGACCTGAACCACATTACAGAAGTTTGCGAACGTATTTTATTGATGGAAAAGGGGGAAATCATCAAAGATATCGCCACTAATTCTAATACACTTCAGGAACTTGAGCAGTATTTTTCTGTATTATCCTAACCTTGTTTTATAAGTATTTATTCAAATGAATTTAGATCTGACCGGTAAGAGAGCTTTAGTTTGTGGAAGTACACAGGGCATTGGAAAATCAAGTGCTTTGGAACTTGCTTCTATGGGTGCAGATATTACGCTGATTGCCAGAAGAGAAGATAAACTCAAGGAAGTATTAGAGGATTTACCAAATAGCGCCAATCAATCACATCATTATTTAGTAGCAGATTTTGCTGATCAGGCACAACTGAAACAAATCATTCAGGGATATTTGATCACCAATCAAATTGATATTTTAATAAATAATACAGGTGGCCCGGCAGGTGGGCAAGCCATTGATGCCAATACCGATGAATTTATCAATGCCTTTAATATGCATCTTATCTGTAACCAAATTTTGGTACAGGCGGTTGTTGCTGGAATGAAGAAAAATAATTTTGGGCGCATCATCAATATTATTTCGACCTCAGTTAAAACACCTTTGAAAGGACTGGGTGTGTCTAATACGATCCGTGGGGCTGTTGCGAGTTGGGCTAAAACTCTGGCACTTGAGCTTGGACCATTTGGTATCACTGTAAACAATATTTTACCCGGTTACACGATGACCGGCAGATTAGAATCGATCATTTCAGCAATTTCCGAACGAGAAAATAAAAGTAAGGAAGAGGTAATGGAGGATATGATTAGTACCATACCTGCCGGCCGAATAGCCGATTCGTATGAAGTGGCATCAGCCATCGCATTTTTAGCGAGTCCGGCTGCATCCTATGTTAATGGAATTAATTTACCTGTTGACGGAGGCAAAACACCTTCACTTTAACAAGCATTTTTAGCAATATGAAATCGATAATTTTAAGTTCACTTCTTCTTTTATCGGTCTGGAATTGGGGGCCTTCATCTAAAAAATATATTCAGGATGGAGGATCAAAGATTATTGCAGACCAGGCAAAGCCTATCTTGATATCCGATCAATTCAAATTTACGGAAGGTCCGGCCGTTAATAAAAATGGTGATATATTCTTCACTGATATCGTTGAAGGGAAAATCTGGAAATACAGTACACAAGGGGAATTAAGCCTTTTTATGGATAAAACAGGGCATTCTGATGGAATGTATTTCGATAAAAAGGGGAATTTAATTACGGCAGCAGATGAGAAAAACGAAATCTGGCAAATTAGTCCGGATAAAACCGTAAAAGTATTACTTGATAATTTTGAAGGTAAAAAATTTAATGGCCCGAATGACCTTTGGATTGATAGCAAGGGTGGAATATTTTTTACTGACCCTTATTACCAACGTCCATACTGGGAACGAAAAAAACCTGATCTCAGCAATCAGAGTGTTTACTACTTTCCAAAGGGCTCCAAGGTTGCTTTTCTCCTTGACAGCAACTTTGTAAGGCCAAATGGAATTATCGGATCTGCTGACGGGAAAAACCTTTTTGTAGCTGATATAGGCGACAAAAAAACCTACAAGTACGATATTGGTAAGAATGGAAAATTATATAACCGTCGCCTCTTTACAGACATGGGGTCAGATGGAATGACTGTGGACAATCTGGGAAATCTTTATCTAACAGGGAGAGGAGGTGTCACAGTTTTTAATCCGGAGGGTCAGAAAATTGAACACATTGCCATTCCCGGATCAACCGCAAATGTTTGCTTTAGCGGGAAAAACAGAGATGTTCTATTTATCACTGCAGGCAAAGCCGTGTATACCTTAAAGATGAAAGTAAGGGGAATTTAAACAGGTTTAGCAGACTAACGGAAACAAAAGAGCCCGGATTTTGCCGGGCTCTTTTGCATTTTTGCGGAAGTCCTTATTCAGCTGCAGCAGCTACAACTTCTCCCTTGATATAAATTACTTTAATTGGCGTTTTAGCATTCGACTTTATGGTTAAGCCTTTACTAAATGGCGCAATCGCAGCAGCATTATAGGTAACTGTAATTGTTCCTGATTGACCTTTCAATACCGGTGTATTGGTATATTTTGGCACTGTACAACCACAAACACTTTCAATATTACTAATTATTAAAGGCTCATCGCCGGTATTAGTAAACTTGAAATCAATACTCACCGGCTTACCCTGTGGGATTTTACCGAAATCATGCGTTTCCTTTTCAAATTTAAATTCAGGTTTTTCAACAACATTGAAGGCTGTCACTGCGGTAAATAAAAATACAACACTGCAAAGAATAATTAATTTTTTCATCTGTATAATTTTTGTGTGTTTTGGTACTAAGAATGAATGAACTATTTATTTTTTTAAGGAATAGTTAACTCATTTTTATAATGGTTAATAGTTTTAGGAATGTGTTTAAAATAAATCCCGGAGATTCAAGATCTCTGAATTAAAGTCTAAACAAAATTAAGAAATTCAATTGATTATGATTAATCAATTGTAAATTGTCTATAAAATGTTACGGATAAGCCCTAAAAGGATAGATTTTCACTCTCTTAGCACAGTTAAAATACTTTTTTTGATAAAAAATACTCAAAAAGATACCATGATTTGCCATCTGCAATCAGAACAAACCTAAGGAATAAAATTTAGGCCAGACAGATCCTAATTTCTCCTATCCGGTTTTTTATCCTCAGAAACTCTTACACCAATGGTACGGCCATACAACTGAGAACCATCAAGAGCCTCAATAGCTTGTTGAGCAGCCTCATCATCTGGCATTTCAACAAAACCAAAGCCTTTGCTTCTTCCGCTTTGTTTATCAATAATCAGTTTTACGGAAGTAAGCTCACCATACTTTTCAAAAATTTCTCTTAACTCGCTTTCATCAACTTTGAAAGGTAGTCCTCCTACGAAAATATTCATATACTATAATTTATTGGTTTATTATTGGTTTATTATCCTCTGATAATAAGGATGTTTATTTACCCTTGTCAGCTCAGGCTCCCCAATTGCTGTTAACATCCTTCGGGCACCTACCATGGTTCGGGATTGAAAATCGTCATAATTAGGCGCGTCTTTTATCATACTATTAATTCTTACTAGTCCTGCAGCCTGAATAAATTCACCGTTCCCAATATAAATTGCGGTATGGGTTACCCTTCTTGTCTGTTTGTTGGCAGCAAAAAATAAAAGATCACCAGCTTTCAGAACTTTTAGAGATTTAGAAATATTCAAGGTATCTCCCTCTAAAATATCGACTTTTTCTCCAACTAATGCTTGTTGGGAGGCATCCCTTGGAATTACAATTCCATTCAGAAAATAACTGGTTTTTGTAAAACCACTACAATCCATCCCCTTTATAGATGTACCACCCCATAAATAGGGAATACCCAGAAAATTACGGGCGGTTTTCAAAATCTGTTCTGCATTTGGATCAGGCAAATCCTTCCACTGATCAAAAGAACGTGCTTTATTTACAGAAATGTAAGCGATTCTTTTATCCGGAAAGGAAATTTTATAAAACCCATTTACCCGACCGCTAAGTTCTATGATATTACCGGCAACAAGATCTGAAACGGGCAATGAAGATTCTGATGGTTCAGAATAAGCCTGACCATACAAATCGGTATAGATAATCTTTTCGGCTACCTGCCAATTTTCAAATTCTGTTTTAGTCATTAAAACTACTCCTGCCACTTCAGTCCAGGACAGATAATTATCAGGTGTACGCACAAAATAATGTCCCCGTTCCTTTTTTAAGACTTTAATTGGCGTTCCTAAACCAGCCTGAGTAGCCATTTCTGCAGCATGATCAGGAGCATACCTTGTATTTATTACGGATAAATTAGCAATACCATAAATCTTTTCGCCGAGATCTTTTGCCGGAAGCACTTCCCCTATTAACCTGACGGGAAGGTTTTCGGAATCCAGTAAAGTGCTGAGCTCGGTTACTGCCTCTGATTTGCTAACCTCGAGTTTAAAAGTTAAGGGTGTGGCTACCTGTTGTTTTAAGTGATAAAATTCCACTCTTTTATCGGGTGCATACTTCTTTTGTACCATGAGCGACAATTCATTTACGCGCTTAATTACAGAAGAATCTGGCTGAGCTGCCTTAGAATGCAAGACACTCACTAAAATTAACCCAAGAAAAGAAAAAAACTTCCTCATAAGATCACTCGAGTTTGAAAGATAAAGAGAACGTCAAATTCCCTAAACCCTCGATAATTGGTTACAGTAAATTTAAGCAAAGTATCTGAAAGAAGGATAAAAAATCATGTGCGGTGTATTTTAAACTGGTAAATAGAGGCGTATTTCCTAAAATAGGTTCTTAAATTTCAGCAAGTCCCTAGCCTTGCCTTAAGCTATCCAATAGGTTAGGGTTTTTAAATGAAAAACCTAATTCCTTTTCAACCCGCTCACTTTCAACAATTTTCCAATTTAATTTTTCCGAAATAAAAATAGGCCTTTCGAGATTATCCAGCTTGGCTGCGAGGGTATAAAATTCCTCTCTGCTCGGATGAGAAGGCGTAGATCCAATATATATTCCTTTAGCATTATCTGAATCAATTAGCGCATTAATCAAGGCAATAACCTCATCCAAATGAATCATATTCACAGGAGCAAGACCATTGGGTATCCCTGATTTTCCGGCAAAAAATCTTCCCGGTGACCTCCCCGGACCGAATAATCCGGCCAGTCTTAAAACAATTACCTGCATTGGAAGGCTTAACAATTTTTCTTCAACATCTGCAATTACTTTAGCCGATACGGTTTCTGGTGATATGGGAGAACTTTCGTGTAGAACTTCATTAGTCTCAGGATAAACCGATGTTGAACTGATGAAGATAAGCTTCGAGATACAAGACGCGGGCAAGTGTTCGGCAAGCGTTTCGCCCATTTTCAGATAGTTTTCAGGGCCTTCAACTGTTCTCCTTCCGGGAGGGATTGAAACTATCAAAACCTCTGCATCCAAGAGAACTTTTAGATCCGGTGGAGGAAGCGAATTTTCAAATTGTACTAGTACCGGCTCAATACCTGCTTCTTTTAATAATGATATTTTGTCCAGACTGGTTGTGCTTCCCTTTACCGGAAAGCCTTGTCTTATTAGATCACGGGCTAAAGGAAAGCTGAGCCAACCACATCCCAACAAACTTATTCTAATCTTATTTTTCATTTGTCTTTGATATAAATGTACTCAGTTCAAGCTTAAAAAATACTTTGGCAATTGGCTTAAACACCAAGAAAAACAAACTGAGTAAGTAATCATCAAAAAACAAGCCTTGAGTATTGGAAATAAGGGCAAAGCATTAATCATCATATTATTTTTTTAAGCCATTTCAATAGATTTTTCTTTTCCGAGTAAGGGGGATAGGCTACCTTACTAAAATCTATTTTCGACTGAAACATCACCCCACGTTCATGTGAAAATGCTTTGAAACCAAAAAAGCCATGACAACTTCCTGTTCCACTGTTTCCAACGCCTCCAAACGGAAGATTAGGGTTCGAAATTTGGATGATTACATCATTCACACAGGTACCCCCTGCGGAGGTTTGCCTTATCGCATGGTTGATTATACCTTTGGAGTTAGAGAAAATATATAAAGCGAGAGGTTTCGGATTTTGATTTATATAATCGATCGCTTCATCAAGAGATTGATAACTGATTACCGGAAGCAACGGCCCAAATATTTCTTCCTGCATCAAGGCAGAAGCCATTGAAACTTTGCTTAATACAACCGGTTCAATGGTCTGGTCTGTATCACTATCCATACCCCCTTTTATCAGTTGGGCTCCATCTAACACAGCTTGATCCCGAAGATCTTTCAAACGCTGATAATGATTCCGGCTAATAATCTTTCCATAACTGGATTTATCGAGCTCACTATTGATGTAAAATTGTTTCTCGATGATGGCTTTAGCCAGTTCAAGAAACTCCTGTTCTCTACTTGCGTGGATTAATACATAATCAGGTGCAATACAAGTCTGGCCTGAATTCATAAACTTACCCCAAACAATTTTCTCTGCAGCCCTTTTTAAACTAGCATCCTCTGCAATAATTACAGGCGATTTACCCCCTAGTTCAAGGGTAACAGAGCTGAGATGCCGGGCTGCCGCTGCCATAACTATTTTCCCAATTTTCGAACTACCAGTAAAAAATATATGATCAAAAGGAAGCTCAAGAAGCGCTTCAGAAACCTCCGCTCCGCCTTCGAAACAGGCAATTTCCCTGGAATCAAAGTTTTCATTGATCAGTTTAACTAAAATCGAGCTGGTTGCAGGACTCCATTCAGAGGGTTTGAGCATCACACAATTTCCGGCCGCAATGGCAGAAACGAGTGGAGCGATCAACAATTGAAAAGGGTAATTCCACGGTGAAATAATCAAAGAAACCCCCTTTGGCTCAAAATATATTCTGTTCTTGGTAAATAAATTAGTCATTCCTGCCGAAACCTTACGCGGTTTAAGCCAGGAGAATAAATTCTTTATTGCATAATCAATTTCTGCATAAACAAAATAAACCTCTGTTAATGCAGCCTCAAACTTAGATTTTCGAAGGTCACTTTCCAGTGCTTCAAATATCAGCTGTTCATTTTCCTGAATCAGTAATTTCAGTCTGGTCAGCTTTTTCTTGCGGGCTGCTGCGTCGGTAATCCTTAAACTAATGCTATGATCCTTTTGCAGATGAAAAATTTCGGCGATACTTCTTTGCATATCCATTGATCTGAAAGCGAATTTGGGATTTAAAAATTTAGGGAAGGGTGAACTTGATGAAAGCCTGTAGCCTTTTGGTAGGTCTGGGCGATCTTTAATAGTTTTCCTTCTCCAAAAAGCTGTCCGGTAAAGGTAATACTGCCGGGTAAACCTTTATTGAAACCATTTGGCAAAACGATACAAGGATGACCGCTAAGATTAGTTGTGCGCAAATTCATCCCAAAAGCCGGTGCAACAAACAGATCCACCTCTTTCATCTTCTGGTTCAACTGCTCAATAAGCAAGGCCCTGGCCCGATTTGCCTGAATGTACTCAACAGCCGGAATAAATTGTGCTGAGCGAAATCCGCTAGGCCAGGCGCTTTTATCCTGCTTCACAAGTAAATCATCACGATTTGAAAGGCTCAATTCCTGAAAGGCAGCACCTGATTCTGCCGATAAAATAATAATCATGTCGTTATAGGGTAATTCAGGAAGCTCAAAAGGAACCAATTCTGCGCCCAATTCCTTTAGCTTAACCAAGGTAAGACTGTCATTGCCGGAATTTAAATATTTACGTTGAAATTCAGATTTGATATAACCGATGCGAATGCCTTTGAGGCTTGCTCCGGTGGGAGAGGTATAATTAAAGGGAGCTTCAATTAAACTGAGATCCTTTTCATCAGCCCCCTGAATGGCATTAAAAACAATCGCACAATCTTCGACCGTCCTGGTTATCGGACCTAACTTGTCCATGCTCCAGCTTAAAGCCATGGCTCCATGCTTACTCACCCGACCAAAACTAGGTCGAAGTCCGGTGGTGCCACACTCAGTAGAAGGCGAAACAATGGAACCCAAAGTTTCAGAGCCAATGGCAAAAGGCATGCACCCTGCCGCAACTGCTGAAGCTGAACCGGCAGATGATCCGCTAGATCCACGCTTAATATCCCATGGATTCTTGGTTTTTCCGCCATACCAAACATCCCCCATTGCTAATTCACCCAAAGTTAACTTAGCGATTAATACGGCTCCGGCATTCTCAAGCCTTGTAATAACTGTGGCATCCAGATCAATCATTTGATCCTTGTAGGCAACTGAGCCCCAAGTAGTTTTATAATCTTTAGTGGCCAGTAAATCCTTGGCCCCAAATGGAATTCCATGAAGTAATCCTCTGTATTTTCCTGCCGCAATTTCAGCATCAGCCTTTTTGGCCTGCTTCATTGCCCGCTCCTCGCTTATACTAACCGCATAAAGTAAAGTTGAATTATACTTCTTAACCCTGTCGATGAAAAATCGGGTCAGTTCTACGGAGCTGATCTGTTTGCTTTGAATCAATGCGGCTAATTGAGTAATGGTAAAAAATGCCATTTGATCTCTTTCGGAAGGAAGTTTTATTTGCTCCCCAGCGGAAACTTTAAAATAGTTGGTCTGATCCGGGAAACGATAGGAAACTGGAAGTGGGTTAAAGTTTAATGCCGGTGAAATCGAATTTGAAATACCAAGCTTTCGTAATGCCTGATAACTATTTCTCTTTCTTTCAAGATCCTGAAGCATCGTATCTGCCTCTGCGTCTGTGAAGTTCAATCCAATAATTTTTTGCGCCTGTTTAACCAGAGCCACAGTTATTTTCTCTTCCTCAAGTTTTTGGCTAATAAAACCTCCCAATAAAAAACTTAAGACGCAAAGTGTTATAATGATGCTGTTTCTACGTAAATGAACTTTCATAGGTGATGATTAGTGAATCTGTATAAATTTAAGGAAAGAAACAGTAAATTAGGGCCTTTGAAAATTATAATTATGATTAAACGATTTTCATTATTCCTATTCTTTGTTTTTGGGGGATTGACTGTGGAGGCCCAAACATTAAAAACCGGAGTGCTTATTGTTGGAAACACGCCTGCGGCAGTTGCTGCAGCGATACAATCTGCCCGTTCCGGTGCTAAAACATTGTATTTAACGCAATCCTTAGCTATAAATCCTGTTTTTTCTGAGGAAGACCTGCCTTATATTTGGAATATCAGGAATCACTACCTCCTGAAAGAAAAACGGAGAAATAAATTAACTGATTCCATTCTAAACTCAAAAATAAAGCTCGATCAAGCAGTTAACCTGGTTAAAACTATCGCCGATACAGTCAATAACCTAACCTTAAATCATAATAATGTGGTGGATGAGATTGCCAGAGACGGCAAAGGCTGGGAAATAAGACTTAAAGGCGGACAAAAAATCAAGGCCGATGTTATAGTAGATGCAAGCGATAACCTATTCTTAGGGTCTTTATTAAGAATAGATTTGAAAAAAGTGCTGAGTGTACCGGTTAAAACTGATCATGCATTCGATACTAAACTAACAAGAAGCGGATTAGCAAGCGGGTACATTGAATCGGGCAATAAGGAAAGTTCAATTGTTACAATTCCTCCTGCCGGATTAATTCCCGCAGGTTTTGAAAATTTTATCGTTGTTGCGAAACAAATCGGGCAAATTAAACCAATCAGAATGTCTCTAGGTCAGGCTGCAGGTACTGTAGCAGCGTACTGTGCCTTTTTTAAGACAAGTACCAAAACAATCAATATCCGGGTGATCCAGGGTGAATTAATGGCCTTTAATGCGGTATTAATACCATATGCTGACATTGATATTAAAGATCCGAATTTCAGAGCCTTTCAGCAATTGGGGCTAAGCGCCTTAATGAAATTAATGCCTGTAAAAGATGGAAATATCAACAAAATCAAATTTGACACGGCAGGCGTAGTGACCGCAGCAGAATTGAAGATACCGATGAAAGAATTTTACACCAGAAGCCAAATTTGGTTTGCCGATAATCAAGTTGATACCTTAAGTATTGCGGATGCCATCAGTCTGTTCATGTTTACCGCCACCAGGGGTGAGGAACTAAAAAAAGAAATACAAGAAGCCTGGAAGGTAAGCTTTAAATTCAATAGTGTATTTGATCCGAAGCGAAACATCAGTAGAAAGGAATTTGGTATTCTTGCCGATCGTTATCTTCAACCATTTAATGTAAGGGTTGATCCGGCAGGAAATTTATTAAGATGATCGATAAGAATTTGCAAGTCATTAAAAATTTTATGTCCATGATGACCCCATTTTTCTCATGGCTTGAGCGATGAATTGCTTTAAGTAAACATGTTTTTCGATTAGAGGGGGGCCAAGATTTATGCCCTGAATTACCTCCATGTCAGGCCTGAAGATGGAATTAATTTTTAACCCATTCCGGAGGTTCGAAGCTTTATTTAACAAATACTACACAGGTCTCAAGGAACCCTAGGATTAATCGCAAATGATACCTGATTAAGCCCGATTTATCAAGGCAAAGTACTTGAAAAAGCTGATTTAATGACTAATTATTGAGCTTTGATTACTTCGAAACCACTTGATAGTATGGTGTTTAAGGTTTTTTAATATCAATGGTTAACTCTTCTTTGGCCATATCAATCATTTTTTCAAGATAGTCTATCTTGATTTGTTTCCGGCCAACAGCTTGTTCCTATTCCTTGATTTTATTCTCCAGCTCCTTTAGTCTTGACGTTCTAATTGTTTTGAGCTGTTCGGCGTTTATTAAGCTCGACAATCCCATAACCTTTCATTATCATTAGAAAACTTATAAATCCAATTTAAATCCTTGAATGGGCAATGTCATATCAGCTTTCTATTTGAGGAACACTGAATTTCCCATTCTGGTATAAATTCGAAATTACTCGCTCCAATCGTTCAGAATAACAACGCCTTTACTTCATTTGTTACCAATTTACTCTTTTGTAAATTGACTTTTATGGTCAACCTATGGCAGGGAAATACGAAATCGGGCATTTCGAACACGACAAGCAAAAACTTTTTATTCCTGCATATATGTTCAAGAATTTGTTCATATTCCTATTACTCTTAACTTGCCCATTTAAAATCAAACTTATGCGTAAGTTCTCACTGCTTCTGGCATGCATTTTTCTGTTCAACCCTGTTTTTGCGCAGATTTCTCCAAAAGAACATTTCGGTTTTACCATTGGTGATGATTATCAATTGGCCAACTTTACTCAAACACTTAATTATTTTAAGCAGATTTCCGAGCAATCTGAGCGGGTGAAGTTAACCGGAATTGGTGATACGGAAGAGGGTAGAACCCAGCCAATGCTGATTGTATCTTCTCCTGAGAATTTAAAAAATTTGGATTACTACAAGGAAATTTCACAAAAACTAGCCCGAGCGGAAGGAATATCTGATGCTGAAGCGAGGGAGCTTGCAGAAAAAGGGAAAGCAATCGTCTGGATAGACGGGGGACTACATGCAACCGAAACCCTTGGCATCCACCAGCTAATCGAAACCTTGTGGAATCTGGTTAGCCGTAAGGATGCAGAGACCCTACGAATTCTGGACAACACCATAATATTAATGGTTCATGCTAATCCGGATGGCCACGAGCTAGTCAGTAACTGGTATATGCGTGAAAAAATACCAGAAAAACGTTCACTTGACCATTTGCCGCGTTTGTACGAGAAATATGCAGGCCATGATAATAATCGCGACTTCTTTATGATGAATCTTAGGGAAACGCAGAATATGAGCAGACAATTATTCCTAGAATGGTTACCTCAAATTATGTATAACCATCATCAAAGAGGACCTGAAGGCTCTGTCGTGGCGGGTGCTCCTTATCGGGATCCCTTCAACTATGTTTTTGATCCAATACTAATGACTAGTCTGGATGCTCTGGGTGCTGCGATGAACTCAAGGCTGAATGTTGAAAATAAACCCGGCTATACCCAAAAATATGGCTCTGTATTTTCAACCTGGTATAATGGAGGATTACGAACTACCACCTACTTTCATAACATAATCGGACTACTGACTGAAACTATTGGCGGTCCAACTCCTTCCGAAATTTCTCTGGTTCCGAAAAGACTAATTCCAAACGGAGGAACAACTTTCCCAGTCACCCCACAAAAATGGCATTTTCGGCAGTCAATAGATTATTCGGTATCATTAAACTATGCGGTTTTGAATTATGCCGTTCGTAATCGTGATGAATTATTATTCAATATTTACCGAATGGGGAAAAATTCAATTGAACGCGGAAATAAAAATAGCTGGGGTCTTTCTCCGAATAAAGTGGAGGCCATTCATCAGGCTTATCTCAAAGATCAGCCCGGAGCTAAACCGGTTAAACAGCAAATCCTGCCTAAAAAGTACTTTGATACGGTGATGAACAATCCGGCGACCCGTGACCCAAGAGGATATATCATTCCGGCAAATCAGGAAGATTTTCAGACTGCAGTAAAATTTGTGAATGCCTTGATTCGTTCAGGTATTTTAGTACATAAAGCTTCGGATGAATTTATTGTTGCAGGGAAGAACTATCCAAGAGGCTCATTCATTGTCAAAACAAATCAGGCTTTCAGACCGCATGTCTTGGATATGTTTGAACCACAAGACCACCCGAACGATTTTGAGTATGAGGGTGGTCCACCAATAGCTCCTTATGACGCTGCAGGCTGGACGCTGGCATACATGATGCATGTGCAATTTGACCGTTTTCAAGATGACTTCAATGGTCCTTTTGAGCCTATTCCATATGGAGAAATTCAAAGGCCTGAACCCGGAGATCTGACTCATGCCAAAGCGTACCTGATTAATGCAGAATCCAATAATGCCTTTATGGCGGTGAATGAACTATTAAAAGTCGGAGAAAAGGTCTTCCGTATAGGCGATGGGGCTGAAATTGGAGATTTCTTTATTCCAGGAAATCATAAAACAAAAAGTATACTAGGCAAAATAAAAAATGAGAAAGGATTAGAAATCAGGCTAAGCAACAAAACACCTGATCATTTGAGAAAACTTAGTGAATTACGAATTGCGCTCTGGGATACTTATGGCGGTTCCATGTCATCCGGTTGGGTACGTTTATTGATGGAACAATTCGGATTTAAAGCATCATTGCTTTATGCCAAAGAGATTGATGCCGGTAATCTGAACAAAAAATTTGATCTGATCATATTTGTTCCGGGAGCCATTCCTGTGTTTTCAGGAGGGAATTTAAGAGCAAATTCTTCCTTCTCCGGCCCTGATCCTGAGACAATTCCCGAGGAATTCAGAAATCAGCTTGGAAGTATCCATCCAGAAAAATCAATCCCAGAATTACAGAAATTCATAGAGCTGGGAGGAAAAGTAATCTGTATCGGAAGCAGTACTAATCTGGTTTATCATCTTAAACTACCCGTTAGAAACGCCATGGTAGAAATCGGAGCTAATGGATTGGAACGAAACCTTCCTAACGAAAAATATTATATACCTGGAAGTATTTTAAGTGCTAACACAGCTAATACCAATCCTGCAGCCTGGGGTATGCCCTCACTTTCGGATATCTACTTTGACAAAAGTCCGGTATTTAAAGTCTCAATAGAGGCGATTACAAGTGGAAAAATTAAACCAATACTTTGGTTTTCTGATGCAGCACCATTACGAAGCGGCTGGGCATGGGGTCAGACCTATCTGCGCAATGGAGTTACCGCATTTGAAGCAGCACTTGGTAAGGGCAAAGTCTACGCCTTTGGCTCCGAAATTACCTTCCGGGCTCAAACGTATGGAACATTCAGACTACTGTTCAATCAGCTTTATGGGCTTTCTGAATAAGTGATTCGCTTTAATTTTGATAAATATTTGAGCTGACTTCTGGATTCGTAAATAATCTCAAAAATTAAAACGGGGATTTTATCTTGTCAATACTTGAGAAAAACATTCGGATAGTGAGTATAAATACCTAAAACCTTAATAATGAATGTTTTCCGAAAAAGCCAATTAAAAAAATGTGGAAAACTAATTTTAGAAAAAGAATGAAAAAGTGTAATTTTATAGAATAAAGGTTAATCACCCTTAAAGCTATTTGTCTTACGAAAGTAAAACGCGTATCAGACATGCAGTGACTGCACTCTGTGCGGTGTCGAAAAGCTTTAAGGATCTACAAGTTTTAAATTGTAATTTTTGGGAAACGGTCGGATATTCAATATCTGACCGTTTTTTATTGATACCCATTTTTTAAATTATTCAATCCGGGACACTATTCAATTGAAGGGGGCTTCAGAACAATATAATTATTTAGGAATTGGGAGCTCCAGAATACATGCGATTTGAAAGTTATCGGATATCAAACACCAAGGGGGAGGGTTTCCAGCTTCCGTTGAATCCGATAGCAATCGGATCTCACGGAGGAGAGAACCTTCGGCAAGGTTTCTTTACTAATCCGATCCGCGAAGGTTGTAACCTACGGAATCACCAAAAAAGATGTATCACATGATATAATCAGTGGCAGAAAAAGGTGGAACCAAACAAATAGAATCGTATTCCTTTTATGGTAAATTTTTTGTCTCATCGCCCAAGGCCATAGTTTTTTCCATATTTTAGAGCATTATGGATTTTAAACTATGAATTTTCGCCAATTAGGGTTTAGCCTTGTTCTGTTTTTCCCTCTTTATGTCTTTGGTCAAAGCTCCATACAGCTTAATTCCTCAGAGATCAAGCTGGGTCTCAAAAAATTAAATACTCTGGGTTCTGCACTCTATATAGCTGCACATCCCGATGATGAAAATACTCGTTTATTGGCATTTCTTGCTAAAGAAAAAAAGTTTAGAACTGCCTACCTATCCCTTACCCGTGGTGATGGTGGACAGAATCTGATTGGAAATGAGCAATCCGAATTATTAGGTCTTATACGAACTCAGGAATTACTTGCTGCCAGACGCACCGATGGTGCTGAACAATTCTTTTCGAGAGCCATTGACTTCGGTTTTTCAAAGAATTCGGAAGAAACCTTCCGAATTTGGAATAAAGAGCAAGTCCTTGCCGATGCAGTATGGATCATCAGGAAATTCAGGCCTGACATTATTATCACCCGCTTTCCTGAAGATGAACGCGCTGGACATGGTCAGCATGGTGCATCAGCAATCATCGCCCGCGAAGCATTTACGGCAGCTGCAGATCCGACGAGATTTCAGGATCAACTGAAATATGTTGAAACCTGGCAGGCCAGGCGAATTGTTTGGAACACCTTTAATTTCAGTTCATTGAATACAACTTCAGAAGATCAGCTAAAACTGGATGTTGGTATTTATAATCCTTTACTCGGAAAGGGCTACGGCGAAATCGCCGCGGAAAGTCGAACCAATCATAAAAGTCAGGGTTTTGGAAGTGCCAGACAGCGAGGAAAGGCTTTGGAATATTTTATTCCAACAGCAGGTGTTTTGGCAAAAACCGATCTGTTTGAGGGAATAAATACAACATGGAACCGTATTTCGGGAGGCGAAGCAATCGGGAAATTGATCCATGCCGCAGATCAGAATTTTAACTCTGATGAACCTTCAGCCTCCCTTCCGGCATTGATCAATATCCTGAAAGCAATTAACCGATTACCTGAATCCTACTGGAAAGAACAAAAATCCAAAGAATTAAAAGATCTGATTGCAGCAGCAGCCGGACTCTGGTTTGAGTCGTACACTTTACAGGCAGTGCAGGCATTGGGAGATAGCATCAGAATACGCTCTGATATTGTTCTTCAATCCAAAGTCCCAGTTAAATTATTGACCATCAACGGTCAAAAACTAGATTTTGATTTGAAAGAAGGATCATCAAAAAGTATTCAAAGCAGTGTATTGGCCAAAGAGATCACTGAACCTTACTGGCTATTCGAAGATCATCCCATAGGCATGTTCAAAATCGAGGATCAGCAATTGATTGGCTATCCAGAGAAACCCGGTTCAGCTAACACCGGTTTCAGTTTCAGGATTTTAGATGAGGTAATTTCATATCAGCGTCCGGCCGCTTATAAATACACTGATCAGGTTCGTGGTGAAGTTTATCAGCCTTTGATTGTTGCTCCTGCTGTTACAGCCAGTATCGCTGATAAAGCTTATGTCTTTACTGGAAATACCTCCAAAACAATATTCATACTGCTAAAAAGCTTTCGTGATAAAACTGAAGGCAGCCTTAGACCACAAGTGCCTTCCGGATGGAAAATTGAACCCCAAAGCATACTATTTGATCTTCCTAAAAAAGGCGATGAAAAAACTTTCCAGTTTACAATCAGCCCGGGCGATCAGGCTGAATCAGGCAAATTAAGGCTTAATATTCTTTCCGGAGGACAGAGCTATAACCGAGCTCATCGCATTATAAATTATGATCATATTCCAATTCAAAATCTTTTTCCAATCGCTGAGGCAAAAATTGAACGGATTGAACTTAAAACCGGGGGTAAAAAGATTGGATATATTGCAGGAGCAGGCGATTTGATTCCTGAGTCCTTACAACAAATTGGTTATCAGGTAAGTACGCTGTCTGAAACCGAAATAATGAATGCCGATCTCTCCAATTATGATGCAATCATCACCGGGATCAGGGCCTATAATGTCAATGAAAGATTAGCGGTTATGCAGCCTATACTGATGGAATATGTCAGTAAAGGGGGAACATTATTGATTCAGTACAATGTCAACAATCCATTGCTGGCCAGAGATATTGGTCCTTATCCATTTAGAATCACTCGCGATAGGGTAACAGATGAACAGGCACTCGTCAAATTTCTTGAAAAAGATCACCCGGTTTTAAATTATCCGAATAAGATCACAGCGAAAGATTTTGAAGGATGGATTCAGGAAAGAGGACTGTATTTCCTATCGGATGCAGATCCAAAATATAAAAGAATATTAAGCATGAATGACCCGGGCGAAACTCCAAAAGACGGGTCGCTACTGGTTGCCGATTATGGCAAGGGAAGATTTGTATATACCTCCCTTTCTTTTTTCAGGGAATTACCTGCCGGAATACCCGGTGCATACAGATTATTTGTAAATTTGCTCACGAAACCAAAAGAATAAAAACGATGAAAACTGAAAACTCTTCAAAATCCAATAGTGTTTATTACATCGTTCCGGCAGTATTATGTGGTATACTCACCGCCTGTGTGGTTACGGGATCTGTTGGTTACATGGTGTTAGGAGCAGTATTGGGTTTGCTTTCTGCAGGCTTTTGGGCCAATGTTGTTCAGCATGGAGAAGAAGCCTGATCAGGATCTTCCACCTTTTGTAAAGACCTGGAACCAGTTCTACTATCTTTTGATCGTATGGCTGATACTCCTGATTGTCTTGTTTTATCTGTTCACTAAAACTTATGAATGAGCGGAGTTGACTGGATAGTTTTAATAACTACCCTCCTCGTAATTGTCGCATATGGCATTTACAAAAGTCGGGGGACAGCCAATATTGAAGGCTATCTGCTCGGAAATCATGCTTTTCCATGGTATAGTGTAACCTTGTCGGTTATGGCCACTCAGGCCAGTGCCATCACTTTTCTTTCGGCTCCCGGACTTGCATTCTCATCAGGAATGGCATTTGTACAGTTCTACTTCGGACTTCCATTGGCCATGATCGTGTTGAGTATAACCTTTGTGCCCATTTTTCATAAACTTAAAGTCTATACAGCTTATGAGTTCCTTGAAAATCGCTTTGACCTAAAAACAAGAGCACTTACTGCATTCCTATTCCTGGTTCAGCGTGGACTTTCAACCGGAATTACCATTTATGCACCTTCGATCATATTGTCTACCATTCTTGATATTGATACAACAGTTACAACGCTGTTTATCGGCGGACTTGTAATCAGCTATACTGTTTATGGTGGCACCAAGGCGGTTTCCTATACCCAAATGCTGCAAATGGCGGTTATATTTTCAGGAATTCTGGTTGCAGGAATTCTGGTGGTACAAATGCTTCCTGAAAGTGTGGGATTTGGAAAAGCTTTACAGATAGCCGGTAAAATGGGCCGCACAAATGCGATAGATTTCTCCTTCGACTGGAACAATCAGTATACCGTTTGGAGCGGATTGATCGGCGGATTTTTTCTGCAATTATCCTATTTCGGAACTGATCAAAGTCAAGTTGGCCGATATCTTACCGGTTCATCGGTTGGTCAGAGCAGGCTCGGTTTATTGATGAACGGACTTTTAAAGATCCCGATGCAATTTCTGATCCTTTTAATTGGAGTACTTGTATTTACCTTTTATCAGTACCATCAGCCCCCGATATTTTTTAATAGCTATGAACTCGGCAAGCTGGAAAAGAGTCAGTATAACAAAGAACTGGATCAGATAAAATCGGATTATTCAAACGCATTTACTGAGAAACAGGCAGAAATCAATCGCCTCGAAAAGGCTATGGATGCTAAAGATGAGGCAGCAATCAATACCCAGCGAACAGTTCTAGAAAATGCCGATAAAAAAACCAAAGCAATCCGGCAGCAGGCTGTAGACCTGATGAAAAAAAATGATCCGGATGCAGAAACCAATGACAACAATTATGTCTTCCTGAGTTTTGTCACCAAGTATCTTCCGCAAGGACTTATCGGATTACTGATTGCGATCATTTTCCTGGCTTCAATGGGATCCACTTCAAGTGCATTAAATTCACTGGCCTCAACCACGGTTATTGATATTTACAAACGCCTGGTGAATCCCAATGCTTCGGATGAAAAATATCTGTCCGTATCCCGTTGGACAACCATCATCTGGGGTCTATTTTGTATCCTGATGGCACTTTATGCCAGTAAAATGGGCAATCTGATTGAGGCCGTAAATATTCTGGGATCTTTATTCTATGGCACCATTCTCGGGATATTCATCGTTGCATTTTATTTTAAAAAGATCGGCGGTTCAGCCACCTTCACCGCTGCTATCATTACAGAAATTATAGTATTTAGCTGCTGGATGTTAGATCTAATGGCTTTCTTATGGCTGAATATTGTGGGTTGTCTACTGGTGATTTTGATTGCGTTGATATTGCAAAAGTTTCAAAAAAATGCGCTTGACGCTCCTGGAATATAGATAAATACCCTTGCTAAGTCAGTCCTAAACTGAGAGACAAAATTTCTATGATTTCATACCCTCATCCTCCGAATTAAACGACCATATCATGGTTTTATTCTCCTCAGTTTTCCAAGGTGTTTGTCAGAGCATTTATTTGATATAACCTAAAAACGGTCGCTCAACAGGCCCCAGCTTAAGCCGGAGCTCAATCAGTTCGTTCATTCAATTGGGCTTAAGCCCATAAATCTTTAAACCAAAACCTGATATTAACCAGGTTACTTCACAAATAAGTTGCTATTGTTTTGCTCTCAGTCTCTTCCTCAAAAAACCATCCAAAAGATACATTCCAATAATAACATCAATGAAAAAGAAAATATTAACTATAGTACTGTTCAGATATTTTGATGAATCCAATGAAAGCAAGATTAATTGGGGCATTTTGAATCCTGTCTCCTGCGACCAATCAATTTGATAAAATAAAACTCCAAGCAAAGCAGTAATCGTAAAGAGGAAAAATCCCGCAATGCCAAAAATGATTCTTCTATCGATCAATGATTTAAATGAAGCATGAGCTAGTTCCAGATTGATTCTCTCCATCACATTTCTGTTAAAACCCATCGATGGTTCTTCCTGATCTATTGCAGAAACAAGGCTATTCAAAGAGTTACATTCATCATAAACCTGCCGTTACAGCGGATCACTTTTTATCAGCCGCCCGGTTAACTCTCTTTGCTCAGCTGTATCTGTTCCATCCAGATAATCCCAGATTCTTTGTTCGATAAGGTTCATAGTAATTCCCTCACTTCATGGTGTAAAATATTCTCAATTTTTTCTTTCAGGCGATGCCTTGCCCGGTGCAGCTTTACTTTAACGGTGTTGGGTTCCATCCCCAGAACCTGCCCGATCTCTTCAAGCGATTGCTCAGCCTGATAGAAAAGAGTAATTACTGCCGCATCTCCGGTAAAAGCTGATCAATAGCCCTATTCACAAAGACCATTTTCGATTTATGTTCTACTTCATCCGCATTCAGATCAGAAACATGGTTTTCAACCTTTGGCAATACACCTTCAGCATCAAGAGATTGAACATCCAGTCGCTTTTTTCTTAAAAAGGTCATCGCTGTTGTATAAACAATACTATAAAGCCAGGTGCTAAATTTAGAAGTATTCTTAAATGTATTTAAAGAACGATAAGCTTTTACAAAGCAGTCCTGAGCAATTTCTTCAGCATCTTCCCTGTTCTTTGTAAATCTCAAAGCCAGTGTAAACACAAAACGCTGGTGAAGTTTCATAAGATCCGCATAGGCCGCCTTGTCACCACCAAGCACCTTATTAATCAGCTCTGTATCTGAATACTTGTTTTGCATCAATCATCCATGTGACGCCTGAAGAATTGGAAGTTTACAGGTTAGAAACAATAAAATTATATTAATTAAACGAAAAGTTAAGATGAAAACAAAAAGCCAATTTTATGATTATAATTTGTCAGATAAGGTATGAAAGGCCCAATAATTTGTTTGAAACCAATACCTATGTTCTATAGGTCAGTTCAGCCCTTTCCTCCGAGGTAGTTCCGGCGTGAAATCCTGGTCGACATCAATTTATTAATAGCCGGAAGCTACCTCCTCCGGCAAGGTTTATTTTACGCGGAGCTGTATTTCATGGGGACGGGCAGTCCGGCAAAAGGACATCTGCCATTTGAAATTAAACTCGAGTGGCAGCTGTAGCTTTTTTGCAATACTGAAATTCATCATATTTATTAAATCTGATGCAAAAAACTACAGCAGAACACGGGGCTATCGCGAACGATGAAACGCAGACCCTGCTTTACAAACATTAAAAACTATTCAATTGAACCTAATTCCATAAGGCATATAAATCAAAATCTGATTAAAATAATAAAAAATCAAACCTCCTGTAACCTGATTCAAAAAGCTGTAGTCATAGCTTTCAGATCAGTTGATCAGCAAATTATTAACCTTTAAAACAATAGCATCATGCTTGACTTTTTAGTGCCCATTTTACTCGGGCTTGGACTTTTTGCAGCAATTTTTGGCATACGTTATCTGCAGAACAAAGAGAATATGTTAATGATACAAAACGGTATGGATCCGGGAATACGCCGGCCAAAGGGTAAGTCGTATGGCAGCCTGACCTGGGGCTTGCTGTTAATGGGAGCCGGTATTGGATTGTTTTTGGCCTACCTGCTGGAAAATACAGTTTTAAACTTCGATCATCCAAACCGGGATGAAGATGCTAATGTGGCGATCTATTTCTCATTGATCTTGCTATTCGGTGGGCTAGGTCTTTTTATTTCACATGTTACAGAAAAAAAGGAATCTAAAGAAGAGAATAAGGCTTAAGAAACAGAAAAAGGAGGCTTTATACAGATCTCCATTTTTTAGGTTTTAGGTATTATTGCTACCGTAAGTCTGCTCACACAATTCATTTTCCCCGTGTCGTCATATAACCTGATATCCCAGACATGGGTTTTGCCACCTATATGGATTGGTTTACAAATGCCGGTTACGAAGCCTGATTTAACCGGCCTGAGATGATTCGCATTGACTTCGAGTCCCACGCCGATATATTTATTCGAATCAATGATCATGTTTGAAGCCACGCTTCCCAGTGATTCGGACAGAACCACTGAGGCACCTCCGTGGAGTATCCCATAAGGCTGATGGGTTTTTTCATTAACCGGCATTCGGGCCGAAATTGAATCCTCAGTAATTTCAGTAAATTCGATTCCAATCAGGTCTCCAATATGGCCTTTTGGTCTGCCATTAAGTTCTTCTACCGTATAATCCCTCGACCAGATCATAAATATCTTTCTTTAAGGATACAGATGTGATGATTTAGATGACCGGCAATTATAAAAACAAGTGCTTTAACTGAAATTGGTTTCTCATTTGAAATTCCAACACGTGCCAGCTCAGTTTCACTAAAACTTTTGA
>VGGW01000018.1 GCA_016868395.1 Bacteroidota bacterium | reverse complement strand
ATAAAGTATCATGAGAATAAAGTTTCACTCGATAAAACAAAAAAGGATAAGTGGGGATTGAATGTATTAGCAATTGATGCTGAAATAAAGGAAAACGAGCTAAAAATGAGAAAGGATATGATGGAAGATGCCAAGGAAATGCTCGAAAATTCAGGGCTCAAGAATGTTAAGACATTTGATAACGGTTATGCCCTCGGACAAGGGATTCATGAAATGGGTACTGCCCGTATGGGTTTGGATCCAAAAACATCGGTACTTAATAAATTTAATCAGGTTTGGGATGCACCAAATGTCTTTGTTACAGATGGTTCCGCCATGACTTCTGCTGCCTGCCAAAACCCATCATTAACGTATATGGCAATCACGGCGCGTGCTGTTGATCATGCATTCAGCGAATTAAAAAAGGGCAATATTTAATACATAAATTATGGATAGAAGAGAAGCAATACAAAAGGTTAGCTGGATTTTGGGTGGGACCATAATTGGCTCAAGTATATTTCTTGAGTATGGTTGCCATTCAAATACACAACAAACAGCAGATTTTTTTGATAAGTCAACCACTGATTTATTAAATGAGATCGCTGAGACCATCTTACCTAAAACCAATACACCCGGAGCCAAGGATGCTAAGGTTGGTGAATTTATGAATGTTATGGTCAAAGATTGTTATACTAAGGCCGATCAGGATGTTTTTAAAGCAGGGATACAGAGTCTGGAAAAGGGATGTAAGCTTAAAACCGGAAAGAACTTTATGGACTGCAGTCTGGAGGAACGAACATCATACCTTAGTTTTGTGGATGCTGAGCAAAAGGCCTATACGGTAGCCAAGGCGGTAGAAGATCCGGCTCATTATTTCAGAATGATGAAGGAGTTAACTCTTCTTGGTTTTTTCACATCTGAAGTTGGAGCGACCAAGGCCTTGAGGTATATTGAAACACCCGGAAGTTATAATGGGAATCTACCATACAAAAAGGGAGACCGAGCCTGGGCTTAATTTAAATAATTATCATTAAAATTCTGAACTATATTTATGAAGAATGAGAATAAGACTGGAAATTCCAGAAGAGATTTTGTCAAAGCAAGTGCGATAGCTGCGGCAGGTTTTATGATTGTGCCTCGCCATGTTTTAGGAGGTAAGGGTTTTATAGCACCGAGCGATCGTTTAGTAATTGCCGGGGTTGGTGCCGGGGGTAAGGGCGCGAGTGATCTTACAGGTTTTGCCAGTGGAGGTAAGGCAGAAATCGGATTTTTATGTGATGTAGATGATCGAAGAGCTGCAGGATCTGTTAAAAACTTCCCCAAGGCGAAATATTATAAAGACTGGCGTGAGCTATTTGACAAGGAATCAAAACATTTTGATGCGGTTTCAGTGTCTACCCCCGATCATAATCATGCAATAACCACGCTTGCAGCCATGCAGTTGAAGAAGCATGTTTATGTTCAAAAGCCCCTAACTCATGATATTTATGAGGCAAGAATTCTTACGGAAGCTGCTGTACGTTATAAGGTGGTTACTCAGATGGGTAATCAGGGGTCCTCTAGTGATGGTACCCGTAAACTAATAGAATGGTTTAATGCCGGAATAATTGGAGAGGTACATACGGTTTATTGTTGGACCGATCGGCCTGTTTGGCCACAAGGTATAGCATGGCCTTCAACTAAAAGTGATATCCCAAAAGAGCTCGATTGGGATTTATGGCTAGGTACTGCACCTCAGACAGATTATGTGGACAAGTTAATTCCTTTTAATTGGCGTGGTTGGTGGGAATACGGTACAGGTGCATTGGGTGATATGGGCTGTCATCTAGTGGATGCACCATTCCGTGTTTTGGGGCTTAAATATCCAACTGACGTTGAGTGCAGTGTCGGTAGTGTTTATGTCGACCAGTTTAAGCGAGGTTATTTTCCTGAAAGTTGCCCTCCATCCTCGCATGTGATCATGACTTTTAATTCGGCTAAACAAAATAATTCAGTCGTTAAAATGCATTGGATGGATGGTGGAATTCAACCCGCCCGACCGGAGGAGCTTGGTTCTAATGAGATTTTTGGTGACGGAGGTAATGGTGTTTTATTTATTGGTACCAAAGGAAAAATGCTTTGCGATACTTATGGTAAAAACCCAAGACTGCTTCCGGCTTCACGAAATACCGAAGTCAATGTCCCTGAAACACTTAGTCGCGTTCCTGGTCAGGAAGCAGGGCATTATACCCAATGGGTTGATGCAGCAATTGCCGGTTATGGCAAGCAAGAAGTTAGTTCAGATTTTTCAATTGCAGGCCCACTAACTGAAGCTCTATTAATGGGTAATTTGGCAATTCGGGGTTTTGATATCCGAAAGCCAAATCCCTCCGGAAACGGGTTTACCTATCCCGGAAGATATAAGAAGTTACTTTGGGATGGCCCCAACATGAGGATTACAAATTTTGATGAAGCGAATCAATTTGTGAAGCGTGAGTATCGAAAGGGGTGGACCTTGGGGGCTTAGCAGGAAAGTTATAAGTTTTATGGCTGTTTCATTTCAAATGTAGCAGCCATAATTTCTTTGTTCTTTGTTCTTCGTATCCTGATTGCCGATTCTGGTGTCTCTTGGTTGATCACTGCACGAGTAAATTGCATCCTCGGATGTCGCTGTGATCGAATCGGCCCAGGACTTCGAAACTGCCATCTGGAAAAGATTTGCCAAGATCTTGAGTAGCGATAAATGAGCAGGAATGGATATTTGCAAGGTCAATAATATTAATTCCACCCGTAGATTCATATGCCAACAAGGAAAGCGGATCATTCATGTCCCTCACCATGACCTTCACCCATGGGGGAGTTTGAAAAATCCCTGAACCTTTGGAATAGGCTTGGGAGAGTAATTCAGTCATGCCATATTCCGAATGAATTCTAGGAACTCCAAATCCTGCACATAGTAACTGATGTAATTCGGCTCTTAAAATTTCCGGACGTTTTCCCTTCATCCCTCCTGTTTCCATTACTATAAGATCAGGGAATTCAATGGAATGCCTTTCTACAAAATCCATCAAGGCATAGGTTACGCCTATAAGGATCGTGGGTGTTTCAGAGTCTTTAAGTTCTTGAAGCCTTTGCTTTAATAAATCAAAATCACCTAGAAAATATCCACTGTCAGATTTTTGACTTGAGCCAATTAAATCATTAACCATATAAATCAACGAGGAGCCTTCGCGTTCAAGGTAGGAAGGTAACAATGCAAGAATAGCGTATTTTCTTACATCACCGTAAAATATGTTGAAGGCTGTTTTATAACTTTGAATATAAAAACCGATATCTTGAACATAATGCTTACTCCGATTCAATCCGGTGGTAGCTGAGCTGCTGAAAACTACTTCTGCCGGATCCATTGAACAAGTAATTTTCTGATTTTTAAAGAATTCTATCGGCAGAAAGGGAATTTGGTAGAGTTCTTTTACCTTCTGAATATCAATCCCTAAGTTATTGACAAAGCGATTATAAACATCACAATTACTTACCTGATATCTAAATACCTCAAGGGCTATTTTTTCAAATTCCTCAGAATTTGAGACAGAGAAAATACGATCTGAACGAAGGTTTAGCACAGACAAAGATAGAAATTGTCTGCTTCTCTCGGTTAATAACAAAAACTGTTTTACGAATTTAAAGCCTTAAAATAAGTTCTGAGGATTACCGAGTACGAGCTATATTCTTCTTGCTTGGAGTGTATACCTTGGAATTATTTAAGCTAAAAGCACAATATGGAGGAAGAGTATACTTTAACCTCAGTGCGATATTAGAAATTATCTTTTTGATGGA
This sequence comes from Bacteroidota bacterium, assembly GCA_016868395.1. Classification (GTDB taxonomy): domain Bacteria; phylum Bacteroidota; class Bacteroidia; order Sphingobacteriales; family Sphingobacteriaceae; genus Daejeonella. Next base: position 21,132 of record VGGW01000018.1, on the reverse strand, counting down.
TCTCCTATTGCTCCGGACACCTATGATTTGATTATGGAAAGCAATACCTGCGTGTTATCGCTTTGTGCAGCCCTTTCCTCCGGAGTATTTCCGGCAATAAATGGTACTTGATCTAAAATGCTTCATCGCCGGAAGATACCTCCTTCGGCAAGGTTTAGTTTACCTAAAGCTGTTTTCATCGTGACGGGCAGTCCGGTAATTGAAGCACAGGCCCTGCTAAGCAAACCCGGGTGGCAGCGCTATCTTTTTTGCCTTACTGAATATTCGGTTAAGGATTCATTTTCCGCAAAAAAATAGGGCAGAACACGGGACTGGAATGAGCCAAGAGCAACAGGACCTGCTTTCCAAAAAATGAGAATAAACAATCAGACCACAGCAAGATCTTTTATCAATCTCACCTAAGTTAGATTGTTTATGTCGTACTCAGGTTACTTTAGTGAAAGTGATCAAGCTTCAATTTTTCTTTATTGTCTCTTTGAATAAAAAACCCGTAAGTCCCGAAATTCCGGCTGCTAGGCCACCCATAATTCCACTGAGTAGTAGAACAATTAGCCAGTTGAGCGAAGTAGCAGGTAGTTTTAACATACTTCCAACTCGGTTAGCAAGAATATTTTCGTTTGGGATGGTATGAATTAGACCCATTATGATCCATAAAAGGAATATGGCGATGAAGGCCGAGCTGAATGCCTGTTTACCTGAACGCGCCATCCAGAAGCAAAAACTAAATGCGATGGGTGCAATAATCCACCAGGGTAGAAAGAATTGAAAGATCAGTGAAAGGATAGTTATGATTAAGGTTAACATAATTTTCAGTTTAAAAAATTTTCGGCAATTTATTTATTGGTCAATTTCCATGAGGAGATGATTTGCTTTGAGTTTTGGTCTTTGGACTTCAGAAAAACTAATTCATTCAACTTTCCTTCTGACCAGGTATCAATCATATCATCGTAATAATGGCTGCCAGGATTTCCAGATTCACCTCCCGGAAACACACCGTATGCTCTAACATCCTTTCCGAGAGCAACAATCATTCTCCATGAAGGACCATTACTTTCACTGGTTGCATTTACTGATGTTTTTGAGCCACCATTATAAAGAACTTTGGATCCGAAACCGGCAATTTTGGCAAGGTGGGGCACATGAGTGTTTTTTAGGTTAGCCCAAGCCCATCTTTTGTCCAGAGGCCCCAATTTCATTTGCAGACTATCTACAGCAAATTTAAAGGAAGCATTAACAAGGCCGCTTCGAGTTTCTTTTCTTGCCGTACGAACATTGTCCCACCAAACTGCATTTGGTTCCCTGAGTAATAATTCCACACCTCTATCGCGGGAAGGAAACCTCATGGGTCTTTTAGGGTCTCCAAATTCATCCTGCCAAATTTCAACTGCAAGATTTTTATGCCATATTTCAAAAATACTTGCTCCGATTTCGTCTGCATCGAAAAACTTATTCCATTTACTGACAATATCAAAGGCTTCACGTTCGGTTGCGCTGAGATTTTCAGTATCTACCAGGTTGATAAGTGTCGGTAATATATTCTCTGCGAGTATACTATAATTATCATTCTGTAAGTTCTGTATGCTATCCACATTAGCTTGTGTCATAACAGATAGCCTTTTATTAATCCGGTGTGCGCGCTCGTAGCCGGAGTATTCCCAGTTGAGGTAATAAGGGTAGCTAGGATCGGAAGGAAATTGGTTTGCTGAGCTGACAAAATTACGGCTTGGATTTTTTACTGTTGGGTTATGTTCGCTTGGAACTCTACCATTCCAATCGTGAGACGGATCTGTTCCGTTCAATAAAAATTTCCCTTGTCCTCTCCATTTCAATGGAAAATATCCATTAGGTGTTATTGCAATGTCATTTTCAAGGCTTGCAAACACGAAATTCTGCGCCGGAGCCGAAAAATAGGTCAAGGCCTTCCTATAGTCATCGTAGTTTTTTGCTTTATTCAGTGAGATGAATGTCATCACATCATTCGAGCCGATATGAGCCACCCATTTCAAGGCATGACCACTTGGTATATTATTTATTTTTGCAAAATTAGCAGGTCTTTGATCACTGGTGTAGACTATTGGTCCATGGTGCGAGTACAATACAGTATCGATAACCGTTTCACCATTGCTAATCTTAATGGTCTCGATCCGCTGTGTGACGGTATTCCATTTATTGTTAAACCAGTATTCCTTTTTAGATTTGTCTTTAAATTTTATTTCATACCAGTCGAGAACATCGGCACCCACATTGGTTACTCCCCAAGCAACATCCTGATTAAATCCTATGATGATTCCGGGTGATCCCGGGATAGAAACGCCACAGGCATTCATGTTATTGGAGGCGAGTTGAATTTGATACCAGATAGCAGGTAAGGTCAGGTCTAGATGGGGGTCATTGGCCAGTAGAGGATAGCCACTTGCTGTTTTTTCACCCGAAAGTGCCCAGTTATTACTTCCAATACCTTCTTCGATTTCTCTGGTTTTGATATTATAGCTTGTTTTTGTTTCGTTCATTTCCGGAACAGGAGGCCTAGACAAAGCATTGAAATTCCATTTAGTACCCAATGGAATAATTGGATCCTCGCGAAATGGATAGTCAGGAAAAAGATCTTTGGTAATTTCAGGACCATATTTTTCCAATATGTTATTCATGTAAAATTCATTCGAACCACCGGCAAGAGTAGCCGACATTAACTTATGTAACAAAGCAGAATGAAGTGGTTTCCATTCTTCCGGTTCATAATTTAATAGTTTGAATTCGATAGGATAGTCGGCAGGTTTTAAAGAACGTATGTATGCGTTTATACCATCCGAATAAGCATTCATTATGGCACTAACTTCAGGGTTCTTCATCGTGACTTCAATCATATTCTCAGCCCCAAAGCTCATACCCATTCTGCGTTGGTAACGGTCAAGCTCTAAGGCTTTTGGGCCAACAACTTCCGATAGCCTCCCTGCAGCAAATCGGGTCTGGAAATCCATTTGCCATAATCGGTCCTTGGCAGTGATATAACCTTGGGCAAAATATAGATCATGATCATTCTCAGCAAAAATATGGGGAATCATCTGCTTGTCGAATCTGATTTCGACTTTCCCGATTAAGCCCTCGATTGTTAAATTTCGCTCAGTATCCTGAATCTTACTTTCTGCATTAGTCCAAAAACCATTAAAGGGATCAAGGAATTTTCCAAGCGGTGGAACATCACCAAATTTAGTATTAAGAATATAAATCAATGCCAAGGCAAAAAGTCCGGAAAGTAAGGCTCTAACTATTTTCATGAATTTTTTAAAAAAATAAATATGTTAAAAAATAATAGTTAATTCAAACTTATCCATGTTTTAGTTTATCATAAAATAAATGGAAATTCTTTTATTTCAGGCTTTAAATGAAATATTTTACTATGCAAGCATAAAAAAAGATTAAAATCCTTTGTTAGAATTAAAAATAATACAGTATTTTGTGGGGTTTAAATCTATTTAACGAAAATTAATCTGGAAATTATGAACAGAAATATTACTCGCTTTGCCTGTTTTTTAGCCTTGCTTACATTGACCATACAAATGGCCTTTGCTCAGAGCATAACTATTTCGGGAACCGTTACCGACAAACAAACAAATGAAACTTTGCCCGGAGTTTCGATTAATGTCAAGGGTAAATCTCTTGGAGTATCAACAAATTCAGATGGTAAATTTACCTTCACCACCTCCGAAAGTACCCCTTTTACAGTTGTTATAACCTACCTTGGGTACAAAACAGTTGAATATGAAGTTAGATCTTCTGCATCAGATTTAATGTTTGCTTTAGAATCTCAATCAATTCTTGGACAAGAAGTTGTTGTGGCTGCCTCTCGTACCCCTGAGCGCATCTTGGAATCTCCGGTTTCCATTGAGCGGTATGGCCAGGCTGCAATACGTGAAACTGCCTCGGCATCTTTTTATGATGCATTAAACAATTTAAAAGGTGTGGAGATGAGTGCTCAGAGTTTAACTTTTAAATCGGTCAATACCCGTGGATTTAACGCGAATGGAAACGTCCGTTTTAACCAGTACATCGATGGTATGGACAATCAGGCACCTGGCTTGAATTTTTCAGTTGGTAATATCATTGGTATTTCTGAATTGGATGTTGACAATGTCGAGCTGCTACCCGGCGCTTCCTCTGCTTTATACGGTGCAGGAGGTATTAATGGTACCATGTTAATGACCTCTAAAAATCCATTTACTTCTCAGGGAGTCAGCTTTTCATTAAAAAGAGGAGTAAACCATTTAAATGATGCAAGGCAAGATGTTCAACCGTTTGATGAAGCATCAGTCAGAGTTGCCAAAGCCTGGAACAAATTCGCATTAAAATCAACTTTTTCCTTCTTACAAGCAAATGATTGGCAGGCCTCCAACTTTTCCAATTTTGATCGCACAGCCCGCGTTTTAAAGAGTGGAGACAGGAATACGGATCCTAATTACGATGGTATCAATAGCTATGGTGATGAAGTATCACAAAACATGAGAATTATTGCTAACTCCGTTCAAAGTGCAACCAATGCCGGAGTTGCTGCAGCGACCGGTGGAGCTATTCCCAATATTATTGGAATGATCAATGCTTCACTTCCGCCTAATGCCACACCTGCTCAAATAGGTGGATTTTTGAGTGCATTTCCTGCTGCTTTGAGGCCTACTATTCAAAATGTTCTTCCTTTTAATTTTGGTTTAAGAGCGGGAATAATCCCTGATCAGGCAGTATCCAGAACAGGATACAATGAGCTCAATTTAGTTGATTATAATACAAGTTCTTTAAAGACTTCAACCTCTCTACACTACAAGCTGAGCAATACTGTTGAAGCAGTTGTGCAAGCTAATTGGGGTACAGGTACTACTGTTTACACCGGGTCAGATCGTTATTCCATACGTAATTTCAGCATCGGTCAATACAAACTCGAGGTGAAAGGGCAAGACTTTATGGTTCGCGGTTATACGACACAGGAGCGTTCCGGTGATTCGTATATTTCTTCAATTCTTGGAAGTTATATAAATGAAACATCAAAAGCCAGCACTACCTGGTTCCCACAATATATTGGTAATTATGTAGGTGCACGTTCTGCCGGATTACCTGATGCCCAGGCGCATGCAGTTGCTCGCTCAGCCGCAGATCAGGGTAGATTTTTACCTGGCTCGCCCGAGTTTGCGGCAGCCAAAAACAGAATCATGAATACTACCATCAGTGCTGGTTTAGGGGCAAGATTTGATGACAAAAGTAATCTGTGGCATTACGAGGCTTGTATAATTTTACTAATGCTTTAAAGGGTGTAGTAGATCTTCAGGTAGGAGCTTCATTCAGAAGGTATGATTTGAATTCTGCAGGAACAGTTTTTGATGATCTTAACCGCACCATCGATATTGATGAGACCGGAGCTTTTATCCAAATGGGTAAAAAATTAGGCGAATCCTTTAAATTAGCCGTTTCAGGTCGTTATGATAAAAATATGAATTTTGAGGGTCGTTTTACACCGAGAATTACCGGTGTTTATACAGTGGCTCCGAATAATAATATCAGACTATCTTACCAAACCGGTTTTCGTAACCCAACCACTCAAAACCAATACATCGATCTTTCTGTTGGTGGCGGATCAACGCGCTTGATTGGCGGTTTACCTGAAATGATTCAGAAGTACAATTTGAATACAAATAAACCATTTACAGACGTTAGTTACAGGAATTTCCTTGCCTCTGCCGCAGCAGGTGCTGCCAATCCTGCCTTGTTGAGAACCTACACATTTGATTCAAACGGGCTAAGGCCTGAAAGTGTTCAGGCATACGAGTTAGGTTACAAAGGTTTGCTTGGAAGTAAGGTTTTAGTCGATGCTTATGGATATTATAATACCTATAAGGATTTTATCACTTCGGTTGAGGTATTTCAGCAAAATGGAACTGCATTTACTAGATTTGGTGTTCCGGTTAATGCAGTGGGTGATGTTTCAGCTTACGGCATGGCTTTAGGTGTTGATTATTTAATTGGTAAGTTTAATCTGAATGGTAATATATCCTATAATCAAATTGGAGACCTTCCTGCTACCTATGTAAATGACTTCAATACCCCTACGGTTCGGTATAACTTAGGAATTGGTAATGCTAATGTCGCTAAGAACGTCGGTATGAATGTTTCCTACCGTTGGCAAGATTCATTTTATTGGAATTCATCTTTTGCCGCTGGAACAGTTCCATCTTTTGGAACAATGGATGCCCAGGTGAATTTAAAAATTCCTTCAGTTAAAGGCATGATCAAGTTTGGAGCACAAAATTTATTCAATAAGTATTTCATTACATCATACGGAAACCCTGAAATGGGTGGTATGTATTATGTTGGTTTCACCTTTAATCAATAGGTTTAATCCATAGCCCTTTTCCATCGGAACTCGGCTTAACTAATTTCTACTAACCAATTTATAAGTCTCGTTCTATTTCTTTAGAACGAGACTTATTTGTTTGGATTTAATTGTAATTTCCCGATTTTACTCATCCCAAAGTATGCGACTGGTGGTGGTAGATTATTCAAAGAACTTGTAGATGTAGGTGTGGCCGCAATGGGTAACGATATGAATGAACCTACTGTATTTGGTTCGGGTACTTTCCCGGTTGATATTAGACATTATTATGATGGGTTTCATGGACCCATCGCAAGGCGAATCATATTTATGGGATGTAAATGCTGAAAATTCATTTCTTGTTTTTTCCAGAAAGGGAAATAATCCTGTTGATGATCTCTTGCTTATTCTTAACATGACACCGGCACCCAGGAAGGCATGGCGAATCGGACTTCCATTCGAGGGGAAATATTACTGTTTTTAATGAATAGGGATGATTATAACTATTATGCATCAGGTTATTCTCTTGTAACAGCATTATCTCAGAAGCGATTTTTTGACATGGAAAAGTACAGTCTGGTATGATCACCCTGCCACCTCTTGCGAGTTTGGTACTGAAAAAACTGCATTGATTTTAGAAAAAATACTCATTTAAGTTTCCCGCATATCCTATCCATAATCTCCATCACAATCAGGGCCTCTGAAGCCGGACAGGGATTGGGACCTTTATTGAGAAAATAATTTACAACCTGTTCAATCATAGGTTGCTGAACGTGTGGAATTGGTGGGAAATTGAGGTTTTTGGTTTGGCCTTCAATGGTCAGCTGACATCCATCAGTAAAGATCGGAAAACGTAGGATTCCCTTTGTTCCTTTGATGATACAGAGATCAAGTTCTTTGTCGGGTCTGACGGTGTAATCCCAAACACCTTTGAAAATTATATTTTCTCCAAAAATAATATCTGCATTGACATAGTCATCTGCCTTATAATATTTCCCCCGGTTTGATGAACTCCCTTTTATCGATTTTGGCTGCCCAAAAAAGTAAAGCATTAAATCCAACTGATGTGGGGCAAGGTCATGAAATAATCCACCGCCCGAGATTGATGGATTTACCCTCCATGTATCAGCTACATCCGGAGTGGGGGCTTGGAATAAGGTGATTTCAGCAGACTCAATTTCACCCAGCGCATGATTTCGGATCAGGTTAAGGATTTCTAAAAATCTGGGTTGAGCTCTGCGATAATGAGCAACGCTGAGCTTACCTGAATATTTTTTTGAGGCTTCCAACATCCTCCTCGCTTCAGAAGAATTGAGAGCCATTGGTTTTTCAACATAAACCGGTTTACCGACTTTTAAGGCAGCAATAGTGTAATGCTCGTGAGAATCCGGAGGGGTAGCAATGTAAATGGCATTGACTTCCAGGTCATTGATTAACTCATCAGAGTTGGAGTACCATTTTTTTACATGGTGTCTTTCTGCATAGTTTTGCGCCAGTATTTTATCGCGGCGCATAACAGCAGCCAACGATGAATTTGCAACTTTATTAAAAGCTGGTCCGCTTTTGACTTCAGTAACATTACCGCAGCCGATTATACCCCAAACTATTTTATCCATTTTTCCCCAAAACGTCGTAACGCTGACAGGGTTCAAAACCCTGTCAGCGTTACGAAAATAATTATTTATAATGGAAAAATTTGTACGCGGTTACTATCAAAGAGTAAGCGGTAATAGTCAAAAAAACCCTGCTTTGGAAAAAAGCAGGGTCTAGATTAGTTAAGATGGCCAAAAGAACGTTATTTTACGCTTGCTATGTGCTGAACCAGGTCAATCAACTTATTCGAATAACCCCATTCGTTGTCATACCATGCTACAACCTTGACAAAGTTATCGTTCAAGATAATACCCGCTTTAGCATCGAAAATCGAGGTGCGCGCATCACCAAGAAAATCAGAAGAAACAACATCATCTTCTGTGTAACCTAAAATATTTTTTAAATCACCTTCAGATGCTTTCTTCATGGCCATTTTGATTTGTTCATAGGTCGCTGATTTATTCAAACGAACTGTTAAATCTACAACTGATACATCGGCAACCGGGACGCGAAATGACATACCGGTGAGTTTTCCTTTTAATTCGGGAATGACCAAAGTCACAGCTTTTGCTGCCCCGGTTGAGGATGGAATAATGTTTTGATAAGCACCCCTGCCGCCTCTCCAATCTTTAGCTGAAGGACTATCAACGGTTTTTTGGGTCGCAGTTACAGCATGAACAGTAGTCATTAGTCCTTCTAAAATGCCAAATTCATCATGTAATACCTTAGCAAGAGGGGCAAGGCAGTTGGTTGTACAAGAAGCATTAGATACAATGGTTTGATCAGGTTTTAAATCTTTATGATTTACCCCCATTACAAATGTTGGGGTATCGTCCTTTGCAGGAGCAGAGAGCACAACTTTCTTCGCCCCAGCTTGAATATGTTTTTGCGCATCTGCTTGGGTAAGAAATAAACCTGTTGATTCAATAATCACCTCGGCTCCAACTTCATCCCATTTTAGATTTGCGGGATCCCTTTCAGCAGTAACCCTGATGGTCTTGCCATTTACGACCAAATGACCTCCTTCAACCTTGATTAACTCTTTGAACTTACCATGAGTTGAATCATACTTGAGCATATAGGCCATGTAATCCGGTTCAACAAGGTCGTTAATGCCAACTATTTCAAGACCTTCGCGTTCAATTGCAGCTCTAAATGCCAAGCGGCCTATTCTGCCAAATCCATTGATTCCAATTTTCATCTTTTTGTTATTTTAGGGTTATTAAATCCTCTCAGTAAACAATATCTTCTAAATTTTGAAAAGTTTTTTTAATACTGATTCAGGATTCATAATTAATTTTTATTCGAATAATATTTCAATAAATTATAAATAGGTTCCTTAATTACAGAACTGACTATTAGTTTATTATTTTTCGCCGATTCATGAAGATATTTCTGAAAACCTGCTGCAACAGTACCAATTATGTGTATGGATACTCCAGGATATTGCTCTTTAAGCGGAATAATATAGGTTTTGAAATAATGATCAAAGCCAGAAATTACCAGGTTCTTTACAAAAAGATCTTCTTGATTTTCCATCAGAAAATCGGCGAAAGAACTTAAAAACAAGGATGGCTGGGGCTGTCTGTAGACTTTATCAAGTATTTGAGTTCTATCCAGATCAAATTTCTTTTTAAACTTTAATTCAACCTCTTCAGGTAAAAGATTATTTAAAAAACACTTAAGTAAGCGTCGACCGAGCCAATTAGATGAACCTTCATCACCCAAAATATAGCCCAGTCCGAAATTATTCTCAATTATCTTTTTCCCATCAAAATATGCGGCATTTGAGCCACTTCCCATAATCCCTAATATTCCCGGCTCATCACCGCTGGCTGCTAATGCTGCTGCTTTTAAATCATGGTCTACAATAACCTTACTGAATCTGAAAAAACGACCCAGAGCATTACCAACAATTTCTTTGCGCTCACTTGAGGAAGCACCGGCACCGAAAAAGTAAACCCATTTTATTTTTTCAGCATTGTTTATTAATTGGATATTCTTATTTAAAAATTGAGTAATGAAATTTTCATCATTAAAAAAGGGATTAATGCCCGGAGTTTTAAATTCTGAAATGATATTTCCCTTTTCGGCAAGTTTCCAATCCGCATACCTTGATCCACTATAAACAACTGCAATCATAATTTAAATCGATAATATACTCACCATTTCCATTAAATCATCCTCAAGTTTAAAGGCATTGAAATTTAGTGCTTCCTCGAGGGGTGTCATCCTGATCACATTCCCTCGAAGTCCTACCATTTGCCTGCTATTTCCTGCGATCAACCCTTTCACAGCTGCAAAACCTAATCTGCCCGCTAATACTCTGTCAAAACTACTTGGACTCCCCCCACGCTGCAAGTGCCCTAATATACTGACTTTGACATCGTAAAAATCAAATTTTTCTGTTACACGTTTTGCGAGTTCATACGCTCCGCCATTTTTATCACCTTCAGCAACTATTACAATGCTGGAAGTTTTTTTATTTTTAGCATCGATAGTTAGTTTAGTAATAAGGTCATCTATGGCGGTCTCTCGTTCAGGTAAGAGGACAGCTTCGGCCCCTCCTGCAATTCCAGTGCGTAAAGCAATACAGCCTGAATCTCTACCCATTACTTCGACAAAAAATAGTCGGTTATGCGAGGCCGCAGTGTCTCTAATCTTATCAATGGCATCTATAACTGTATTCGTTGCCGTATCAAAACCCAGAGTGAAATCAGAGCCATAAAGATCATTATCAATGGTTCCGGGTATACAGAGTACAGGAATATCGAATCGTAATGATAGTCGTTCTGCACCCCTTGCAGTTCCATCACCCCCAATGGCAATTAATCCGTCAATTCCTTTGGCTTTTAAATTTTTGAACGCCTTTTCCGTTCCTTCTGCTGTCTGAAATTCCAAGCAACGGGCCGTTTTAAGTATGGTGCCACCTAAATGAATGATGTTTCCAACCGATCTGGCATCCATATCCCAAAAATCGGAATCCAACATGCCTTGATATCCCTTGCGAATACCGACTACTTCTAAACCCATAAACACGGCAGTTCGAACCACTGCTCTAATGCATGCATTCATCCCCGGAGCGTCACCACCTGAAGTAAAAACGCCAATTTTTTTTATTCCTGACAAATTTGCTTATCAATATAATAAACGAAGATAGTGTGTATATTTTACACTAAGTAATTTTTGATTTTTTTTTCACTTAATTATGACTAAACCTTATATATTTATTTTTTAATTTTCACATTTTGGGAACGATTCTGCCTAAATTCGATTCAGTATTTTCAATTGATTGCGTAATATTTGGCTTCGATGAAGGAGAGTTAAAAATTCTTCTGATTGAACGGAATGAGGAGCCTTTCAAAAATTGGTGGGCGCTGCCCGGATACATCGTTGAGCAGGATGAGAGTATCGATCATGCGGCGGAGCGAATTTTATATGAGTTAACCGGGCTTAGAGGCATTTACATGGATCAGTTTTACACATTTGGGGATGTCAATAGACACCCCCAAGGAAGGGTAATTACTGTGGCTTATTACGCAATGATTCGATTGAATGGCACTAAAGATCTCAAACCCATAAGTAATTATGCGTCCAAGGCTGTTTGGATTACATTGAACGATTTACCTAAACTTGCCTTTGATCATGAGAAGATTTTTTCAAAGGGATTTGAAAAAATCAGTCATAAAATTAGTTATCAACCCATTGCTTTTGAATTACTGCCTGAAAAATTCACGTTGACTCAGCTTCAGCATCTCTATGAGGTCATTTTAAACAAGAAGTTAGATAAGCGAAATTTTAGAAAAAAAATTCTCAATTACGGTATTCTCAAGGAACTTGACGAGAAGCAGAAAGGGGTATCTTATCGTGCAGCCAAATTATACAAATTTGACAGGCGAAAGCATGCCAAATTGTTCCAAAAGGAAATTACATTTGGGAGGTGATTGCGATTCATGTACGCTAGAGTAGCGGATTGAAATATCCAAAAAATTGAACCAGGCTCGTAGCAAACTTGTTTTTTAATCTGCAATCTGTGGACTCGGAATCCTATCATTTACCAACTTAAACCATAATGGCGGAATTAAGGCAGGGAAAAGCATACTGGCATAACCTCCGGGAAGGACTGGACTTTCAGGGTATGACAATAGTTTATTGAATGGCTTTGCTGCATGGAAATGATGATCTGAATGTCTGCTTAAGTCAATAAGCATAAAACGACTGATTAGCTTATCACTTTGCCAAGAATGCTTTTCATTCACTCGTTCATTATCCTTTCTGATCAATCCATAATGTTCAATATAATTGGTATACTCCAGTAAAAGGTTTGCAAAAATAGCTTGTAGCAAAATTGCTAAGGATACCTCCCATCCCCAAAAAATCGTGGCACAGATGACGACTCCAATGTATCCTATAATGCAAGTAACCATGTAATTAGTTAAACCATATGGAGACTGATTTAATGCTTTACAACGTTGCTTTTCCATTTGCATAGATTGGTGTAATTGGCCTGAAATTGACCTTACTACAAATTGGTAGTAATTTTCCCCAAATTTTGCCGTCACCGGATCTTTTTCAGTACCTACATTTTTATGATGGATGCGTAAATGATGAATATAGAAATAAGGATTAAATACGGTGAATAAGAGAAATCGGCCTGCAAAATTCCATATTCTCTGTCTTCGGTGAATCAACTCATGCGCAACCACGATGGCTAAGGTACCCGAAGAACCACCGGTAGAGAGTGCTGCCGTAATGATCCAGTAATCTTGAATTATGCCATTCACAATGCCATAAATTAAACTTGAAATTGCCAATGTTTGACCGATAACTGATAAAATCATCAATATGTCGGGCAGGTTATCCTCAACAAAATCATCGTTTGTATGATCTTCGGGGAACAACATCTCAGCGATTCCGAGCACAATAAAAGAAAAGCCGAAATTTAAAAGCGTTAGCCATCCGCCAGAAAGATTTCCAAAAATTACCAATAAAATCGGAATCAGATTTAAAAAATACTTCCAATTTCGAAAGGATTTACTACTTCTGTTTACTTCAGTTAGCATCGTTTGATAGTTGAGTTTGATAATACATAATGAGGAATAAATTTTCCTGATGATATTGAGTAAAAGTTTTCGATATCAAGTGCAGCTGCCAATGGGGTAGGACCTTTAAAATAAGTTCAATTCGGTTTTTATTTCCAGCCAATACTAAAGGTATATGTATGATTAGAACAAAAATTAACATCAAACCATCCCACATAAGCCCCGTAAATTGAATAGTTTTTTTGAATATTAAGCTTAATGCATATAAAATTAAAAGAATTCCGCCTAGGTAAACCCAACTAAAAAAATCAGGAATACAGGTTGAAACTCTTTCCTGAATTTTCTCGTCAGTAATCAGATACATAGTTCCAAAAATTAAAGACCAACCGCTAAAACTATTTCATAGTAACAGGGACAGTGATCTTGATTCATTTTTTTGGTTAAGCAATCAGTTTTAAACCTAATTTACTGATAATCAATTAATTTTATCTTTTTTATTTCTTCCAGGAAAAATAATCATCAAAATAGCTCCCGAAGCGATTAATAACCAGCCATTCAATCGAAATTGAATCATTTTTGTTGCGATACTTGCTAATTTTTTTAAGGGGATGAAACTAAAATAATTGCTGACCTTGAAATTAACCGCGCCAAAGGTAAATGCCAGTACAAATAGTAAAGTCCAACCACAAAATCGAAGGAGCCCTCTTTTATTACCTGTAGCGGCAATTAGTGAGAGCAAGGCGATAGAATAAACTATCGAAGCTAATACTGTATCAATATCCCAATAATTCCAGTTGCCCATTATTGGGATATGCAGCATTGGCATCATACCCCCAGCAATAACCAGAAGAGCACCAATGATTCCAATATAGTTTTTCAGAGTCATTATATTGTGATTAGTCTTTTTGTGCTGCATTTGGATTACTTCCTTCGCTGAGCTCCATTTTTTCTGCAAAATGTGCACAATAATCTCTTAAGTCTTCAACAATCGCTTCTTCACCTGTAGCCCGTAAAAAACTGTCTCCCATAGTCTGAAGGGTCTCGTAAAAGAAACGTTTCATTTCATCAACCGGCATATCTTTAGTCCAGAGGTCTATACGCAAAGAGTTCTTATAATTATGGTCCCACAAAGCCAGCATCATTGATTTTACAGGTAATTTTTCCTTATTCTGGGAATCGGTTGATTCCCAAAGAATATTTTCAGGCACATTTTGATCATCAAGTTCTATGATCAGTTTTATTTCGGCTTTTTTCATTTTTGGGTTGTAGGTTATAAGTTGTAGGTTGTAGGTTGTCAGTTTTAGGTTATAAGTTGTGGGTTTTGAGTTGCTATTCTTGTGATTTTATTTATCTGTATTCAAAGGTTTACTTGCAATTTTAATTCTCAATTCTCAACCATTAACTGTCAACTGAAAACGTAAAATTTAATAAGTATTGTTAATACAGTCACAAAGATGAGAAATAGAAGTTCAATTACCCAAATTCGTTTTAGGCCGGCTATAAATCTCCTGAATACTTGATCGGTGATTAAACTCAAAATTAGCAGAACAATCAATGAGATACTCCCCAACCTATCAAATCTGTTTTCATCCGGAGAAATCAGAAGGTAGACCATACTTACAATTAATAGGGAAGAAACTATGTTGAGCGGGGTTAAACGTAGCTTCATTTTTTTCGATCTTTTTTATGGACAGCGTCAAATTTGACACTTTTCTTTCTTCGGGCCGCACCGGGTTTCTTTTTCCCGGCAAAGATCCTGGGATCTTCCTTTGCTGATTTAATACCTTTAGTATTCTTGGCCTTTTTCTCATGAAATGCTCCTTTAAATGCGGGATTTTCTCTTCGTTTTTGCTGGTCAATTTCGCGGGCCATGTACTGACGCTCTTCATATGGAGTATCATCCTTGAATACATTTTCAGGAATTGCCAATAAAGGAATATTTTGTCTGATTAGTTTCTCGATTTTTTCAATATAATATTCTTCTGATGGACTGCAGAAGGTGATGGCAACCCCTGATTGAAGTGCCCTTCCGGTACGCCCGATTCGGTGGATATAATCTTCGATAACAATTGGAACATCAAAATTAATTACATGGCTTACATGGCTAACATCAAGTCCGCGGGAAGCCACATCAGTTGCTACCAGAATTCGTATCCCTCCCTCTTTAAAGGCCCTGATGGAATTTATCCTGGTGTTTTGGCCCTTATTGGCGTGGATAACCTTTACCTGATCAGCACCGTATCGGCGTTCAAGGAAATGAAAAATATTATCAGCTACGATTTTTGTTTTACAGAAAACAATCAGCCGGCTAAAGTCTTCCGTATCCTTGAGTAAATGTTGAAGGAGATTTAGCTTGGTTTTCAGATTAGGAACTTGATACAAAATTTGGCTTACTGTTGCTGCCGGTGTCGCCTGCTCTGCTACCTCGATCACAGTAGGATGTTTCAGGAAATCGCCTGAGATCTTATGCACCAGTTCACTCATAGTAGCAGAAAATAACAAGTTTTGACGTTTTCTCGGCACCACCTCAAGTATGCGATGAATGGATCCTATGAAACCCATGTCCATCATTTTATCGGCCTCATCCATGACCAGAAATTTCAGATTGTGGGTATTGATATTCCCTTCCAGGTATAAATCGAGAAATCGACCTGGGGTAGATATGAGGATATCAACCCCCTTTTTTAATTCAGCAATCTGAGTTTTTGGGCCTAATCCCCCATAAAGTACCACCGTTCTCAGATCGGTATATTTGGCGAAGGTTTTGACATTTTCTTCAATCTGCATAGCCAATTCGCGCGTGGGGACAATGATTAATGCCCTTGGATCATTTCCTTGCGCAAATTTAAGCTTCATCAGGATGGGCAATACAAAGGCGGCAGTTTTACCTGTTCCCGTTTGTGCAATCCCCATGATATCCTGTCCGGATAAGATCGGCATGATTGCTTTTTCCTGTATTGGAGTTGGCATGGTATAACCAGCATCTTCAACAGCATTTAGAATCTGCCTGTTCAGCTTAAAATCTTCGAAGGATAGTGACATCGTGCAAAGGTAGGATTTTCGATTTTAGATTACTACTTGTAAGTGTAGAGTAAACTAACCTGAGATTGATAGTAGATATAGCCGCAACCTGCTTATTTTATTTAATATTTGGAAACCAGGGTCTTTCACTCTTGGCTTATTCCAGTCCCGTGTTCTGCCCTATTTTTTTGCGGGAAATGGAATCGTAACCCTAAGATTCAGTAAGGCAAAAAAGATAGCGCTGCCACCCGGGTTTGTTTAACAGGGCT
Source organism: Bacteroidota bacterium (assembly GCA_016868395.1). Lineage (GTDB taxonomy): Bacteria > Bacteroidota > Bacteroidia > Sphingobacteriales > Sphingobacteriaceae > Daejeonella. The sequence goes on along the minus strand of VGGW01000018.1, from coordinate 4,855 downwards.
TGTGATTCTGTTTCCGGACTGCCCGTACCGATGAAACACGGCTTCAGGTAAACTAAACCTTGCCAAAGGAGGTATCTTCCGGCGATGAATCATCTGAAATCAAGTACCATTTGATGCCGGAAATACTCCGGAGGAAAGGACTGCACGAAGCGATAACAGGCAGGTGTTGCTTTCCAAAATCAAATCATACGCATCCGGAGCATAATGAGACCATTTATAAGGATAATTTTTATCTCCCTGATATCGAACTTAAATTGAACGATATAAAAATCGATTTTCAAGCTGACCAATGGATTGTTTTGTGCCTATGGCTTATTCTATGGTCTACCACTTTAAATCATTGCATTATTTGATGGAAATTCAGTTCAAGCAGGTAAAGAACTAAGAAAAATTATTTCGAAATTTGAAAACAACCTAAACCCAAGATAATGTCTTCAATAATCATTAAATCAGCAACAATTATAAATGAGGGCAGGATATTTATTGGTGATGTTTTCATTAAGAACGGATTCATTGAACAAATCGGAACGATTTTGAATTTAGCTGCCGACAAGGTAATCAATGCCGAGGGTCTCCACCTTTTACCGGGATGTATTGATGATCAGGTACATTTCAGAGAACCGGGATTAACCCACAAAGCAGATATTTTTACGGAAAGTAGGGCGGCCGTAGCCGGTGGGATTACATCCTTCATGGAAATGCCTAATACTGTACCCAATACCCTGACCCAGGAATTACTTGAAGACAAATTTCAGATCGCAAAAAACAACTCTGCGGCCAATTATTCTTTCTTCATGGGAGCCGGAAATGATAACCTTGAACAAGTTTTACTAACAGATCCTATCCATGTCTGTGGTATCAAGATTTTTATGGGCTCTTCTACTGGTAATATGCTGGTAGATAATGAAAAGACTCTGGAAGGTATCTTCAGCCGGACACCTTTGCTGGTCGCAACGCATTGTGAGGATGAAGCAACCATAAGGGCAAATACAGAACGATTTATGCTTCAGTATGGGGATGATTTAACGCCCGAAATGCATCCGCTGATCAGAAATGCTGAGGCTTGCTTCATTTCAAGTTCTTTTGCACTGGGACTTGCAAAAAAGTACGATACCCGATTACATATTCTACACATTTCCACCGCAATAGAAACTTCTCTTTTTGACAATTCCATCCCTCTCGAAAAAAAGAGGGTTACTTCCGAAGCCTGTATTCATCACTTGTGGTTTTCGGATGCTGACTATGCTCAAAAGGGGAACTGGATCAAATGGAATCCGGCCATTAAAACAGCCGCAGACCGGGATGAAATTTTTAAAGCAGTACTAGATGATCGCATCGATGTTATAGCTACAGATCATGCTCCACATACTATTGAAGAAAAATTACAGCCTTATTCCAAAGCACCGTCCGGTGGACCATTGGTTCAGCATGCCTTAATCGCCATGCTGGAATTTTACAAGCAGGGTAAAATCTCATTGGAAAAGATCGTTGAAAAAATAGCTCACAGTCCGGCGACCTGTTTTCAAATTGATAAGCGCGGATTCATTCGCGAAGGTTACTGGGCAGACCTGGTATTAGTCGATCTCAATAAGGCATCAACAGTAAATCGATTGAATGTACTCTCTAAATGCGGTTGGAGCCCGTTCGAGGGCCAAACATTTTCATCTTCGGTTGTCAGTACCTTGGTATCAGGAAACCTGGTCTATGAAAATGGTAAAATTAATGAAGGAGTTTCCGGGAAGCGATTGGTGTTTAACAGATAGTTCAGGGCTGACAGGGTTCTAAACCCTGTCAGCCTTTTGCCTTCATCAGCCTTTTTCTCTCAAAAACATAATAAAATCACTTGCAGATTGTTCTGTTTATCTTTGGTACCTGAGCTTATACCTCAATCTCAAGATAAAAAGTTCAGTGATTCATTCAATGAAGGACGATCTCTGCGTGGTCCTGGCTTAAAGCCTCAACGATTAAATAGATATATTCGGTATCGAACAGAAAGAACTGATTGTCTTGCGCAGATATAAAATCTATAAAATCAGACGAATTGCTTCTGATTATTGTACAAACGTCGGCAAAACTTCTGGAAGCATCCAGATTATGCATATACGAAATATGGATTCCATACAAATGGGCTTGCTAAGTTTGCTCTGTGTCTGCGACATGAAGTAAAACTTTTTTGATGGTTTGATATTCGGCTTTTTTTTAACAGCTCCAATTGCCTTCTCTTCAACCCCGGAAAGATGATTGCCCGTTTTTCATGTGTCCAATGATTTTATCCCAGCCAGTTAAAACAAAGTGTTTTTCATCTCTCTATTTATTTCTCTTTAATGGCGATGAAGCCCGTCCGAACGGCTTGGCCGGGCGGGCGATCAAGATTTAATAATCACAAGCCTGCGGGTTGTCGATAAGTCAGCATGGCCTCATAAATCGGCATTAAGTCTTTTTAAAAATGTCCTGATTTTTTAGATGCATACCCGGCTGGTACCTTCTCAAAAACTAATCAGATTGTAATAAAATTTCAAATTGATGGGAATAGTTCCTTATTATGGCTAAACTGCATACCTTTGCGCCTTGTTGATAAGCAATCATGGCCAAAGTTTCTATTAATATTGCAACCGGTTCTGTACAGAAAGATGAAATTATTGTTGGGATAGACCTGGGTACGACCAACAGCCTCGTTGCTTTCATTAATCCTGAGGGTAAGCCGCAGGTAATAAATGATACCGGTAAAGGCATTCTTGTACCTTCAGTAGTCCATTTCAATTCGAACGGGGGACTTATTATAGGAAATGAAGCAAAGGAATTTTTAATATCCGATCCTCAGAATACCATATTTTCGGTAAAACGACTCTTGGGGCGATCATATAAAGATATTCAGAATCATAGCCATTTATTTTCATATAAAATTATTGACGACGACAGTGAAAGTCTGGTTAAGATCAAGGCCGGGGATAAATATTTTACCCCGATTGAACTGTCAGGCATGATTTTGAAAGAACTTAAAGAAAGAGCAGAACATGCTTTAAAAACTTCGGTTAACCGTGCTGTAATTACCGTGCCGGCTTATTTTAATGATAGTCAGCGCCAGGCAACACGCGATGCAGGTAAACTTGCCGGACTAGATGTTTTACGCATCGTCAATGAACCTACCGCTGCAAGTCTGGCTTATGGTATCGGACTTGATCCTGAAGAAGAAAAAATCATAGCAGTCTATGATTTGGGAGGCGGAACCTTCGATGTTTCTATTCTGAAAATACAGAACGGAATTTTTGAGGTTCTCTCAACCAATGGCGACACCTTTTTGGGTGGAGATGATTTCGACAGGGCAATTGTGAATTACTGGATTGAACAGAATCAGTTAGGAGATAAGGCCAAGGGTTCTTCTCTTAGTCAGGCCTTACGTTTAAAAGCGGAAGAGGCAAAAAAGGCATTATCTTCTCAGAATATTTTTACCGGTTTCATTGATGAGATACCCTGTGCAATCACCAAACAGAAATTTGAAGAGCTCATCCGTCCTCAGCTTGAGCAAACCATAGACTGCTGTAAAAATGCATTGAAAGATGCAGGCTTAAGCATCGGTGATATTCAAGAAGTGGTGATGGTTGGTGGTTCAACCCGGACACCATTGGTAAAACAGCTGGTAGCCGGATTTTTTGAAATGGAAGTTCATGATCAGATTAATCCGGATGAGGTGGTTGCCTTGGGTGCGGCTATTCAATCGGATATTCTTGCGGGCAATAGAAAAGATATTTTATTGTTGGATGTTACCCCCCTTTCTTTGGGCATTGAAACCATGGGCGGACTCATGGACGTAATCATACCCAGGAACGCAAAAGTTCCTGCAAAAGCAGGGAGGCAATATACTACTTCCGTTGATGGACAAATCAATATGAAAATTTCTGTATTTCAGGGTGAGCGGGATCTGGTTGCTGAAAATCGAAAATTAGGCGAATTTGACTTGAAAGGAATTCCGGCAATGCCTGCAGGTTTCCCGAAGGTGGATATTAATTTTAGATTAAATGCCGATGGAATTTTGACGGTTGAAGCCGTTGAATTGCGGTCGGGTGTCAAACAGGAAGTCGAAGTTAAACCTACCTACGGTCTTACCGATGAGCAGGTTGAGCGAATGCTGATGGATAGCCTTGAAAATGCCAAAGATGATGTCAACAAAAGAATGCTGATTGAAGCCCGCACAGAGGGGGAACAGATGGTTTATACGGTGGAGCGCTTTTTAGAAAAAAATGCCGAGCAGGTTTCAGAAAAGGAAGCTGCGGATACGCTGAAATTAGTTCAAATTCTCAAATCAGCATTAAGTTCAGGTAACAAAGATTTAATTCATAAGAGTATTGATGAACTCAATGAGTTCACCAGACCATTTGCGGAAAGATTGATGAATACTGCAATTTCTTCTGCCATGAAAGGGAAGGCGATCGAATAGGGTTTTTGGCTATTATTTACATGCTTCAGTAGTCACTTTCCTATTTTGTATAAGGAATTTTAACTCCATATTTCTAATTCTTCTGGTTTCCTATGAGAATTATCGTATTGATAGCTAGTTTATTAATTTCAGTAGCGACTTCTGCCCAAAATTTTACCGCCGATAATTTGCTGATACTTGAGCTCTTACAAAATCAGCGTTATGATGAAGCAGCCGAAACTTTGAGGAAAATTTATCCGGAACCAATTTCAGATAAAAAAATTCTTTCCCGTATTGGCTATAGTCTGAGAATGGCCGGCAAATTGTCGGAAGCAGAAACATATTATCTCAGAATTTTGGAGGATGAACCAACCGAAATATCTTCTCTTTTCAGTATGGCGGGAATCAGTCAGCGGAAGGGTAATTTTGTAAAGGCGAAAG
>VGGW01000017.1 GCA_016868395.1 Bacteroidota bacterium | reverse complement strand
CACCAGCTTACACTTAGGCGTTGTTTTTGCTTTTTCGAAATGTCCTTTTAATGATCCTGTCGTGTTTTTTTCTTTCTTGTCGTCGAAAGCTAACTGAACCGCGTTGTAGCCGTCTGTATCGACGGTACGTAGTTGAGTAACTACGCATGGGCCAGCTTCGATAACCGTGCAGGGGATGTTTCTCCCCTCAGCATCGAATATGCTGGTCATTCCTACTTTTTTTCCAATAATTCCTGACATTTTCTTTAATCAATTTGTGTCCATCGAAGCAGTAGGGCTTCGTTCAAGACATAGTAAACCCCTCGAAAGGGACGGCAAAGATAGGAAAGTCTTGGTAATTATCAAATACTTGTGAGTTTATTTTTTAATTTATTTATGGATGGATGGGATTTTAGAAACTTGTAGGGTTTAATGATAGCGTTTTAGCTCCCTTCTTCGTCGGACTTCCTATTGATAGGGCTCTGAAGCCACCTATTTGAACTAAGGGTCGGTAGAGCGCTACGCTTAACCCTGCGAACAATGATCAGTTAAAAGCTTACTTTGTTAATAAAGGGAGCTGACCGACCCATTTGAATTCATGACGCCAACGTATATTCTTAGGTGGACACATAGGCTGCTCTGCTCATTTCCAAATCTGCTACATTTGCTAATTTCCTAATCAATTTTGTACTTTTACATATACTCCCTGCAAAACATGAAGAATACCAGCCTGTTAATTATCAAATTGCTGCTTGTATGCATAAACCTTGATGTTCTTGCACAAGTGCCTGATACCACACTCGCCGGGCAATATGAAGCCGTGGTCATCAAATCAGGATCCTATAAAATCTATAAAAATATCCAAAAAGTAAAAATTCAAAAGCTCTGGAAGAATGTTACCGATAGTCTGAAAAAAGAAAAAAAGCTTGCATCAGATAGCAAAGTTCAATTACAAAAAAGCCTTTTAAAAATTGCTACGCTTCAGGCAGAAATCAGGGAATTAAAGGCAGCTAACTCTCCTCTAAAGAAACTCAGTAAACTGAATGATTCTACCCTGCTCTGGGGAACAATCGTCTTACTTGGCTTTGGAATCGGCTTCGTAATATACCGCAGCCGCAGTGCATTACAGGAATTGAACGTTCAACACGAACGATTCGAGGAACTCAACAAAGAATTCCGTGAATACAAAGGAAAAGCCGCTGAAAAAGAACGTAAGCTTGCCCGGGAACTTCAGGATGAACGGAATCTGGTGGAAGAGTTGAAGGCAAAGCGAAATCAATCCGGCGAAAGACGAATTTAATTGATGTGCCGCCCCGGTAAATTCTTAACCTGATAGCTTTCGGGTTTATTACCTCCTCAAAATTTTACGCACCGTACGATGTTCCCCCGAGGAGACCTGTAGCAGATAGGGGCCCGGCACCAGCTCCTCAAGATTTAGTTTCAGCAAGCCTCCATCCGCCTGATGATCTTTTGAATAGATCCGCCTTCCCTCCATGGTCGAGATCAGCACCTTAATGACTCCCGAATACTCGGAGCCTAAAATCAGGTTTAGCTCTGAATCAAAGGGATTAGGGTATACCTGTACCGCATCCATGAAGAATGATCGTTCAATCATCCCCTGACATTGCTTATCTGTATAAACCTTCAACTTGTTTGATCCACTTTTTAAACTCAGCTGAAGTTCGTTCAGAGAGGTTTTCATCAGTTGACCATTCAGTTCTACAAAATAGGTGTCTGATCCTTCAAGCTTTAAGTTAAGCTTATTATCCTGCTTATTGATGTAGGAATAAAGATTCAGATCTTTTGGTTCGGTGACGGTGATCTCAAAACATTGCTTGAACGTATTTTCTCCATTTATAGTAAAGCATACCGTGTATACCCCTGCAGAAAGATTTTTAATCTCCAGTCGATTAGTAAAATCATAGCGACTATCCTGTCCGTTGCCGGTGATGGTAGCCGTATAGTTTAAGGTCTGAAGTGTTTTTATCGAAATTATCCCGTTCATCGCACCGCGACAATTAAGTCCTGAACTGGAAATACTGAAATTATTTACCGGCAGTGTATAGGTAAAACTAAAGCCCTCTTTTGAAGCTTGACCTCCGGCACTGATCAGACTAATGTTCCCACTGGCAGATCCTGCAGCCACCACCGCCGAAATGGTATTGGGCGACAAAATGACAAATGAGGCCGCCGGCTTACCCCCGAAGCTGACACTTTTAACATCCCCAAGATTTGATCCCGTAATCAGGATACTAACTCCGGCAATCGCATTTTGCGGAAGAAAGGAATTGATTTGCGGAGGTAAAATAAAACGGAATCCGGCAAATGAGGCTGAGCCTCCGAGTGTAGCTAGAGATACCTCCCCATCAACTGAACCTTCGGCAACGAAAGCCGAAATATGATTTGCTGAAATAATTTTGAAGGACGCCGCCGCCTTCTTTCCGAAGCTTACACTTTGTGTGCTTAGGAAATTAGTGCCGTAAATATTTACCTCTGTCCCTTTGCCGCCTTCCAAAGGATTAACAGCAGTGATTGAAGGTGCTGGAATATAGGTAAAGCCCTGCATTTCGCCACTTCCCCCGGGATTTGTTACGCTCACTGCCCCGGATGCTCCCGAAGCCAATACAGCCTCTATGCTTGAAGCGGACAGCACCTTGAAGGAAGCCGCCTCCACATTCCCGAATTTTACTGAACTGATCTGATCGAAATTGACACCGGTTATCCTCACCATAGAACCTGAACCTGCACTGAGCGGTGTAAAAAATTCTACCCGCGGCACCTTCACAAAGGTAAATCCGGAAGCACTGACTAAGCCATCGGCCGTACGGACCTTGACATCACCGGTAGAGCCTAAGGCAACAATTGCCGTGATCTTCGTCTCTGAATCTACGGTAAACGATTTGGCTGGGGTACCCCCAAAAATAATGTCAATGACCTTGACAAAGTTTGAGCCATTGATGATTACTTTTTGATCTGTGGTGGCGATCTTTGGACTGAAAGAGTCTATCCTTAGGGTTGGCACAAACGTAAATCCTCCTTTTCTCGCTATTCCTCCCGGCGTTTTAACAGAAACCTCCCCACTGGCAGTATTGCCCATGATCGCTGTAATTTCTGTAGGAGAATTGACGATAAAGGAGGCAGGTGCTTTACCTCCGAAAAGTACCTGACTTGTTCCGGTTAGATTGGTTCCAATAATTTTAACTGTCGTACCCTCAGCCGCTTGCGATGGGCTGAACGAAGTGATTGTGGGCGCAAGAAAATAGGTGAATCCATTCTTTGATGCAATCCCGTAGGTAGAATTGATGGTCACAGAACCACTGGCACCCGATCCCAAAACCGCTGAAATTTGAATTTCAGAAATCACCCTGAATGATGCTGCATCCACTCCTCCAAACTTGACCGACTGAATCTGTTTGAAATTGGCACCGCTAATCTGAATGGTATCTCCTTGTTTACCATTTTCGGTGAATGAACTTATTGTCGGTCTCGGGGTAAAAATAAATCCTGCTGCTTCCACTTTCCCGGCCCCGGTGGTTAATGAAATTTTACCGCTCGCCCCGGAACCCACAACGGCTTTAACTGTCTGGTCGTTAATTACCACAAATGAGGTTGCCGGAATTTCTCCAAAGCTGACTGTATTAGTAGTGTTCAGGTTAGTCCCGGAGATCGTAATCGTATCTCCGGTAAATCCAAATTCAGGCAAAAATGAGTTAATGACCGGTGGAGGCAGGTAAACGAAGCCATTATAGACCGCCAGGCCACCCGAAGTTGTTATAGCGATTTCGCCGCTGGCACCGCCCGCAATCACCGCATCTACCTGATTGTCGAAAATTACCGAATAGGAAGCGGCTGCAAATCCACCAAACGTTACAGCACTTGCAGTACCCAAATTTTCACCGCTAATGCGGACGGTGGTTCCTGTGCCCGCCGCGGCAGGACTGAAGCCTGTAATCTTGGGATAAGGGAAATTGCAGCTTGAGGGAACAGAGGCTACCATCGTGCCTGAACAGGAACCCCCGCCAGGCTGTGAACTAAATGCCACCTGAAAATCGCCACCACTACGGTTGTTCGATTGAATACCGCGTCGTGTTCCGGGAGCAATGGCATAATGCATCAGATCTGAACCATCAATAACATGTCCGAGGCTATGGGCATGCCCGAGTTCATGTAATGCGACCGATTGAAAATCGGTTTGTGAAGGACCGGGAAGAGCATCCTCAAAATTCCAGTTATGCTCCCGATCAAATACCAGATCGACTTCAGCAATTTCCCATTTATTACTTCCGCAGGAGCTATAATAAGTATAAGCTACGCCCAGAACCCCGGCCGGCAACTCCGCTCCGGAATCAAATCTGACGATATTAATTCCATCCCGCCCGGTTTGATTTGCCGGTGTGGGTGCGCCTACCTTCCAGTTTATACCTGTGGAGCACGTCCAGGCACTCAATGATCTGAGAAAGGAATTCTTGGCATTAGACTTGGCATCAAAACCTTTTTCCAGCTGCCAGTTATATCCCCCCTGAGTATTTTTATTGACATGTTTGATTTGATAGGTAGAAATATTAATGATATTGTAGGAGACAACTAAATTAGTAGATGAGCTGGTGCTAGCCGTTCCATTGGATACTAAAATCGGACCAGTGCCCGCTCCATAAGGTACAATAACCACTATACGAGTATCTGTCCAGGACACATATTCAACAGCTGCAGGTTTGACATTGGTCAGGCCTCCGTTATCCGCATTGGCAAATTCTACATATTTACTTGCAGAAGGTGGTCCGGCACCAAAACCAGACCCATTGATGGTTACCTGACTACCCGTTCCGGCAGAAGTTGTAGCAGGCGAAAAACTGGTGATGGTTTGCCCGAATACTTCGGCAAACCCTGTGGAGAGCACCAATAAAATGGCAATAATCGAGAGCCTAAATTTTCGCTTTTCCACCGGTATACCCGTTATTTTATTTTGAAATCGGCTTTATTCATCACCTTATAACCTGAATGTGTAAGTTTTTGAAGAGCCGGATAAATTTCACCCGAAACATTTTTATAGGTTTTAAAGACATCTCTGCCGGTGCCACTTGAAAGATCATATCGGATAAACCCTTGGACTTCTGCATAAGGACGGAGCCTTAGGTTTTTAGATGGGGATGAAAATTTTACCGTATTAGGGATACAGGTGAACACTCCAACAGAACCTTCCTGAAGATCCAGTCCGTAGGATACCTTCTCCATTTCATTTCCTACCACCCCACCAATAGTAATCACCTCAACCACCGAATTTTTAAGCTCTCCTTTAAACACTTTGTAAACAGAAAGGAGATTAGCGGTATAGATATGCCTGCGTTCCGTATCCCAAAAGGAGGTTTTGCTCAATACCTTTGCTTCGAACACCAGGGAAGAATTTTGTACGCGCTGCTCAAGTGTGACGGGCTGCAACTGCGCCCATAAATCTGCGGTGATCAGCATGAATGGCAAAAAAAACAATGCAATTTTATTGATGATTTGCTCTTTCATGGTCAGTCCAGTTTAAATACATACACATCCGAGTTGGATCGGTTCCCCTTACTATCCCGGGTATTCACCTTCCAGTAATAGGTTTTGTTCCGATCCAGCTGCAAATCAGCCAAAACCGGTTGCTTAAGTCCCGATCTAAATAAAGGAGGAACATTGCTGTTCCCCAGATAGATGTCATAGCTATCGATATCTCCATCCGGATCCGTAGCAGACCATCGCAAGGTGACCTTCTCCTGAGTTAAGGGAATCGTTTCAGCATAACGCGGAGCAATAAGTTCGGCCGGAAAGGGCGAAAAGGAGGTTTGAGCAGGCGCAGGATTATAGAATTTCCATAAATCGCTGCTGATCTCTTTAGCAATTTTGGTGTTTTTTGAAGAAATAAACCAGGAATATGCACTCTTGCGATCCAGTTCTATCGTCAGTTGAGTTTTATCCGTGTTGTGGGTACTAAGCTGTCCGTTCTCCAGATTTTTGATACTCAGGGTATAAGAATCGGTATTTTTTGAGGCTTCCCATTTAAACAAAATTTGCGAGCGAGAATTGGAAATAATTAGCCCATCGGCACAGATCTCGTTGTTTCTTGGCAGAAGCAACAATGCCTTAGCCGGAAGTGGTTCAGGCTCTTTACGACAGCCGATACAGAGAATCAATAAAAATAAAAATGCATTTCTCATCTGTTTATACATGGCATGGGTATTGAATTAAAACACGATTCAATTTATTATTGCCATCAAAAATTGATTAATTACCAATAACATGGTAATTCCATTTGTAGGTACCTGCTAACAATCGATCTGTTCCAGCTTTTATCGTAAAACTTATTGTATCACCCACTGCATATACCTGCTCTGTCCTTGGCAAAGCGGCTGCGGCAGCATTTGCAGGGTATAATACCGGATAAGACCCTGATTCAAAGGCAGTTCCCACGTAAGTAATAGTTACCAGGTTTCCCCCGCCTACGCCACCTCCATTATGAACAATTTCGACCGTTCCGGCTAAATTAGTACCGGTTACAGTCACACTCGTTACACCTACGCCAGCGGTATTTGTGGGTAGTGTCGAATTTCCAATGAGCATTGTTACCTTTGGCCGGATAAGGGCTGGATTTATCGAAAATACCGGGTCTCCTGTCCCAGTTTCACTACTAAGTGAGCCAAGTAAACTTTCAGAGGAAATTGTTCCGGCCGCTGTTCCATACAATGTACCGGTAGCCGGTAAATTAACTGTAGAGCCCGTTGCTGAATTTAAAGTTATCGCTCCACCGGAGGTGAGTAAATTACCTGCCAGTGTTATGGTTTTTCCGGTATTCGCTACCCCGGTACCACCATTAGCGCCTGCTAATATTCCTGTGACCCCTGTAGTTAGTGGCAAACCAGTTGCATTCGATAAAACTGCCCCACTTGGAGTGCCTAAAGCAGGTGCTACCAGTATTGGGTTTGTTAGTGTCTTATTGGTTAATGTCTCTAATCCATCTAAGGTAGACAAAGTTCCACTTGTAGGCAATGTAACTGAGGTTGCGGCAGTAGATGTTAAAATTGTGGCGTATGCGCCAAGTGTAGTTAAATTACCCCCTAATGTGATCGTTTTACCAATATTCGCAACCCCGGTACCCCCAAACTGTCCAGCTACTGGTCCAGCTAATGCGGCTGTACCATCAAAATCAGCACCATATATACTCCTAGGTGTTATTATTTTGGTGGCCGTAGCTGCATTACCGCCGATGCTAAGATTTGGAACAGCAGTGTTAGAAGTAACCAGAAAGGGAGGATCACCAACTCCTACGGTTGAGACAAATTGACCCGTTCTCACAGTTCCACCAATTACATTAAGCGTAGCGTTTGAGGGTCTAAAGGTAAGTTTTGTGCTGCTTACCCTTTGTCCATTATTTCCGGAAGTACCTGTAACAAAGGTTGGATAAATATCGGTTGCCGTGGCATTATCATCGGTAACGTTTGTAAAGGTCGCGTTGGTCGCGTTCTGGGCGTTTGTAGCTAAAGTAGCTGTATTTGCATTCCCATTTAAAGTGGCGGTAATTATTGATGCAGCAAAATTTCCATTTGGATCCCTTCTCACTATCTCGCCCGCAGTATTGATATTAGTTGATGCATTAGCTGCAGTTGCACCACTCGCTATTAAATTTGCGGCTACTCCCCCAACAGCAGTTACGGTAGCTGCATTCCCGGTAAACTGTGCCGCAGTAACCGTTCCTCCACCCAAATTTAAACTTGTTCCTGTTGCTACACCAATATTCGGAGTAATCAAAGTTGGGCTATTATCCATCACGATTCTCCCGGTGCCCACCTGATCTGTGTTTGTCAGAGCAGATCCGCTTCCAATTTTTAAGGAGGTTGCTACGGCATCCCCGAGATTTGGATTATTTAATATGGGTGAGGTTAAGGTTTTGTTGGATAGTGTTTCAGTACCCGTCAAGGTGACCAGCGTTCCACTCTGAGGCAGCACCACGGTTCCTCCGGTACCGGTGGAGGGTCCGTTCAGGATGGTATTACCGGAAGTATTTCCCGCCAACACCAATTTACCCACATTTCCCGACTGCCCGAACGTTTTGATACCGGTTATGGTTTGATTAACATTTAATACCATATCTCCGGCACCGGGAGATTTGAAGGAAGGTGCTAAGCCTGGTCCATTAGAAGTAAGTACCAGATTAGGCACATCCCCATCAACCGAATTAAGCGTACCTGTCCCGTTTCCAACCAATACTCTTCCGGCAGGGAGTGTAGTTAATCCGGTTCCGCCATAAGCTACGCCCAGCTGCGTCGCATTCCACGTTCCTGTTGTAATGGTACCCAGCGTATTAATGGATGCTTGTCCGGCATAAGTACTGGCAATATCCAAGACCGGCGAAACAGTGGGGTCAGTTATGGTAAGACGATTAGGAGTTCCGGTTACGTTGATGACAGTACCCGCACCGGCCGTTGACCAGCCTGGAATATTCCCTGAACTAACCCTCAATACCGTTCCTGGAGCACCTATTGGTAGTTTTACCAATGAATTAGATGCATTGGCATAGAGCATATCGCCCGGAGTATAAATGGATTGTCCGGTTCCGCCATTTACCGCAGCCACATTACCTGTTACATTAGTCGCAGAGCTGGCATTTCCGATCAAAGCCCCTCTGAAAGTGCTAGTCGTCAATTCACCGGTCAATGGAATGAAACTTAGTTTAGTACTTGCCACGCGCGGCGGGAGGGGACCAGAGTTGCCACTGACAAAGGTTGGATACACCGTACCGGGTGCAATAACATCATCCGTAATCCGGACATTGACGGTATTCTGTGCATCTACCGAAGAGCTGGCATTTCCGGTCACATCGCCAACCAGCGGACCATTGAATCCTCTAGCGGTCAGTATACCGGTTGCCGGAACATAGCTTAGATTTCCGCTGCTGGTACGCAAGGCCTGATTACCGGGTGTAGCATTCACAAATACGGGGTATGTAATCGCAGGGTTTGAAATATCATTTACTACGGCAGAATTGGATGAGTTGGTCGCATTCAAGGCACTGGTCGCGGTGGAAGCATTCCCGGTTAATGGTCCGCTAAAAGAACCCGCCGTTACTGAACCCGCAACAGTCAGAGAATTGAAATTAGCATTTCCACCTAATGAACCGGTCAGGTATTCCCATCCCGTAACTTTACGGACATATAAACCTACAGCAGGAGCTTTGGTTAGGTAAATAAGCATTCCATTAGGCGGATTTAACGCATTAATGGCGACAGTGTCTGCCATTCGAGGCAACAACAGGCCCTGGTTTGCACTTTCAAGTTCGAGAATTGATGATGGTGAAATCAAAGTTCCATTTGTTCCTATTTTAATCTGCGCTTTGGATTCTACCATGCAGAAAACTCCTACAAGTGTCAAGGCAATGGAAAGTAGTTTTACTGGACTCATGTTTGTATGTTTTATAATTTTTGTGTCTGTTATCCTTGCTTCGCTTCGCTCGCAATGACAATTAATGCCTTACTTTGGTTCGCTTCGCTTGCGATGACAAATACGTCTTACTTTGGTTCGCTTCGCTCGCAAGAACAAATAATGTGTTACATTTTGGTAATTATCAATTAAAATAAATAACTCGGCATCAAGGTATCCTTCTCAAAAGGAATGTGATACCTTAATATAATCTCATGTGTTGCTCTCCCAAAATTAATTAATCGTCCAAGGTTATAATCATAAGCATAACCCATACGAAGTGTTGGTATCAGTCTGAAATCTAACAGCCCCACCAAAGCACTCCCCTTACGGTAAGACATCCCTACTGACATTGCCTCCCTGAAAAAGACATTGGCATTGATGTCATAATTTAAGGGAATACCTTTTACCCCCCGTAGCAGAAAAGATGGTTTGAGCACAAAATTATCGTTCAGCGTAATTAGGTATCCGGCATTGAGATAAAGATGTGCATCCTGTTTGACGGCATATTCAGATAGCGCCACATCTGTTTTGCGAAGATGGGTCCTTACCAAGTTCGGAACAGAGAGACCTGCATAAAACTTGTCGGTATTAAAAAACATCCCGGGTCCGAAATTAGCTGTCAGCGTATTCAGATTTTGTGCAAATACCGGATCTCCCGGATTGGTGATATTCAGTTTACTGAAATCTGTTTTATTATTGATGGCTCCAATTTGTAATCCGAAAGAGATGTTTGAATAATCGCCTTCAATTCTATAGGACATGGAGCCCTGAGCGCCTAGACTCTGAAGAATAGAGAAGCGGTCGTCGACCAGTTTCAAGCCTATCCCCAAACGGGTATCCCCTATCGGCATATCTCCGGTGATCATGGCTGTTTGAGGCGCATCCTTAATTCCATTGAACTGCTTTCTGAATATGCTGGTGAAATGGACGGCCTGCTTAAAGCCCGCATAGGCCGGATTAATCTCCAGCGTATTGAACATGTATTGAGAATAAATGGGTAATTGCTGTGCTTTGACTGCCCTGTGTGAGGCAGCCAGAATTAGCATTAAACAAAGTAAAAATATCCTCTTCATTTTTTATCGGTTGATGATGAGGTATCCGGGAATGCCTTTAGAACCATTCACGCTAATTAAATAATAGTAAATGCCATCAGGAAGCGTATTACCAAGGAAACCTCCTTTATTGGCCGTTCCATCAAATGTATTCTGGTAATCGAAATCCTGATAAACTAAGACCTGATTGCGAGAGTATACTTCAAATCTGATTACGTCTGTCGGTCTTCGTTTGGCTACCACATAGGTATCATTAAAACCGTCCCCATTTGGGGAAATCGCATCAGGAATGTTAACGGGTGTATTTTCATCTACGTCCTTTTTGATGACAGCCTTAGTAAAATACTCGGCAGACTGTAGATTAGCTATATTGAGGCGGGTATTCATATACGCTCCAAAAATAGCTGCCCTTTTGGTGATAATACCCGGAGTAAGGCCACTCATAGGAGGCATCAGGTCCCATAAGCCTGCAAAGTTAGGGTCGTATCTGCTGACATATGCATCAGCACGGTTACTGAAATAGGTACTGCCTTCGTCTGAGGAGTTATGCTGAATGGTGATGTCGAGCTTTGCCGAAGGATCTGATACCGTGCTACTCATCACCCAAGTTTTGTACACGTACTCAGGAAAATTCAACTTATTGTACACCTGATCTGCTACTCTGAATTTTAAAGTTTGAGAAAGGGATCCGGTATAATTGATGCTCAGTGGGGTATAGCTGCCTACCGCAGTTCCAATCGGAAACTCCATTGCCGAGGCATTGGTATTGAGATGACGAACCAAGCTTCCTCCCGTCATTCCAGAACCTGTCACAATAAAATTGTTTTGACTATAGCCGGTTATGGATCCGCTACCCGGCTTTCCGACAGTAATATCTACATCGTTAAGAATGAGGTGGCCGCTTAAAAAGTCGAGGTTATTGTTGATGTGCAGATTTCCAATATTTGCTGTTACGTTCAATGAATTGTTTATTCTGATATTAGGAAATCCATTAAATGGCAATGCATTGATGTTATTGATACGTTGCGGAAGTTTAAGTAAGTCTGAAAACACAAATAAACCTCCAACACCATCAATACCTCGCGGACTTTCATCGGGCAGACGACTGCCATTATTATTCTGCCAAATACCGGCATAGAAATTAATAAGTGCTGAATCATAGCTTACCAAGCTTCCAGAATGGGAAATATCTGAGAAAATGTTTAGATTAGAATTAGGATGGGCGTGGAGGCTTGCCGTAGGAAAAATATAGACCTGATTGACCGCCTGGGCATAAAGTGAAATTTTAGCAATAAAAAAAAACATGGCAAGTAGACTTACCTGTTTTGTCCTCGTATTCAAATTCAATTTCACTTTATTATATTCTAATGTACTTGGAATTAAATCTCAAGATACAATTTTTTTTGAAAAGCTAAATCTACCACAATGCGTTTGTGCCCGGTTTAGCAAAATCCATTAGGTTTATCAGGCCAAATGACCCTGATTTTCCATAGGAGTATTTTATAAAATTTAACCCGACTTCCTTCAAAAAAATCACAGATTCGGCCGAGTAGTTGTATTCAATTTATTAACATTAATAAAGCGGCAAATTCAGCAGCATCGAGGAATTTAACCCTTTGTTACAGCACTTCAACTGCTCATGCTTATTGGGATAATAGTTTCAACATCTGCCGAGCTAAGTTCCAGTCATAATTTACTGACTTTAACTTTTCTATTACCGATTTAGGCATAGATACAAGCAATAGGAACTAAACCAAAACTACGTGTAGTTGAGACTCTTGATCCCTATAAAAAAAGCCACCTCAATGGGTAGCTTTTAAACAGGTATTAAAACCCTTTTTATACTTTAATTTCAACTTCAACACCGCTAGGTAATTCAAGTTTCATCAGAGCGTCAACAGTCTTGGAATTTGAACTGTAAATATCGAGCAATCTTTTGTAAGCGCAGAGCTGAAATTGCTCTCTTCCTTTTTTGTTTACGTGCGGCGAACGCAAAACGGTATAGATTCTCTTTTCGGTAGGCAATGGAATTGGTCCGCTTACCACAGCACCCGTAGGTTTAACTGTTTTTACGATTTTCTCAGCAGATTTGTCTACGAGATTATAATCGTAAGATTTTAGTTTAATTCTGATTCTTTGGCTCATTTTTATTTGTTTTTATTCCCAAGTAAGAGCTATTAGTTATTTGGGAGATTTATTTACCTAATCTAATTTTGAGTTATGAGTAATAAGTATTAAGTATTGTGTTGTAAGTTCATGAACGTTTTGCCCAAACCTTAAAACTTTCAACCTACGACTTGCAACTTACAACTTGTCTAAGCATTTGCCTTCTTCCCCTTAACCTTTGCTACCACTTCATCCTGAATATTTTTAGGAGCTTCGGCATAATGATCAAACTCCATGGTGGAGGTTGCACGGCCGGAGGTGATGGTACGCAATTGAGTGACGTATCCAAACATTTCTGAAAGTGGCACCGTAGCTTTAATGACCTGTGCGCCCGCACGAGTATCCATCCCCAATAGTTGACCGCGGCGACGATTCATATCCCCGATTACATCACCCATATTCTCTTCGGGAGTAAGAATTTCAATTTTCATGATCGGCTCCATCAAAATAGGCTTACACTTAGGCAATGCCTCACGGAAAGCAGCTTTGGCACAGATCTCAAAGGATAGTGCATCTGAATCGACTGCATGGAATGATCCATCAATCAAGCGAACTTTCATACCCTGAAGCTGATAACCTGCAAGAACGCCATTAACCATTGCGGCTTCAAATCCTTTCTGTACAGAAGGGATAAATTCACGAGGAATTGCTCCACCTGAAATTTCATTGACGAACTCAAGTCCGCTTTTACCTTCTTCGGAAGGTGAAATAATAACCTGAATATCCGCGAATTTACCGCGTCCACCTGTCTGTTTCTTATACGTTTCACGGTGTTGGGTAGTACCTGTAATTGCCTCTTTGTAAGCAACTTGCGGCGCTCCTTGATTTACTTCAACCTTGAATTCACGTTTCAAACGATCCATGATGATATCCAAATGAAGCTCACCCATGCCGGAAATTACCGTTTGTCCGGTTTCTTCATCAGTTTGAACACGGAATGTAGGATCTTCTTCAGATAATTTGCCTAAAGCCATACCTAACTTGTCCACATCAGCCTGAGTTTTAGGCTCAATCGCCAAACCAATCACTGGTTCAGGGAAATTCATTGATTCCAATACAATTGGATGTTTTTCATCGCACAAGGTATCTCCGGTTTTTATATCCTTAAACCCGACAACAGCTGCAATATCTCCAGCTCCAACGTTTGGAATAGGGTTTTGCTTGTTGGCGTGCATCTGGAAGATACGGGAGATTCGTTCCTTATTATCGGAACGCATGTTATGGATGTATGAACCTGCTTCAAGATTCCCGGAATATACTCGGATAAAGCACAAACGTCCTACAAAGGGATCTGTAGCAATCTTAAATGCAAGGGCTGAAAACGGCTCCTTCTCACTCGGTTTACGAATAATTTCTTCTCCGGATTCCGGGTTTGTTCCAACAATACCTTCTACATCTACCGGAGATGGCAATAATTCCATCACATAATCAAGCATCGTTTGAACACCTTTATTCTTGAACGAGGAACCACAAACCATAGGAACAATCTTGGCGTCAAGCACCGCCTGACGTAATGCATCCAATACTTCACGTTCTGTGATTGTTTCAGGTGCATCAAAGAATTTTTCCATTAAAGTCTCATCGTATTCTGCTACTGACTCCAACAACTTCTCTCTCCACTCACTTGCTTCTTCAACCATATCAGCCGGAATAGGAATTTCTGTGAAGGTCATACCTTTATCGTGCTCATTCCAGACAATACCACGGAAGTTGATTAAATCGACAACTCCCTTGAAACTATCCTCAGAACCAATTGGTAATTGTAATGGCACTGCATTGCTTCCAAGCATGTCTTTCACCTGCTTGACAACCTTTAAGAAATCAGCACCGGAACGATCCATCTTATTGACAAAACCTATACGGGCTACATTGTAGTTGTTTGCTAAGCGCCAGTTAGTCTCTGATTGCGGCTCAACCCCATCTACTGCAGAAAAAAGAAATACCAATCCATCCAGAACGCGTAATGAACGATTTACCTCAACGGTAAAATCCACGTGGCCGGGTGTATCAATGATATTGATATGATAAGTCTGATCCCTATATTTCCAGTTAACGGTTGTAGCTGCTGAGGTGATGGTAATACCCCGCTCCTGCTCTTGTGCCATCCAGTCCATGGTTGCAGCACCATCATGTACCTCACCAATTTTATGGCTCACACCCGAGTAGTAAAGAATACGTTCGGTGGTTGTGGTTTTACCTGCATCAATGTGAGCTGCAATTCCAATATTTCTTGTGTATCTTAAATCTCTTGACATTATTTTATTTCCTGTTAGAATCTGAAATGAGAGAAGGCTTTATTCGCTTCTGCCATTTTATGAGTATCTTCTTTCTTCTTTACTGCAGCACCTTCGCCTTTGGAGGCTGAAATTATTTCACCGGCCAGTTTCTCAGTCATGGTTTTTTCACCACGCTTGCGTGAGTAGTTAATCAGCCATTTCATTCCCAAAGCAATTTTACGCTCAGGTCGAACCTCCGTAGGTACCTGGAAGTTTGCGCCACCAACACGACGAGATTTAACCTCAACTGCCGGCATGACATTATTTAAAGCTTTTTTCCAGGATTCTAACCCGTTTTCGCTTGTTTTTTTCTCTACTAGCTCTACAGCATCGTAAAATATAGCATATGCGATGGATTTCTTACCGTCATACATCATGTTATTCACAAACCTGGTCACCATTACGTCGTTAAACTTTGGATCAGGCAGTAAGATTCTCTTTTTTGGTTTTGACTTTCTCATGTTACTTTCCTCCGTTTAATTATTACTTTTTACCCTTGGTTGGAGCTGCCGCTGCCTGACCCGGTTTTGGTTTTTTAGTTCCATATTTTGAACGGCGTTGGTTTCGACCTGCCACCCCTGAAGTATCCAAAGCACCACGAATGATGTGGTAACGAACTCCCGGTAAATCTTTAACACGACCGCCACGAATTAATACAATAGAGTGCTCCTGTAAGTTGTGTCCTTCTCCCGGAATGTAAGCATTCACTTCTTTTCCGTTGGTTAAGCGCACACGGGCAACTTTACGCATTGCTGAGTTTGGTTTTTTAGGGGTAGTGGTATACACACGTGTGCACACTCCTCTTCGCTGTGGACAGCTGTCCAACGCCGGCGACTTACTCTTGTCAACCAGAGCTACTCTACCTTTTCTAACTAATTGTTGGATAGTAGGCATTTTTTCCTTTTAGTGTTTATATAATTTAATCCCTGCAACTTAGCTTTTAACAGTTTTCATTTAGGGAAGGCAAAAGTAGAAAGTTTATTTTGATTTTCAATGGGTTGAGCGAGAATTTATTTGGGATTAAAAAATTAAGAAGTCTCCAGTGTGAGAATGATGTCTCAGCACAGAAAAATAGGACTCAACAGCACCTCAGGTAAAAATTAAAGAGCAGCGTGTTTTCCGAACACAAGCGCCTCAAATGGTTGTCGGTCCTCCTGAACATCTGGCCCTTGATCTACCTTCATACCTTTAAATAGAAAAAACTTCGTAATAAAAATAAAGCCGACTCTGATCTTTGCTTTTAAGCAGGTCGGATTTGGGTTAATAATCCTGCGGTAGATTAAGCCAAGACCGATATTCTATGCAATACGGCCCAGATAGATGTTTTACCAAGTAAAAATAAAGGAGCAAACCCTGATTCTGAAGCAGGACTAGCATTTACCACTTACACAATCTCTGCTACCAGTGGGCGTGCGCAGTATAATAAATCTTATAATTTCATTCCCACTTCACAATTATTGACCATTAAACCTTAAATCATGAAAAAGATATCTGAGAATAATCTGCCACTTAGCTACGACCCCGATGAAAATAAACGGATGGAAAATGAATTATTACAATTAAAACTAAAGGCTGAACTGGGTTTAGAGGCTCATATTTCAGCCAATATACCTCCTTCTGTCGAAAATATATTTCTGAAGAATATGCTTGCCTTCGAGGAAGGTTTACTGCGAGCCAAAGAAACCAGCATTTACGAGTTGATTGGTAAACCTTATTTTATGGCTGAAAATGCAATCGATGATCATTTTCTGGAAATTGAATTAAAAAAACTAATGGAACTGATAAACCAAAATCAAATAGCCATCGACTTTTTAGGAGATTATGACAATCGTACCAAATATAAATTTCTTACTGAAGAACTATTCGAGGAACAAGTAATGAATATGCATTTACCTAATATGATTATGCATTGTATTTATGAAGATTTCCACCCCAATCACAAGATGGATATTAAACAAAAAACCGAGAAGTTCATCTCGTCCTGGTTCAGGAAGAAGAAGGAAAATCTTTTATTTAGTCTGGCCGATGAAGTCATACTTCCAGATGGCAACATGTTGAAAAAGGAGAAAATCATCAATAAACTGGCAAATTATTTTGATGCTTATACCTCTTTCGAAAATGAATATTATAGCGTAGATGATATCAATTTTGAGGTCAAAGATGACATGGGCTTAGCTTACGCTGAGGGTAGAATGAAATATATTGCCTTAACGGAAGATCTCAGTGTACTGAAATTTGAAGGTTCATTCAAATTATATTTCACGCTCGAATATGACTGGTGGTCAATCTATTTCTTCATTATTCCGGGTTTCGATATTTCTGATTTTTGAAATATCGACCCTATTCCCATAGTTAGATTTTTTGAATAAAAAATTTAAGAAGCTCCGGAATAGGTATTAATCCAATTTTAGGATATAAATTTTTTAACTTGCCCACAATGAAAAACAAGCTTTAACTATTCCATGCTGACTAATTCAGAACTTGATCTCGCCTATAATTTTGTTCAATACACCAACAAAAATATTTTTCTTACCGGAAAAGCAGGAACCGGGAAGACCACATTTCTTCAACAGCTAAAGAATAGCTCCTTAAAACGTATGGCCATTATCGCACCAACAGGAGTTGCAGCTATCAATGCCGGCGGTGTCACCATTCACTCTTTTTTTCAATTACCTTTTACACCATATATACCCGGAAATACCGGCAAATCTGAGCATAAGCGTTTCAGCAAGGAAAAAATTAACCTGATAAAAAGTCTTGATTTATTGGTTATCGATGAAATTAGTATGGTCCGGGCCGATACCATGGACCATATGGATGAAGTATTGAGACGTTATAAAAATCATCATCAACCATTTGGAGGCGTGCAACTCCTGATGATTGGCGACTTGCAGCAACTTTCACCGGTTGTAAAGGATGACGAATGGATAATTCTTAAGAACCATTATCCAAACCTGTTTTTCTTGAGCAGTAAAGCGCTAGCATCAACTGAACCAGTTAGCATTGAATTAAAACATATTTTCAGGCAGGTGGATTCTAATTTTATTGATTTGCTAAATCAAGTCAGGCAGAATCAAATCGATGAAAATGTTTTAAAAAAATTAAATCAACGCTATATACCTGATTTCAACCCGAATGATCAAGAGGGTTATATTACCCTCACTACCCACAATAAATCTGCTCATGAAATTAATGAAAGGAAATTAATAGAATTGAAGGGTAAAGCATTCAAATATCATGCGCTGATTGAACATGACTTTCCTGAATATTCCTATCCTACAGTAGCGGAGCTCGAAATAAAATTAGGGGCTCAGGTCATGTTTGTTAAAAATGATCCTTCCAGGGAACGTCTTTTCTTTAATGGTAAAATTGGCCTGGTGACGTCTCTTGATGAGGATCAGATTTTGGTAAAATGCCCTGGAGATTTGTCAGAAATTGTTGTTCGCCCGCTTGAATGGACTAATATTAAGTATGAACTAGATCACGAAACCAAGGTGGTCAAAGAAAAAATAATTGGAACTTTCAGGCAATTCCCACTTAAACTTGCCTGGACCATTACCATCCATAAAAGCCAAGGTTTAACTTTTGAAAAAGCCGTAATCGATGCAAATATGGCATTCGCTCACGGGCAAGTTTACGTAGCGCTCAGCCGCTGTAAAAGCTTTGAGGGAATGGTTTTGCGATCACCTATCTCCCATAACAGTGTAAAAATCGACGGGACCGTTTCTGAGTACACCCAAAAAGCCAAGGATAATCAACCCGGGGAGCAACAACTCTTCGCATCAAGAATCGCCTTTCAGCGAGATTTGATCTATGATCTTTTTAATTTCAATAATTTTAAAAATTTATATTTTCAGCTAAAAAAACTCACAGAAGACCATCACACCATTTTAGATTCAAAAATCACTGAGCTTTTGAATTTCATACGAACCAGCTCAGAAAAAGAAGTCTTTGAAGTGGCTGAAAATTTCAAAAAACAACTTAACACTTACTTCCAGGAGAATTTCTTACCGGAAGAGCACATCGAACTTCAAAACAGAATAAAAAAAGCAAGCACTTATTTTATCGAGAAAATAAATACTGTGTACGATGAGCCCTTAAAGAAACTAAATACAGATACAGATAACCAAGCGGTTGAAAAGAACTTGAAGGCTATTTTAGATGATTTTTACAAGGAAATTAGCATTAAAACCGCACTTTTGAAAGCCAATACCAATGGATTTAATACCATTGGTAATTTACAAACAAAATTCAATGCTGAAATTGACTATCAAGCAACTAAAAATCAGTTGCAATCGAGTTCCTACACTTCAAAAAATTTACCACATCCTGAATTATACCACAAAATAAAGACCTGGAGAGACGAACTTGCCAGAGAGTGGGGAGTACCTTTATATATGGTACTCGCACAAAAATCTATCCTGGAACTTGTCCGGCTGTTGCCTAAAAATTTAGTTGAATTGGCAAATATTAAAGGTCTTGGGAAAACAAGAGTTAAACAATATGGCCTTGATTTAGTGGAAATTATAAATTCCTATTGTAAGGAAAATGGAATAGAAGCGGAAGCTATGGAGCTTCCAACAATCATCAAGAAAATTAAGCCGGATACTAAAAAAATAAGTTTTGATTTATTTAAAACAGGTAAAACCATTTCTGAAATTGCTTTGGAGCGTGGTTTCACTAGAGGAACAATTGAAGGACATCTCGCAAACTACGTTCAGAGCGGTGAGATTTCGGTTTTTGAAATTGTACCTGAAACTAAAGTAGCAAAAATCATGGCATTGATTGTCCAAAATCCTAATTCAAGCAGTTTAGAAAGAAAAATTACTTTAGGTGATGAGGTATCATACGGTGAAATCAAGGCTGTTCTTTCTCACCTTGCCTTTGTCAAATCAGAATAATTCTTTTGGACCTCGACTAAATTCAGCAGTTTTCCCAATTTCATGAAATAATTAATTTAAACTGAGTTCTAAATCAGGAAATTAAAAAATACCCTTTTAGTGGATCTCATGATGCTAGCGAAGCGTATGATTTGATTCCATAAAGCAATTCCTGCGTGTAATCGCTGATTGCAGTCCTTTCCTTCGGAGTATTTCCGGCAAGAAATGGTACCTTATCTCAAACGCTCAATCGCCGGAAGATACCTCCTTCGACAAGGTTTAGTTTACCTAAAGCTGTGTTTCATCGGTACGGGCAGCTCGGTAATAGAAGTACAAACCTAAGGGAGTGGCAGCCCTATCTTTTTTGCCATACTGAATTTTAGGATAAGGGTTCCATTTCCCACAAAAAAATAGGGCAGAACACGGGAACAAGAGCAAGAGGCCCTGCTGACCAAAAACTGAGAAAATTAAGCAGGGTCCGGCAAGATCTTGTATCGACCTCAGGTAAATTTACCATGCAACGCTTTCTTTTGACAATGCGTCCTATATTAAAAGGATTCAGGGATCTTAGCTGATGACGGACAAACAAAATTCAAAAATTAAACAAATCATGAAAAAGTTTCTGTTTACCCTCATTTCTATCCTTAGTTTATGTGTCATCTTACCTGAGTTAAAAGCCGGGAGTGTAAATTCCAGAAATACAAAGGATTTAGTTAAAATACCTTTCAAAAACGATAAAAACAAGAATTTATCTAAACTAACCCGGAAGAAATTAAAGAAAATTGTCCGTAAAGCAGGGCGCGGGTACCGAACTGTTAAACCGGGTAGGTAAAGTCGTAAAAAGTCGAGGAAAGTTCAGCGCAGTGCCAGAAGGATAATCAATATATTCTAAAACATGATTCTGCACCCCTCATGTAAAGGATGCAGGACCATGTTTTAAAATTAATTTGCTGCCGGCCAAGCATTGTTAACCGGATTCGAATCCGGGAAAACCTTATCTGGATCTGAAACTATTGAGACAATCTCCTCCGTTGATGGGTAGGTAAAAGTGAAACGAATATTACGCTCCCAAACCTCAACAGGAAGCTTTAAACGACTAACTTTTCCACTTTTAGTTTTGATTTCCAAAATAACAGGCATGGCCATTTTTTCGAGGTTCTCAATAGTAATCAAAGCTCCTTCTTTAAAATCATTTTTTACATATTTCAAATCCACAACTGCCTGATCCAGTTTCCAATTGTTTAATATCCAGCCCCTCCAAAACCAATTTAAGTTTTCACCAGTGACATTTTCAATGGTACGAAAAAAATCATCCGGACTTGGATGCTTATATGCCCAACGATCGATGTATGTTTTAAAAGCTCTGTCGAAACGCTCTTTACCCACGATATGTTCCCTCAAAATACCTAATGCAATGGCAGGTTTATAATAAGCAAGTAAGCCAATGCTGCTTTCTTTCATATTATCCGGACTGCTCATCACCGGTTCGTAGGCCGGATTGGTTAATACTTTACCAACAGCATGCATATCCATTTTCCCCTGACGATATTCTCCATTGTTGAAATCATTGGAAGCAAGGGAATTAATGAAGGTATTGAATCCTTCATCCATCCAGGCAAAAAGGCGTTCATTGGATCCAACAATCATTGGGAACCAGGTATGTCCAAACTCATGGTCGGTCACTCCCCACAAGTCGCCAGATTTAGATTTAGCACTACAAAAAACAATTCCGGGATATTCCATACCCCCTGCAATTGAAGCAACATTTATTGCAGCCGGGTAAGGGTATTCAAGCCACTTTCTGGAATTAAACTCATTCGATGCTTTGGTGTATTCAGTTGAACGTCCCCATGCATCATTGCCATCACTTTCGACCGGATATGCGGAGATAGCCATCGATTTTTTGCCACTGGGAAGATTCATCCGAGCGGCATCAATGATAAAAGCCGCCGAAGATGCCCAGGCCGCATCGCGTGCGTTCTTTAACTTAAAAATCCATGTGAGTTCTTCTTTCCCTCGTGGTCTTGAATCCGGATTAGTCACTTCCGCCGCCGATCTGATCATGACGGTTTTATCACTTTCCGCAGCTGCCTTCCATCTTTGTTGTTGTTCAATGGTGTAAACATCCTGTGGATTAACCAATTCACCTGATCCAACTACTATGTGGCTGGCTGGAACGGTAATACTGATATCATAGTCGCCATACTCTAAATAAAACTCACTTGGTCCTAAATAAGGAATGCTATTCCATCCCGAAAGATCATCATAAACACACATTCTGGGATACCACTGAGCAACCGAAAATATTTTCCCATTTTTTGAATTCAATATACCCATACGGTCAGAACCATAATCAGGAGAGATAAAGGAATATTCAATCTTTAGCCTTAGCTGTCCTCCCCCGGGGGCAATTTCATTCGGAAGATAAACCTGCATTCTGGTATCTTCAATAAAATGCTCAGCATCCATTTCTGTTGTTTTACCTTTCTCTACCGATAAAATTTTGACGGATTTGATTTTATATCCCCCATCAAATTTCTGGCCTCGCGCGCCGTTGCGGCTCCCTCCCGGAGGAATAATTGCCAGTCCCCTTGAACCCTCCTTAAAGAGATTTTGATCAAGTTGCATCCAAATAAATGGCAATTTATCCGGACTGTTATTGGTGTACGTTAAAATTACAGTACCGGCAATCTCATTGCTCTGTTCATTCAATCTGACTGCCAATTTATAATCTGCACGATTTTGCCAATACTTCGGACCGGGTTGTCCTCCGGCAGACCTGTACTCATTGCCATTTTTTGAATAAAAGATCGGTCCGAAAGCATCGTGGTAATTATAATTTCCGGATACTTGATTTTGTTGGCAAAATGATTGATTGACGATACATAAAAATACCGAAAGACAGGCTGTAAATTTTAACTTATTCATTTATTATCTTAATTAAACAGTTCAACTAATTGTTCCTCATTATATCCCAAAAGCACTAAGCCCCCAGGTGTTTCTATGACCGGCCTTTTGATCACACTAACCTTCTCTTGCATCAACTTAAAAGCGCTTTCTTTTGATACTATGCGCTGTTGAGTTTCAGGATCCAATGACTTCCATGTTGTACCACGCTTATTTAGCAGAGCTTCCCAACCAAGCAGATTTGACCAATATTCAAGTTTATCGATCGATATCTCCAGCTTTTTAAAATCATGAAATTCAAAATTAATCTGGTGCAACCTTAACCAGTCTGAGGTCTTTTTTACTGTATTACAATTGGGTATTCCGTAAATCTTCATTTGAAATTATTTATTTAAACGTGTCATGGTCAACTCCGGGCCAAGTGTTACAAAATTATTGACAAACTCTACTGAACGATCGATCAGTGAAGGTAAATCTTTTTTTTCATCAGGATCAAAGCCACTTAAAACATAATCAACCTGCCTGCCTTTATGGAAATTGTCGCCAATACCAAATCTTAACCGGGCATAATCCGTACCCCCGAGCACTTCCTCAATACTTTTTAATCCGTTATGCCCGGCAGCGCTTCCTTTTGGCTTCAAACGAATAGTTCCAAAAGGTAGGGCAAGGTCATCTACAATAACTAAAATATTCTCTACAGGAATATTCAACTCTTGCATCCAGTAATTGACTGCCTTGCCACTTAAATTCATGTAGGTAGTAGGTTTAATCACGAAAATCTTACGACTTTTAAAGGTAAACTCGGTGTAATATGCCAACCGCATGTTAAAAAAAGATGAATGCGATTGTTTGGCTAATTCATCGGCAACCATAAATCCGATATTATGTCTGGTATCTGCATACTCGGGACCAATATTTCCTAAACCTATGATCAAATATTTCATACCACAAATATGATTGAAAGCTTTTAAAAAAGTAGCCTATTGCAAAAAAAAGCAGTGAGGGTGAACCCTCACTGCTTGATCATGTCGATTTATTAATTAATTATTTTTTTGCATCATTCTCTGCCTGCTTAAGGGCACGTGACATGGTTACGGATACAATGGTATCCTCAGGATTATTAGTAATCTTAAAGTTGTCGAAGTTAAGAGATTCGACACTGACAGATTTTCCCACCTCTAATTTTGAGATACTCACTTCAACGTGCTGAGGCATATCTTTCGGTAAGGCTTTAACACGAAGTTTACGTAATTTCTGAACTAACTTACCTCCAATTTTAACACCCGGGGAGGTTCCGGTTAATTTTACAGGAATTAACATCACAACCGGCTTTTTTTCATCTAATTCTAAAAAGTCAACATGTAATGGTTGATCAGTTAGGGGATGAAAATGTACATCCTGAATAATTGCCTGTGCTTTCACACCGGCAACATCTAAAGCAACGAAAGAAACGTCAGGCGTGTAAACCAAACTTTTCAAATCAGATGCAGACACCGAAAAGTGGATTTGATTTTTTCCACCATAAAGAACTGCAGGCACCTTGCCTTCATAACGCAGCTCTTTAGCGTCTCTTTTCCCTACGTTCTCTCTTGGAGAACCGCTAATAGCAATTGATTTCATAATTATTTATTTATTGATATTTAAATTTAGTTGCCAGTAATTTTGACAATCTAATATTTTTTAACCTTTTATCTTGACCCGAAAGCTATCGGGTATGAGTTCTTGACTTTGGGTTTATTTTTATCTTATTCTTTAATCTATTTTGAACAATTGACTGATAGATCCATGCTCATTCACATTCGCAATCGCTCTGCTGAACAGATCTGCTGTTGACAAAACCTTTATTTTCGGACTTCCTTTTACTGATCCAATGGTATCAGTCACGATCAGTTCGGTAAGTGCTGAATTCTCTACAGTGGCGTAAGCATCTCCCGATAAAACCGGATGAGTACAAACAGCTCTGACACTACTGGCCCCTTTTTCCATGATCAAACTTGCTGCTTTTGCCAAGGTTCTCGCGGTATCACAAATATCGTCAATTAATACCACATCCCTTCCTTTCACATCACCAATGATTGACATAGACTCAATTTCATTCGCTCGCTTCCTTTGTTTGTCACAAATTACCACCTCTGCGTTAAAATACTTAGCAAAAGTTCTGGCCCGGTATGAACCACCCATATCCGGCGAAGCAATGGTCAGCTTCGGGAGCTTCAAGCTCTTGATATGAGGAACAAAGATGACGGATGCATCAAGATGATCAACAGGGATGTCAAAAAAACCCTGTATCTGAGCCGCATGTAGATCCATGGTCATGATCCTGTGTGCTCCCGCAGCAGTTAAAAGATTGGCAATAAGCTTAGCTCCAATGGCTACCCTGGGTTTATCTTTGCGGTCTTGCCTCGCAAGTCCGAAGTAAGGAACCACCACAGTTATGTAATGTGCTGAAGCCCTTTTTGCAGCATCGATCATCAGCAAAAGTTCTACCAAGTTATCATTGGGCTGATTGGTAGACTGAATCAAAAAGACGTCGCAGCCACGAACAGATTCGTTAAAATAAGGCTGAAATTCACCATCACTGAATCTGGAGAGAATCACATCCCCTAGTTCTTTACCATAACTCTCAGCAATTTTTTTTGCCAGGTCTATGGTCCCCGAACCGGCAAATAACTTGATAGGATTTAATGATGCAGGCATGTTGTTTCGGATGTTCGAAATTAATATCTCGGATAATTTATTGGTTATAAATACAATATTTCAACTCTATCAATCGACTGAGCGATTAAAAACATAAAATCCGAAACTCGAAATTTTAGAGTTGCCCGACCTGGATTCGAACCAAGACAAACGGCACCAAAAACCGTCGTACTACCATTATACTATCGGGCAAAAATTGCAAAAAGAAGCTCCTTTTGAAATGGTGTGCAAATATAGAAGGATAAAGTATAAAGTGCAAATGAAAATTGTTTTTCACTGACCGAACACATGCTAAAAGGCAAAATGAAGGATTCAGAATCATCGCCATCCACTTAAATTCTAAAATATTTAAAATCGCTTGATTTGAGCTTTCTAAACCTATAATTCAGCTAAGCTCAATTGAGAGCACTCCTCTAACCGTGCCTCCCTGTCCGATGGAGGCGCCTTCGGACTATGGTCCAATGTCATTAAGTTAACCTGAGTCCGATACATGAAAGATTAAAAAATATCCTTAAAATCAATTTTATGATGCTCCGGATGCGTATGATTTGATTTTGGAAAGCAATACCTGCGTGTTATCGCTTCCTTTAGTCCTTTCCTCCGGAGTATTTCCGGCAAGAAATGGTACTTGATTTCAGATGATTCCTAGCCGGAAGA
>VGGW01000016.1 GCA_016868395.1 Bacteroidota bacterium | reverse complement strand
TTTCGCTTATAATCTTTTGATACTTCAAAATATGCTTCCCCTTGTAGTTCAACTTCGCGATTTTCTTCAGAAAAAAAGATAGGAAAGCGCAAAGAGGATGAAGAATTTAACCAAACTTTACTTCCATCTGCCAGATTTAATTGATATTTTCCTCCAACCGGGGTCTCAATAGTATTATACAATGGTTCTGTATAATCAATAATTTCTGAGCCAATTTCCTGTTGCTTTGAAAAAGTATATTCAATAACCCCGTCTGAATTTTTTTGGACTTTTATCCCACCCTGATTGACTAAAATCCCATTTTGGGACTCTTCCAATTCAATTGTTCTTCCATCCGATAAGGTTAAAATGGCCTTACTCCCTCCAGGAAGAATATCATTAGACTTAACCTTTACTAAATTTTGACTGATATTTTCTTTTGGAGCCCTGTTGGTGTAAAAGATTGCCGCGAGGCCTAAGAGTACGATGAGCAAGATGGGCAAACCCAATCTACTGAATTTTCTGTTATCCTTTTGAATCTCTTCAACATCATCATACCGAATCATATTGGCATAAATTTTTGACTTCAGGTCATTTTCAGTTTGAGAGTTTGCTAATTCCCACTCAGATTCAATGCTACTTTCCCTCCAATACCATCGCAAAAGCTGCTCCTCTTCTTCTTTAGAAGCAGCACCTTTCAGGTATTTTTCAACTAATTCCCGAACTTTCTCTCCTTGCATTACTTAAAATTTGGGCGTAATAATTATAGAGTACCACAATACAGCTGTTTACCCTTGCTCATTCAATAAATTTTTTTTGGGGGAATGGATTAGAACAACCTAGAACAGGTTCAATGAATTCTTCAAACTGAGTCGGAGCGCTTTCGATGCCTTGGTTAAATGGCCTTCAACAGTTTTTTCCGAGATTCCCAATTCCATTGAAATCTCAGAAATACTAAGTCCGGCATTTCTGCTAAATCTGAAGACTAATTTACACTTTTCAGGAAGCCTTTCTATGAGCTTGTTAATATATTCCTGAGTAAATCGTGCATCGATTTGCTCCTCACTCAGGGTAGAAGATTCATCCAAACAATTTGAAGATTCAATTTCCATCCTTCTTTTTTGCCTGTAAATAAATTTGAACATAGACAATCTGACAGAACTGGCTAAATAGCTATTCAAGAATGAAATTTGAAGATCTAATCTCCTTGACCATAAACCAATAAATATATCCTGTACAATCTCCTGTGAAACCGATTTATCTTTGCTTATATTGAAAGCAATAGAAAGCAATTTTTTCCAGTATCTGTTATAGATTTCAGAAAAAGCATCCTCATTTCCTGTTCTCAAAAGAGCAAGTAACTCACTATCCGTTTTTGCTGTATAATTCAATATTTAAAAAAAATTGGTAATCCTAAAATAGGAATTATTCAATAAATGAAATTTTAATTGAATTTTTTTTATGCGAGACGAACATAAATCAACCGATAATTGGGTAAAATGAACTATTATTTAGTGGTCGCCCCCTTTACCGGTCTTCCAATCCATACTTGTGGCCTCTCGAGTTTCAACAAATCCGCAAGGGTTGCCGCCGTATCAAATGTCATGATACTTTCAGTTAACTCTTTATTTTTTTGAATTCGGGGTCCTTTGATAATCCAGGGTATCTGCATTTCATTCATAGAAATTAAACCATGACCTTTATTTATGCCGCCATGATCAGCAGTGAACAATACCACGGTATTCTTTTCGATTCCGGCTTCTTTGATACTTTGCAAGATCGTCCCAATATGGGTATCTGTTCGTTCAATGGCAGCATAATATTCAGGCGTTCCATGCCCTACCTTATGCCCAACACTGTCTACATCATGCAGATGAATAAATAAAAAATTAGGTTTCTTTTCTTTAATGTATTTTGATGCAGCATTGGCAATGGCCATATCTCCATCTGGATTTTGATCGTGATTCACTGCCTTTTTTGGAAAAAGATAGCCAATTCCATCCCATTCATAAATGACTCCAATTTCACTTTCCGGTCTTTTTTTACGCAGAAGTGCATATAAACTGGGGAACATCCCATAGTCATCCAAAACCCTGGCTGGCATATCAGGCGCTTTACTTCCCCAGGTCGTATAACCATGTAACTCCGGTCCGGCACCCATTACCATGGATGCCCAATTTGCAGCACTTGAAGATGGCAGAACCGTTCTGGCCTTTAAACTCCATGATCCTTGCTCCATCATTGATTTGAGGTTCGGAACCTTGGCATTTTCAAAGGCATAAGCACCAAAACCATCAGAGCCTATTAAAATAACATGCTCAATTTTCTGAGAAAAAATTTTTGATGATGTTAAAGCAATTAAACTCAATAACACCATAAGCTTGGCTAATCTATTTTTCATTATACTTTTTTAAAAAATCAATACTGATAACGAAATCTCGACGCTGGTGTACAAAATCAGCAATTGAATGTTAATTAATGATGATTGAACTGCAATGAAATTTTTCATGAATTAAGCAATCGCCGAAAACAATTCTATATTTAAAATAAAAAATAAGATATGACTTTTATGACAAAAAATCTATTTACAAAGAATCGCATTTTATTTCTGATTCTCATTTGTTTTAGTTCATTCACGGTTTACGCGAATATCAGGCTTCCAAACATCATTGGGTCACATATGGTTTTACAACAAAAATCAAATGTTAAACTCTGGGGCTGGGCAGCCCCCGGCGAAAAAATCAGTATACAAACAAGCTGGGATAATGCCAGCTATCAAACTCAGGCAAGCAACGATGCTAAATGGATAGCTGAAATCAAAACCCCGGTAGCCGGCGGATCTCATACGATAAAACTGCAGGGAAATAATAGCATTCTACTGGAAGACGTCATGATTGGGGAGGTTTGGCTTTGCGGCGGGCAAAGCAATATGGAATGGTCAGGCACGCAAAAATTACCGCAGAGCCTGGAGGAAGCTCCCAATGCCCAAAACAATAAGATTAGATTTTTTTATGTCAGTAAATCCACCTCGGCCTTTCCACAAGATAACCTGGATGGAAAATGGGTGGTTTGTTCGCCTGAGGAAATGATAAAATTCAGTGCCATTGGTTATTTCTTCGGTAAAAATCTGAATGAGAAACTAGGCATTCCGATTGGTTTAATCAATTCCAATTGGGGAGGTACTCCAGCCGAAACCTGGTCGCCGGAATATGTTGTCAACACTAACAGCACAATAAAAAAGGGAGCTGCTGAACTAAAATCTCAACCGGGATGGCCACACAAACCCGCTTTGGCTTATAACGCCATGATCTACCCGTTGACCAATTACCATATTGCCGGTGCAATATGGTACCAAGGCGAAAGTAATGTCAGAACATACTATGCTTATGAAAAACTATTTACCGGCATGATTGACGCCTGGCGTCAGCAATGGGATAAAAATTTCCCTTTTTATTTTGTACAAATTGCACCATTTGCCTATGGTTTTAAAAATGTAGGAGCTTTACTTCGAGAAACACAAACCAAATCTGCCGGTCATCAAAATACCGGTATGGTTGTCATCAGTGATTTTGTGCCCGATACCAATAACATACACCCCACTCCCAAAAAAGAGGTAGCCAGGCGATTGTCTGATATGGCTTTGAATAAAACTTACGGATACAAGGAAATTAATTGCGAAAGCCCCGTTTATCTTAGTCATAGCATTGAAAGCGATAAAATAAAGGTTCTTTTTACCCATGCATCAACCGGCTTGGTAGCCCGTGGAGATCAGATAAGCAGTTTTGAAATTGCCGCAGAAGATAAAATATTTTTACCTGCACAAGCAAGAATTGAGGGCAACAGTATAATAGTTTACCATTCAAAAATTAAAAACCCGGTTGCGGTTCGATTTGCATTCAATAATACAGCAGTACCAAATTTGTTTAATAAAGAGGGATTACCCGTAAATTTATTCAGAACTGATAACTGGGACTTAGATACAGGTACGGTTAAATAGTACTTTGTATTAATGCCAACAGTAAACAAGGATAAAAGCAGCATGCATATTAAAATTAATGCGAGCTATCTCCATCAGATTTGACCGTCTTAGTATCGAAAATAAATTTAATGAGGTTTTATTTTAAAATACACTTAAACTATAAATTATGAACAAGCAATCAAGCAGAAGAAAATTTATCAGCACAGCAGTAATTCTTACGGCAGGTAGCACTGCCATTGCAAAAACTTTAACAATGAAAACAAAAGATAATAAACTCGCGCATCAAGTATATTTTTGGCTGAACAAAGCGGAGGATAAAGACAAGCTTATTGAAGGAATAAATACCCTCAAAAAAATCAAAGCGGTACGTCAATTACACGTTGGTGTGGTCGCTGCAACAGAAAAAAGGGAGGTAATTGATACCAGTTGGGGAGTATCCTTACTCGTATTCTTTGATGGTATCGAGGGCGAAGCAAGCTATCAAACTGATCCGATCCATCTGGATTTCGTGAAGAATTATAGCGCACTGTGGAACAAGGTTGTAGTTTATGATTCTACAATCGTTTAAATTCAAGGGAAGAAAAACATTTTGTGGAGATCAGAAAACAGAGCTCTTCAAATTTAAAATGCAGGATATCCAATAAAAAAAGAGGGGGCAAAAGCCCCCTCTTCCATAATCCTTAAACAGCCGGATTCAGATCCTTCCTTTTTTTCATGTAAAAATAAAGTCCGAGAAACGCCACAATAAGAATGCCAGGGAATAGTAACATATCAGACAAAGTCGCCTGTCCGGCGGCTAAATCTGCCGCATCTCCGGCTAAGCCTTGCGCTTCTGCAACTCTCTTATTATTCTTAATCCACCCTCCAATGATTGGTTGAAACATGGAGGAAGAAAACATCCCGATACCTCCCAAAATTGAAAGTCCTAAAGCACCGGTTTGAGGTAAATTTTCTGCAATAAAGCCAACCATATTGGGCCAGAAATAACAAATACCAAGCGCATAGAATACCGCAGCGACATATAGCATGGTACCATCCATAGTGCTCATCATATAAATCCCTATTACCCCAAAAACAGCAGAACCCAACAAAACTCCAACGGTATTGAGCTGCTTAATTAATGATCCCGCAAAATATCTTCCGACGGCCATTAATCCGGTAACTAAAGCTAAAATCAACATCGGACTTGCACCTGCCTTGTCAAGAATAGGACCAACCCATTGTTGTGGACCAAACTCAGATATGGCAGTTAAAGCCATACATGCTGCCATGAACAAGTATAATGGATTCAACATGGCTTTAAAGTTATCTATAGTAGAATTTTCAACGATTCTTGGTTTAGGGAAATTTTGGCCAAAAAATAAAACCGCATAAATGATAGTTGGTATTAGAATTACCCAAATCTGTGATTGCCAGCTCATGTTGGCATCTGTCATAAATTTAGAAATCAAGGCACCTAAAACTATTCCACCGGGAAACCACATGTGAAAGCGATTCATTTTTTTGCTAAAATCCAAGCCGGAATAAGAGTCCGCAATCATTGGATTACAGGCAGCTTCTGTACAGCCATTACCTAAACCTATCAGTAAGGTTGAAATAAGTAAAGTGTCATACCCGGTAGCATAGATTGTTAAAATTATACCTATTGCATGTGCGAGTAATGCAATCTGCATAATTAATTTAGGTCCAATGCTCGAGTAAAAAATACCTCCCAGAATCATCGATATCGGGAAGCCCAAAAACCACATTTGATTAATGTGACCTAACTGAACGGGGTCTAAATTCAGTTCAGAACCCAGTTGGGTTAAGATACCAGCCCGAATACTATATGAAAAGGCCGTTGTAATCAGTGCAAAACAACTCGCCAGAAATAGGCGGTTTGCATTAATGGATTGACTCATAACAAATTTAATTTTAAAGGTTTAAGTTTAGGGTTGATTTCAAAACAATAAATTAAAGTAGAAATAATTATGTGATTTCAAAAACCTAATTACTAAATAATTACAGACTAACAGGACAAGAACTCGGGAAGAAATTCCTAATTATTGCGATGAAACACTCCGGGCAACATGCAAAGCTACCCGAGGATGACATCATTTGCGGAGCATTATTCGGATAAAAAACTACTATACCAATGACCGGAGGCTTTAATAATCCGTTTTTGAGTTTCATAATTTACATAAACCAAACCGAACCGGGGACGAAAACCCTCGGCCCATTCGAAATTATCTGTGAAACTCCATACAAAATACCCGCCAACATTGACGCCCTCCTCTTTTGCTTTTAATATTTCTAAAAGATTGGCCTGAAGGTAACTGGTTCTTTTAAAATCATTTACGTTTCCATTATCTACAAAATCAGGGAAAGCAGCACCATTTTCGGTCACATAAAGTTTTTTGAATTTGTATTTAGAAAAATGGTGAAGCATTTCGTGCATGGCCTGAGGGAAAATTTCCCATTGCATTTCAGTAAGTTCCTTAACTCTTTTTTTTGCGTGGACCAATGATGAATTGAGATAAGGAGTGAAATAAGAATGTTTAACCACCTCTCTTGTGTAATTTTGTATACCGATAAAGTCAGGTTCAGCACATAATGCCTCTTCGTCGCCGGCAAGCATGTATTTTTCAATCTTTTTCAAAAATGGAAGCTCGTCAACAGGATAACCTAATCCATTGAGGGGTTCAACAAATAGCCTATTAACCAGAGCATCGACCCTTTGGGCAGCCTTAATATCCCTATCCGTTTTCCGATACGGATGTATGGCAGAACAAGAAAAGGTGGTTCCAACCTCCAGATCAGATCTCAATTGCTGTGCAATCCTAATTCCTGTCGCCTGGGAAAGTGCAGAATGATGAATTGCTGGGATAAAATTATCAATACCTTTCTTTCCTGGTGCATGAATACCTAAAAAATATCCGGCACCTGTATACACCATGGGTTCATTTAAAATCATCCATTGTTTAACCCGATCACCGAAATGACTCACACAAAAAGTAACATAATCGGAAAAATGGTCAATTATGTCTCTGTTTACCCAGCCTTTTTTTTGTTGTAATGCTAAAGGAAGATCCCAGTGATAAAGGGTTACCCATGGTTTTATCCCTGATTCTAAACAAAGATCAACGACACGGTCATAGAACTCAACACCTTTTCTATTTATTTCATTTGTGCCATTTGAAAAGATTCGGGGCCATGAAAATGAAAATCGAAAATTAGGAATATTCATGGATTTCATTAGGAGGATATCCCCCTGGTATTGATTGTAAAAATCGCAGCTGAGATCCGCGACATGACCTTTATAAATGCTTCCTTTCTTTCTTGAAAATTCATCCCAAATTGAAGGACCTTTACCATCGCATTCGGCAGCTCCTTCTGTTTGAAAGGCGGAAGCAGTAACACCCCAGACAAAGTCTGTACCAAAATCGGCTCTTTTTAACATCAGAAAATTCCGGAAGCTATCTTTTCAAGTTTTTTAAGAAAGTTGATATTGGCAGATAACTGAAAGTCAGACTTCTTGGGAATCAAGGTCAAATTATCAATTTTTGCTTTGGCTTCAATCGAAATGATATCATTCAAAATACTTTCTGTCATATCAGGATAGTTGACTGGGATTATTTTCCCATTTAAGACCCATTCTTCTATTTTTTTGAGATGTTTTTTCTTCAGGCTTTTTATTACCGGAATTCCCATCTCCTCTAAAGCTGCGGCATTGCATTGTTGTTCATACTGGCCTTTCATTGGGATCACCATGAGTTTTTTATTAAGAAACAGGGCCTCAGCAGGAGTTTCAAATCCGGCACCACAAAATACCCCGGCGGAGTTAACCATGCTATCAATAAACTGATTGTTATTGATTGGCCTTATCCAAACATTTCCGTGTCTGACAGACTCCTTATTGTGTTTGGAAAATACTTGCCATTCCACCTGCTCAATTTTACTTAGAATTTTTATGATTCTGGCATCATTGTATGCCGGAAGATATACGGTATAATGCCCCAGATTAGATGGCTTTTTTATTCTGACCTCCGTTCGAATAACCGGGGTAAAAATATGAGAATCATAATTTTGAAAGTGAAAACCATATTGGCTGCTGGAAGGAGCATATGAGCGGAGAATGGCTTTACCCAGTGGATCAAATTGGCGGGACTTCGGAGAATTTTTGTTAATTACCCCCACTTGATGACTAACTGAAATACAGGGCTTACCACTGAAATAACAAGCCCAGGAAGATACCGGCTCAAAATCACTAATCACAAGATCATACTCATCGACAGGTAGCGCCTTAATATCCTTAATTAATTGCTTTAATCGCGATTTTCTATAAGTTTCAGCTATATCTATGTTACCCTTCTTACCAAATATAAAACTTAACCCATGAAAACGGTATTGAACCTGAAAAGGCAATTCCACATCTGCCTGAATACCACTAATTAATACATCAACATCATGGTTCTTTTTCAGAAGTGGTACAATCTCTCTTGCACGCGTTACATGTCCGTTCCCGGTACCTTGGATTGCATATAAGATTTTCATGAGGATTTTAAATTGAATTCGGTGAGCATTTGACTGAACAATTGCCTGATGTTCATATCATCTGATTCCTCTTCTTTAATTTGAAGCATGGCCACGCTTTCAGAATCATCAAAACGGAATAATGTCCATTGGCTATTATGATATTCAAGAGCAGTAAGATTCTCTATCCAATCACCTGAATTCAAATACATAATTTCACCATGATCTTGCTCGATTATCCTCATTTCAGGATGGTGAATATGTCCGCAGATAACATATTGGTATTGATTACTTATTCCAATATCAGCGGCGGTTTGCTCAAAACTATTAATAAACTTTACAGCACTTTTAACGCTGTTTTTGATCTTTTTAGAGAATGAGAGTTTCCCCACTTTGAATATTTTCTCTGAAATGTAATTGACAGAGCTATTAATCATAATCAATGAATCATAACCAATAGCACCCAGTTTTGCCAACCATTTAGAATGTTGCATGGTTACATCAAAAACATCTCCATGAAAAATCCAGGCTTTTTCATTGTTATCCAGCTCAAGAATAAGTTTATTGACAATTTTAAAGGATCCAATCTTAAAGCCTTCAAACTTCCTTAACATTTCATCATGATTACCGGTAATGTAATAAACTTTAACTCCCTTACTCAACCAATTCATCAGATGCTTGACCACTTTCATGTGCGATTTTGGCCAATAGCTCTTGCTGAACTGCCAAATATCAATTATATCACCATTCAGGACAACAATTTTCGGCTTTATTGATTTGAGGTAGTGTAAGAGCTCTTTAGCTCTGCAACCATAAGTGCCAAGGTGCACATCCGAAATTACTACAACATCAACCTGCCTTTTACCTTTCTTCATTCTAATGCCTAAAAATGGAACCGAGATTGAAAAAGCGAATCAAAAGGAGATTGAAAATAAGTTTAGAGAAAAAAGAGTGGATTCGGTTCAATTCTTTCAAATTTTCTACACAAATGTAGATTGGTCTTATTATCAGAATATTAAGTTAGCAATAGCAAATTGTTATGCCGAAAATTGTAGAAACATTTTGGGAGTGTATAAACCCATTAAAGCTTTACCAAAACCGAATTTTTTGGAGCTAATTAAGAAAAAGTTAAGCTTAAATATTGAATTATTTTAATTGTCAAAAAGCCGAGTTCTTTATTCCTTAATCCAAATTTTGTCTATTTTACAGGTATTTAAAGGATAAAATATCGCTTAACAATTATTTTTTAAGAGATTTAGTCAGTATAAACCTGCTTATAGTTAGAATTTTACCGTATGTTTTTAATTAAATAGAACTGAAATGAAAATAATAAACTCAACCATCCTGCTTTTGCTCCTTTTTGCAATCAGATCAGAAGCACAATTCATCCAAAATTTACCGGATTTGCAAGGAAAACCACTAACGGAAAACACCTACACAGATGTATCCGGCACTCCTTTTTTGCTCAATGATTGGGTAAAGGGTGTAGTAGAACAATCAAACAAGATCTCTTACAAGAATGTAGATTTGAAATATAATACCTACAAAGATGAACTGTATTTTAAAAATCCTAAAGATGGTGCGATGCTGAGCTTCTCAGTACCTGTAACTGCATTTTCTTTGGAGTTTAATGGGAAAATAGAGAGTTTCAGAAATGCTTACCCCGCAGTTGACAATTTTACATCTAAAACCTATTATCAGGTTTTATTTGATGGTGAAATTAAACTCCTTTTCAAAAGCTTCAAAACTTTAATTGAAGTTAAGCCCTATAACTCTACCACAACAGAGAAAAAATTTATAGATAACTCCAGTTATTATGTATTGAAAGAAAATGTCATGAAAAAATTTAAACCTTCCAAGAAAGATATCTTAGAAATATTTAAATCCAAATCCGCCGAACTCGATACTTTTATTAAAAACGAAAAAATAGATTTCAAGCAAAATCAAGACTTAATAAAGGTATTTGAATATTACAGCTCTTTGTAAAATGGGGGCATATTTCGATTAAAGCATTTTTCCTTGTGAGGCCAAATAATCATCCTGATGTAACTAAAAAAAGAATCCCTTTAAAATGCTTTTGAAAAATAAGGTCTTATTCGGTTTAGGCCTTCTTGTAAGTGCCCCTAATTTCAAACAGTTTTATTTAGAGCATAATCATTTTTAATAAGGTTCATTTTCCATTCAAAGGGTGTTTTATTCCCCAGTGATTCATCTGGTCTTTTTGTGTTATAATATCTTTAAAAATTTATTCTCAGGGACCTCAAAAAAACATTCATGAAAAAAATTATTTCAGACCATCTGCTAAGATTAGAGCAATCGGACCGTGTAGTATTTGATTTTAAATCAGAGTTCATATTTTTTGTTTAGTAAAAAATCTTTCTTAGTTTTGAAGAGCATTCCGAGCTAGTCGTGTATAACGATGGCACCAACCGAGTGAAAGACACCACGGTGGTAAAACAATGCGGATTTACAGAATCAAAATAAACTTATCACTGTATCCCACATTTTTATCGGCTTGCAACAAGTTTAACCTTAAATTTTTGCAACATGTTATCACAAATTTATTCAGGTCGCCGTGGCGACGCCGAAATCATTGAAGAGTATTATCAACACTTTCTGACAATTAGTTACGGAGAGTTAACTGAAAAATGTATCGCTACAAAAAATCAGAGAATATTTGGTGTCCATCGACAAGCACTTTTTTTAATTGCACTGAATAAGGCTGCCAAAGAGCGAGGTGTACCAACAAGTCTGGAGGTAGAAAACAATCGCATTATAAGCTTTGAGGGAGAATAGCAAACTCATGGAAGGCCCTGTAATATTGCATGTACCTCATTCTTCCACCATCATTCCATATCTGGACGGATATCTTGTAGGTGAAGATACATTAACAAAGGAAATGCTAAAACTCACGGACTGGTTTACGGATGATCTATTTGATTCAGGTGAGCTTGTCGTGATCAAGGCAGAATTCTCAAGAATTTTCTGCGACCCAGAGCGATTCACTGATGATAGCCAGGAAATAATGGCTCAATTTGGAATGGGTGTTCTGTATGAAAAGAATGATGATGGAGAGCGGATGAGAATAGTCAAACCGGAATTAAGAGAAAGGATATTAAAAGATTACTATTGGCCACATCATGCCAAGCTTAGTGATGCTGTAAATCGGCAATTGCAGCTTTTTGGAAAGGCTTTGATCTTGGATTGTCATTCCTACCCCAGTAAACCTTTTAAGAGAGATCTAGACAAAATTTCTAATCGTCCAGATTTTAATATTGGCACGGATTCTTTTCATACCCCAAAAGATTTAATTGAGGTATCAAAAGCATTTTTTGAAAATTTAGGATACACTGTCGGAATTGACTGGCCTTACAAGGGTTCGATTGTACCATTGGAGCATTACCAAAAGAATAAAAATGTTCAGACCATCATGCTCGAAATAAACAGAAGCTTGTACCTGAAAGAGCCCGGTAATGAAAAGTCTGAAGGGTATTCAGAAGTTAAAAGACATGTGGGCGAGTTTATCAGGAATATATACTTGTTACAGAGCAAGCTTAAATAGAAGTTTAATTTATATACATAAGAATGTATAATCACGGATTTTCAGACGAAATAGCTATTGAAGAAATAGTACTAAACTATACAGGTGTTGATATACAAGGAAAACCATTGAAAAAGGTTTTAGCAAGCATGGCAACGAAGTTTGATGAAAAATATAGAAACCTGCAACCAACCTATGCCCAATTCTCATCGCCTCATCTTAGAGTAAAATTCGAATATTTAATAGGCAGAGTAATTGGATTATATGAACTAGATGAAGAGGCTAAAATAAGGGTTAAGAAGTTTTTCTGGGACACTGCCAATGCCTTGCGAGCAGTAAGACTGTCTAAAAAACCTTGGCCTGATTATGAATTAAAAAAAACCGAAGATTGACCAATTTAAAAAACGGTAATCGAAACTGCTATTCAAGAATTACAAAACT
This sequence comes from Bacteroidota bacterium, assembly GCA_016868395.1. Taxonomy (GTDB): domain Bacteria; phylum Bacteroidota; class Bacteroidia; order Sphingobacteriales; family Sphingobacteriaceae; genus Daejeonella. Next base: position 14,379 of record VGGW01000016.1, on the reverse strand, counting down.
TTATCACAAATAAAGCCCTATAACTCTACAATAACTTAAAAGAAATTTGCTGAAAATTTAGGTTATTATGTCTTAAAGATAATGTAATGACAAAATTTAAGCCCTCCAATAATGCTTTTTTAGAAATACTTAGTTCAAAATCCAGTGAGATAGACGCTTTTACTAAAAAGGAAAAAATAAACTTTTAGGGATAATCAAGAACTATTAAAGGTCTTTATGTACTAAAGTCCGTTATAATTTGTACAGAGTAAACCTGAGTTGATAAGCTATCATATAGTTAATCTAGTTAAAATTAAAATGAAAAGCCCTGATATAAAAATCGGTCCCAGAGTTAGCCGAGTATGGCTAATTGGTGATTAAAAAATCCTACATTATAAATAACTTTTGGTGAATAATATAGGGTCCGGAAGAACAATCTACGACTTAAATTAAGCTGATGTGGACATAAGGTAGCTTGAAATAAAGGGTTATAATTATCTAAATATGGCTTTAGAGCCAAATAATTTGTTTATAGAAAGCAGTACCAGTGTTTTATAGCTTCATTCATCCCTTTCCTCCGGAGTATTTCCGGCAAGAAATCGTACTCTATTTCAGATTACCAATAGCCGGAAGATACCTCCTTCGGCAAGGTTTATTTTACGGATAGCAGCTTTTCATCGGGACGGGCAGACCGTTAATAGAACCATAAGCCGTTTTAAACAAATCCGGGTGTCAGGTCTATCTTTTTTGCAACACCTAATCCTACGATAAAACTAAATTTCCCCGCAAAAAAATAGGGCAGAACACGGGGCTGTCATAAGCGAAGAGAATCAGACCCTGCTTTCAAGAAGGTGAGAAAAATAATTTGTCGAAACGTAGCCCAGCAAGATTTTATATCGAACTCAGGTTAAGATAATCCTTTAATCGGACCTTAATATTTGACATATCGTTCAAAGATTCCCATCTTTTATGATTTACAAAAGTTTAATGCCTTGTTTTTTTAATTGCTTGTATTTCTTTTTATCAAACATATACAAAAATGAACCTTTACGGGAAGTTGCTTTTTCTTTTTCGGTTAACCTGTTTAATAGATTGAGTGAAAGAATTTTTTTAGTAAAGTTACGCTTATCAAAATGTGTATTGTAAACGGCTTCATACAAAGCTTGAAGCTGTTGCATTGTAAATTTAGCAGGTAGTAATTCAAACCCTATAGGATATGCTATTGCCTTTTGACGGAGTCTTTCTAGTGATAAAGCAATCATTTCTTTATGATCAAATATCATAGTTGGTATTTGATTTAAAGAGAACCAACCAGCCTGATGCTTTTTTAATAACGCCTCTTTGTAATTATCCAGATTAATTAGAGCGAAATAAGCGATAGATACCACGCGTTCTGCTTCATCACGGTTTACATCTCCAAAACAATAAAGCTGTTCCATATAAACATTATCTAGACCGGTCAGGTTTTCTAACACCCTGCTTGCTGCATTCCCTACACTTTCATTTGCCCCTACAAAGCCACCCATCAAGGACCACATGCCGTTTCCGGGTTCGAGCGCACGCTTTACTAATAAAGCTTTAATTTCAGTCCCATCAAAACCAAAAATGATGCAATCAACTGCAACATATAAACAATCATGCCCCTCATACGCCTTTGTCATAAATTACCAAAATTTAACATAGAGTGCACTCAACAACATCAGTGTAATCACTATTAATATCAGCGTAGACTTGCTCACTTTAAATATATTTGCATCAATCTCAAAGGCTTTAGGATTTACCTTCGGACCAGCAAAACTAATCGCAACCATCATTGCAACAGTAATTACAAATGACCAGCCCATATTAATTAGAAAGGGTATTTCGTAGGAACCACTTTTATTTAAATACGCGGTATACATGATATTTTCAGTACCAAAAATGCCAACGGCATAATTATTAAAAAATATAGATAAAACAAATCCTGTTATCAAACCAGCCATAGCTGCTGTGCCAGTTGTGCGCTTCCAGAATAGCCCAAGAATAAACATTGCAAATACACCCGGACTTATAAATCCTGTGTATTTCTGTATAAAGGTGAATCCTCCTTCGCCGCCAATTCCTAATAAATCCTGCCATGTAAAAATAACAGCGACGATCATGGATACAAATACTGTTAATCTGCCCGTCCAAACCATTTTCTTTTCATCAGCAAGTTTATTAAGGTATTTCTTATAAATATCCAGAGTAAAAATGGTTGCGATACTATTAGCCTTACCCGCTAAGGAGGCAACTATTGCTGCCGTCAATGCGGCAATTGCCAGACCTTTAAATCCGACAGGTAGAAATGCTAAAATTGCAGAGTAAGCACCATCCTTCCCTCCTTCAAAACCCGGAAGTTGCCCATTTTTATACAATACGAATGCTGCGATTCCGGGTAGCATTACAATAACCGGCATAAATAATTTGATGAAGCCGGCAAACAGAATGCCCTTGCGTGCCGTTTCTAATTTCGCACCCAGCGCTCTTTGTGTGATATACTGATTACAACCCCAATAATTTAAGTTCACGATCCACTGACCTGCAAAATACATGGCAATACCGGGAAGTACTATATATTTATCCCTCGCTAACTGGCCTGCAGCACTCATATCAGTATTATTAGGTTTTGGTAAGATCATTTTAAAATGCTCCGGTGCTTGTGACAATAAAGTTTTAAATCCTGTGAACGCACTACCTCCTAAGGCCCCATTGATTCTTTGATCCACAATTTGAAGTGCCATATAAACAGTAGCAAAGCCTCCAATAATCAATACTGCAACCTGAATTACGTCTGTATAACCAATTACTTTCATACCGCCTAGTGTAATTAAAAGTGCCATTAACATAAGTCCAACCATGACAACATGCAAATAATCACCGCCTAATAAACCATTAATAGCAATGGCCCCCAAATAAAGTATAGAAGTAAGATTTACAAATACATATAAAAACAACCAAAAGATGGCCATTACTAAAGAAACCGATTCATTGTACCTTGTTTTTAAAAACTGAGGCATAGTATAAATTTTGTTTTTTAAATAAATAGGGACGAACCATACAGCAATTATAATCAGTGCCAGTGCTGCAATCCACTCATAAGCCGCCACGGCTATACCTACAAAGAAGCCTTCACCACTCATCCCAATAAATTGTTCTGCAGAAATATTGGACGCAATTAAGGAAGCGCCTATCGCCCACCAAGTAAGAGATCCTTCTGCCAAAAAGAAATCCTGAGAGACAGAAACGTCGTTTTTCTTTTTCCTGTAGACCCAGTATCCATAACTGGCAACTACTATAAAATAGAAAACAAAAATGATTTTGTCGGAGAAAGCAAGGGTATTCATATGGTCATTACATTAAAGGGTATATAGTTAAATCTGGCAATCCGTATAAAAATTATTAAAAAAAAATTAAGGGGCTCATTTGGTTAAAATATTACTTCTGTTCGAACTCAGAGCTTATTCCAGCAATAAACTAAGTCTGTCATCTGTATAATCATCAATAAAAAATAGCACATTGGGTAAGTGATTAAACTCATGTACCTGATGATACGTTTTAATAACCACGGCTTTCATGCCTGCCTTTAGTGCAGATTCAACTCCCTTAGGAGAATCCTCAAATACGATGCAATCTTGGTAGGGCACATTTAAACCATCTGCACATTTTACAAATGTTTCAGGGTCCGGCTTACTAATTACCACGTCATCAGCACTTACAATAGTCGAAAAATAATGACGCAGATTAAGTCCATCTAAAACATAATCGATGTTAAATAAGATAGCTGCAGAACCAATAGCCATAGGAATATTAGCCATTTGTGCTTTTGCAAAAAAAACATCCAGACCCTTGATCACTTTTAAATGTGGGGTAAACTCTTTTTGATAACCTCTTTCTTTTTCAAAAGACATCTCAACCATTTGTGCTTTGGTAAAATGATCTTTCCCAAATATTCGAATTAGTAATTCTTCATTTTTTCCATATATCTCTTTTTTAACATCTTCCCAGGAGAGCTTAGCTCCAAGCTGGTTTACAAGAATTTGATACCAAGCACGCGCATGAAATTCCATGTCGTCTACAATTGTCCCGTTGAGATCAAAAAGAAAAGCCTTTTTCATATTATTGTCTGTTAATATGATAATAAACATCACTCCACTTCAATTCATTTTTAAACTGATGCAGTGTGGTTTCTTTTCCAATTAATGAAAACTCAATTCCTGCCATTAGAGCAAAATCTTCTAAATGTTCTGCAGTCAGATTTTGCGAATAACAAGTATGATGTGCGCCCCCGGCATAAATCCAGGCGGCACATCCGGTTTGCAGATTCGGATAGGGTTTCCATAATACTCTTGCTACCGGTAATTTTGGTAGAGCATGAACCGGTGCAACTGCAAGTACTTCATTTACCAGTAAGCGAAAACGGTTTCCCATATCTACCAAAGATGCGTTTATCGCGGAACCGGGTGCCGAATTAAATACCAGCCGAACAGGATCTGCTTTTCCACCTATGCCCAAAGGATGGATTTCGCAACTTGGTTTTGCATCGGCGATGCTCTCACAAATCTCCAGCATATGTGCGCCAAGCACCATCCCATTAGATGGATCAAAATGATAGGTATAATCTTCCATAAATGAATTACCCCCAGCAAGTCCGGTACCCATTACTTTCATGGCCCTGACAAGAGCAGCAGTTTTCCAATCCCCTTCAGCAGCAAAACCATAGCCTTTAGCCATCAGGCGTTGAGCAGCAATACCCGGTAACTGCGTCATACCGTGCAGATCTTCAAAAGTATCGGTGAATCCCTTAAAATTTCCGGCCAGCAGAAAAGCTTCTATACCAAGTTCAATTTTGGCAGCGTCTCTAAGTGATGATCGATCTTTACCCCCTCTTTGTAAAACAGGCATTAAATTATAACCGGCTTCATAAATTTCTAGTAAAGCATCTATCTCTGATTCACTTACTTCATTTATTACCTGAACTAAATCCCCAATACCAAATGTGTTTACAGAATAGCCAAATTTGATTTCTGCTTCTACCTTATCGCCATCTGTTACTGCCACCTGCCGCATATTGTCACCAAAGCGAACAAATTTTGCACCTTGCCAATCATTCCAACCTGCAGCTGCTCTTAGCCAAACACTTATTTTTGCTATGGTTTCTTCATCCTTCCAGTGCCCCACAACCACCTTTCTGTTCAAGCGCATTCGGCTCATGATAAATCCAAATTCTCTGTCTCCATGAGCCGATTGATTTAAATTCATAAAATCCATATCAATTTTATCCCAGGGAATATCTCTATTGAATTGAGTATGAAAATGCAGGAGTGGTTTTTGTAAAATTTTCAAGCCTGTAATCCACATTTTTGCCGGAGAAAAAGTATGCATCCATGCAATAATGCCAATACAATTTTTTGAAGTGTTTGCTTCCTGACAAACAGCAACTATCTCTTCTGCAGATTTAACAGTTGGTTTCCAGATAACAGATACAGGAATCTGTTCATTGGCATGAAGTGAGACTGCAATTTCCCTTGCATTAACCGCTACCTTTTCTAAGGTCTCTGCCCCATATAAATCCTGACTACCGGTAACAAACCAAACTTCTAACGTTTTTAAGCTTTTCATATATCTATAATTTAAACCCAACTATTTTATTGTCCGTAGTAACTATCAGGTCCATGTTTTCTTTCGTAATGCTTTCTTATAAGTGCCTCTTTTAAGCGCGGAGCTTTTGGATTTATTTGTTCTGTTAAAAATGCCATCTGTGCAATTTGTTCAAGAACTGCGCTATTATGCACTGCAATATCTGCATTTTTACCCCAGGTAAAGGGTGCATGATTAGCCACCAAAACCATTTCTACTTCGTGATAATCGAGACTTCTTTCTTTAAAACAATTAATTATTTGAAATCCTGTTTCAAGTTCATAATTGCCTTTTATCATGTCATCCTCCATAGGTGGGGCACAAGGAATATCTACCGTATTGTAATCGGCATGGGTAGTTCCAAAAATTGGAATGTCTCTTTGAGATTGGGCCCATGCAGTACCGTATACCGAATGAGTATGCACAATACCACCAATTTCTTCCCAGTGTTTGTACAAAACTGCATGGGTTTTAGTATCAGAAGAAGGCTTCAGACTGCCTGCCACTATATTCCCTTCAAAATCTACAATTACCATGTCAGCCGGAGATAATTGTTGGTATGGAAGACCACTTGGCTTAATAGCAAAAACACCTAAACTTCTATCGGCAGCACTTACATTTCCAAAGGTAAAAAGCACTAATCCTAATTTTGGTAATTGCATATTGGCCTCATAAGCCTCTTCCATGATATGTGAATACTTTTCCATGATACTATATTAAAATTGTGTTTCAACAAAACTTCCCAATTTTTTATATTTAGCGTAGCGCTTTTGATAGTATTCAATATTCGCTTCGTTGGGTTTATAAGTTGCCGCAAATCCTTGCCCCATTGCTTGCATAGCATCCTCTACTCTGGAATAAATGCCAGCTGCAGTTGCGGCAAACATTGCAGCGCCCAAAGCACAGGTTTGTTCAGATTTATGAATCCTGATGGGCATATTGATAACATCCACTAATACCTGCATGATATAGGGTGATTTTTTTGCAACACCACCAAGCCCTATCAATCCTTTTACGGGAATACCCTCTGCTACAAACCTCTCGACTATTGCTTTTGCACCAAAACAAGTAGATTCAACAAGTGCCTTAAATAATCTAGGTGCATCTGTTCCCAAGTTCAATCCGGCAAAAGCACCATGCAATAATTGATTGGCATCTGGAGTACGTCTCCCATTTAACCAATCGATTGCTATTTCATCCTTTTCATCTAGTGGCAAAAGGGCGGCTTGTTCAGAAAGTGTTTTCATTATTCTTTCAGCCGCTTTATTTTTTAAAGTTTCATCTTCTAATAAATCCAAACTCCAACTTAATATATTTTTTAACCAGGCATAAGCATCCCCAAAAGCGGATTGACCAGCCTCCATACCAATCATGCCCGGAATGATAGAACCATTTACCTGACCGCAAATACCGCTTACAAGAGTGTCTTTTACTTCAGCTGCTGGAGCAACCAGCATATCACAGGTAGATGTACCAATAACTTTACTTAAATAATATGGTTCAATCTGCCCACCTACAGCACCCATATGTGCATCAAAAGCGCCAACAGCAACAACTACATCAGTGCTAAGTCCTAATCGTGCAGCCCAATCAGGAGATAAATTACCTGCAGACTTATCTGCAGTGAATGTTTGAGCAGAAAGTTTATTAGTAAACCCTTTCAGTAAGGGATCCAAAGAGGAAAAAAATGAATCAGGGGGATAGCCACCAAATGCTTCACTCCACAGACCTTTATGACCAGCACTGCAAACACCCCTCTTGATGTCCTTGACATTCTTACCTCCGGTTAATACAAATGGAATCCAATCACAATGTTCTACCCAACTATGTATTGCTTCAGCTACTTTCAAATCAGCTCTTAATACATGCAGCAGTTTTGCCCAAAACCACTCACTACTATAAATACCGCCTACATACTTCAAATAATTGGTATCAAACTTTGTTGCGTGCAAATTAATTTCTGATGCCTCCCTTACACTTGTGTGATCTTTCCACAATACAAACATCGCATTAGGATTATTTGCAAACTCTGGCAACATACATAGCGGAGTGCCACTTGCATCAACTGCCACAGGTGTAGATCCTGTTGTATCTATTGCAATTCCTTTTATGTTCCTGGCAACTGCTGCACCCACCTGATGCAAACAGTCCTTTAAGATTGCCTCCAGGCCCTCCAGATAGTCCAGTGGATGCTGCCGGAATTGATTTTGTGATGCATTGCAATACATTTGCATTTTCCAGCGTGGATAATAAAAAACTGAAAAAGCCAGTTCTTCTCCGCCTGAAGCGTTTACAACCATAGAACGGACAGAATCGGTTCCATAATCCACTCCAATTACATAAGATTGTTCCATAAAACGCACATTAATTTCTTCGGATAACTAATGTACATAAATTCAATGATAAGTGTATTTTTTACGCTTATTTAATAAATTACCATCTAGCTTAGCTTTCGTAGTAAAAATAATCAAGCCTTAAATGGATGTAGAGGAACGAGGCTGTCTGAGGAAGAAAAAGTCAGAAATTTGATAACTGTTGTAACCATAAAGCAAAATACCCGTTAAGCTTCTGACTTACAGAGTATTAATCGATTTTTTGCGGACAGACTCGAACCCGTCCCCAACTACGTTGGGGATGACAGGGCGCCATTCAAATCACCTGTGTTGGGGGCAACAAAACCAGATAGCTTATTCCTACCGGAGATGATTAGTTGTTCTATCTGCTGATGACTATATTTCTTTAACCGTTTTTCTCTAATCAGAGCATCTTTCTTTTGCTCAAAGCATTCCAGATAAACCAAGTCCCAGGGTAGTTTATTTTTGGTGTACTCAGATTCACCATTATTGTGCCTTTCCAAACGAATGATTGGATTCTCTGTAAAACCTTTGTAATAGCTCTGATCTGCTAATGACTTAATGATGTAGACGTAAAAACTCATAGATTAAATTTTCAAGTATGAAAAGCATGACTAATTGGTCAAATTGTAAAAGCATAAAACGCAAAAGCCCCCAGAACTTGACGTTTGGGGGCTTGTTTGCGGACCGGACGGCTTGAATGAACCTAATTCTATCTAATCCTAAATGACACAAATGTCTTAATATAATGGTGTTATCGTTATATAGTTATCCCTTTAACTTATCTAAAATGATTAAAATATAGGGTAGTAGCTACATTTTCTGCTATCAACTTTAATTAGCTTATTTCAAGTACGTTTTTTTAAGATAATTAGCATAAGGGTCAAATTGATAGTAGTCCTTTTCTATGAAATAATTTCCTTCCCGAATAAAGACTGTTTTAAATCCCATCACATTATTAGGTTCATTTTTATTCATTGATGCGTCATTATAGTATCCGATATCTTTCAATCCATCTCCATTTATATCGGTATAAAACAATTCTGGTTTCCAATTTCCTTTTTTTGCAAAGTTGAATTTGACAATATTTTTATCAATTTTAAAACTTCCATCAGTCTGCTGGACAAATACAAAAATTTCCCAAGATTGATAATTCATTGTATTTGCAACACAAATTAAATCAACCTTTCCATCAGCTGTTATATCATCTGCTATGAAGTCTTGACTTGTAAGCATATTTGTCCCATCAATATATGGTAGTGCAATCAAACCTTGTTTATTAAATCTTCCATTGCCTTGGTTTAAAAGTATCCTATTGCTTACCGGATATGGTTGCGCATTTTTTGTTTCTGATGTTGAAAGTATTATATCTTTCCATCCGTCCTTATTGATATCATCAATTTTAAATCCATAGACGCCGTTTGAAATCTCAGGAACTGATTCTCCAAAGCCATTATTATTTTTAAATCCAAGATGGTTATCCGGTGTGCAATGGAAAATAGCCATATTGTTAGTTGTAAAATATGGAAAATCTGAAATCCCCCACATAATAAACCAAACGGGGCCACTAGCAATTAGTAATTCAGGTTTTCCGTCGTTGTTTAAGTCTCCAACTTCGCAAAACTCGTGCTTTACCATTGGCGATTCTGAAGGTATTTCTCTTATGTCATAGCCGCCTTTTCCATCTGAAAGTACTAATCTAATTGGTTCTGGAGGGGAATTTTGAATACCTTCATCACCATTATCGGAAATAACCAAGTCTACATAATTGTCAGAGTTTAAGTAAACAGGTATGGTTTTTCGTTGGTTCCCACCAAAAGAAATTCTCTTATCATTTAACAAGTTTTTATCATCAAAAACTTTTGTAACTGGATTCCATATTAGAAAACTGACTCCATACCTAGGACCATTGTATGACCATCCTGGATTGAATACATCAATCCAACCATCATTATTAAAATCTCCGCAAGTAACTTGACAAAGTGCTCCTCCAATGTGACCAGGAAGTGGATTTTGAAAGATGTTAGTTATTAGGTCAGCTTGTACTTTAGTATTAGTCCAATAATTAGTACCTAAATTTTTTGCATTAGGGTCAACCTTATACCCTTGAAAATTTTTTGAAACGTCATTGTTTAAGCTAATGGTTACTGACGCTGTATTTGAAGGTTAGGTTTTCGAAGTGACGGTCACTTTGGTAGAATAATTAGTGAAGGACTGAAAAACAGGTATTGATAAATTTAAACTTGAATTTTTGGATATTGAATCAATTTTATAAACAGATTTATTACTGTCGAGTTTGGTTACATCTATTGAATAAATTACTTCTGACGGCATTTGTGACGTGACATTAATTTTCAGATTTAGAGTATCTTTTATATCTATTGTATTCGAATTTCCAGGTTCTGTTGTGATTGTTAGTTGTTGTTCAGTTTCTGGCACTGTCGGAGGAGGTGCAGAATTTTCTGTCTTTTTACAAGCATACCCCAGTAACAAAATAAAAATTAACAATGAATGCTTTTTCATACTAATTGATTTTAATTAATAATTAAGAGGGGTTGAATAAAATTATATAACTTTTTTGATAAATCATTCGTAAATCTGATTTATCATATTTGTTAGCAGTTGTTAATCCAAATTCACAATTCTTTACTTTTCGCAGCAGTAAGACAGGAGAGGTTTGTACAATTCCTGCATTTGATGCTTTGAAAAGAGTTGCAGCTAAATATAATTATAATTTTCCTGTGCCAATACACGATACAATTGTATTGAAGGAAATTAAGAATATCTGCAGATTGATTCCTACTATGAATGAAGTGGTTGAAAAAAACATCACTAAAGGAGGTAATAGATTGAAGCATCTAAAAAAGAAGTGTGAAATGGTACACATCCATACTGCACGAAGGACTCTTGCCACACGTCTTTTCGAGAGAAATTTAGACACGATTCAAATTATGAAGATAACAGGTCATAAGAAGCTATCAACGTTGCAGAAGTACGTTAAAAGTGATATCAACATCCAACGGATGTTAGAGGTCGGAAATAGTATTGGAAATTGGGAAAATGGAATCGCTACACTTTCTGCTACATAAAAAACAAAACCCCTTGATAATCAAGGGGTTAATTGTTATTTAAGCGGACCGGACGGGACTCGAACCCGCGACCTCCGCCGTGACAGGGCGGCATTCTAACCAGCTGAACTACCGGTCCGTAGTTTCTTATTTTTTATTTTCTTAACAACTACCTACAACGCGCAGGAAGTAGCTAATTTCTTTTTATTCCTAGGGACTCGAACCCGTCCCCAACTATGTTGGGGATGACAGGGCGGCATTCTAACCAGCTGAACTACCGGTCCGTTTTATATTTGTTAGATCTTACTTTTGGAGCTATTTCTAGGCTAGAAAAGAAAGATAATAGTTTTCTCGTGCTACGCACGTGTTTTGTGATCCCGCTGGGATTCGAACCCAGGACCACTACATTAAAAGTGTAATGCTCTACCAGCTGAGCTACGGAATCATCCTTTCTAGATCCTCGGAAACCGTTTTTCTTAAAAGTGAGGCAAATATACGGCAATAACCTATATAGTGCAAATAATAAAAAGCTTAATTTTTAATCTCGCTCTAATCTGCTAATAGTCAATAAATAACAAGGAAAATACCAAGATTCAAAGGTCAAATTAACAGAAAACCATCAGGCAACTGAGCCCTCTTTCATCTTTTCAGCATTTTCTGCTAACTGTAATTGATCAATTATTTCCTGAATATCCCCATTCATGACATTAGGAAGGTTGTAGATGGTTAATCCTATTCGGTGTTCAGTTACCCTTCCCTGTGGGTAATTATAGGTACGAATCTTAGCAGAACGGTCGCCTGTTGAAACCATAGTTTTACGCTTTTTTGAGGTCTCTTCAAGCATTTTTGCATGTTCAAGTTCGTATACACGACTCCTCAAAACCGCAAAGGCCTTGTCAAAATTCTTTAGCTGTGACTTTTGATCCTGACATTGCGCCACGATTCCGGTCGGAATGTGGGTTAACCTTACCGCAGAATAGGTTGTATTTACCGATTGTCCTCCCGGACCTGAAGAACAAAACAAATCTTTGCGAACATCGTTCATGCTTATTTGCACATCAAATTCACCGGCTTCTGGCAAAACAACAACTGAAGCTGCTGAAGTATGAACACGACCGGCTGTTTCTGTATCAGGAACTCGCTGAACACGGTGTACTCCGGATTCATACTTCAATTGTCCATATGCATCCTCTCCGTTGACATTGAAAACTACCTCTTTAAAACCTCCGGCTGTTCCTTCGGTTAGATCAACAAGCTCCATTCGCCAACCTTTGCGTTCACAATAACGAGTGTACATACGATACAAATCGCCTGCAAACAGTGCAGCTTCATCACCACCTGTTCCTCCGCGGATCTCAACAATGGCATTTTTACTGTCTTCAGGATCCTTGGGAATGAGCATCATGCGAATCTTTTCTTCGAGTTGTTCCTGCTGAGGAATCAACTCATCCAACTCCATTTTCGCCATCTCACGCAATTCATCATCCTTCTCATTAGAAAGAAGGTCCTTATTCGACTCTATGTTACTGATGACATTGCTGTAAATCTTATACTCATCAACAATTTTTGTCAGATCTTTATATTCCTTGTTAAGCTGAGCAAAGCGCTTCATATCACTCATTGTCGCCGGATTACTGAGTTCACGCTCAACCTCTTGCCAGCGCTCTTTAATATGTTCTAGTTTTTGTAACATTCTGTATTTTGAAAAACCTATTAAAAGCCTAAAAAGAAAGCTTTTTTAGATGAGGTTACAAAAATACGGCTTTTTTGGAAATTTAGCTTAGGATTATAAGCTAACTGCTTTTAAGATACTAGTCTTCAAGTGTTTTAAAGTAGCGAAGATCCAAATTCTCCCCGTCAAAAACAGCGTAGGAATTAAATTTAATCCATTCGCCCAAGTTGATGTACCGACTATTCCCCAACTGAATATCGAGTGGTAAATGCCTGTGTCCAAAGATCAAAAAATCAAAATGTGCGTTGAGCAATAATTCCTTTGAGTAAGAAACGAGCCACTCTTTGTTGATATCTGTGAATTCTTCCTTCTTATTATTCTGCAACCGGCTTTGCATCGACCACTTTCTGGCTATACCCACACCCAAATTAGGATGAATGCGCGCAAAAAGCCATTGGCAAAATGTACTTCTGAAAATCTTTTTGAGAATTTTATATTTTGCATCCCCCGGACCAAGTCCGTCGCCATGATGTAAATAAAATTTCTTCCCATTTCGTTCAATGAGCAACTCATCAGAAATGATCTGAATACCCAGCTCCTTAACAAAATAATCAAACATCCACATATCATGATTCCCCTTGAACATGCTAATCTTAATTCCCAAATCTGACAATTCGGCCAATTTACCCTGGAATCTGATAAAGCCTTTCGGTATCACTGTTTTGTATTCGAACCAGAAATCAAACAGATCACCCATCAAATAAATTTCAGCAGCATCTTTCTTGATTGTATCCAGCCAGCTAACCACAAGATCTTCACGCTCACGGCTCGATAAATAATCAGGAACCCCAAAATGAAAATCAGAAGCAAAATATATTTTATTGGCAGACATGGAATCAAAAGTACATAAATTTTATTCTCATAATTATGAACAGGACTTTCCAAACCTTGTATAACAATTGACTGGCAACTGACGATATATTATAACTATTCTTGTATTTTTGCTTTCCAACCAAAATATTATCATGAAATCTGTTCAATATTTTATCCTGGCAGCTTCATTGCTGATTGAACCAATTTGCGGATCAGCACAACATACAAGCCCCAATAGCAATACCATGACTTATCCTAAAACCAATAAAATCGACATTTCGGATGCTTATTTTGGCATTACCATAAAAGACCCGTACCGATGGCTCGAAGACGATCGCTCCGCAGAAACGAAAGTATGGGTTGAAGCAGAAAATCTGGTAACCCAAAATTATCTGAATCGAATTCCTTTCAGAAATGCCATAAAAAGTCGGCTCGAAACGCTTTGGAATTATGAAAAATATACGGCACCTTTCAAGGAGGGTGACTACACGTATTTCTACAAAAACAATGGATTACAAAATCAGTATGTACTTTACAGACAAAAAGAAAAAACAAATCCTGAAGTATTCCTGGATCCAAATACCTTCTCAAAAGATGCAACTACTTCTTTGGCAGGAATAGAATTCAGTAAAGATGGCAGCTTAGCAGCATATCAAATCTCTGAAGGCGGATCAGACTGGAGAAAGGTAATCATCATGAACACCGGTGACCGTAAGATTATTGGAGATACACTGATCGATGTAAAGTTTTCGGGTCTTGCCTGGAAGGGAAATGA
>VGGW01000015.1 GCA_016868395.1 Bacteroidota bacterium | reverse complement strand
AAAAATCAATACTCTGAAAGAATTTTTTAAAGTAAAGTACGATAACTGAAAGAATAGCACCCAGTTGAATGGCAACAGTAAATAATTTTACAAAATTATCTGATGCAATACCCATAAGAGATGATCCAATAATCATATGGCCGGTAGAAGAAACCGGCAGAAATTCAGTAAGGCCCTCAATAATGGCCAAAAGAATCGCCTGGTATACGGTCATTATTTTTTTAGAATTGCAATAAAACCAATTGCAAAGCCTGCAAGAACCAGGATAGGAGCAAGTAAGATCTTTCTGAACTCATAAATGTTGGTATCACCAATCATAAGTAAGAAGCCAAATACAACTACAATAATACTCAACAACATCAATCTGTAATTGTTTTTTCCGAACACGAAATTTTCGTTGGTATTTTCCTTATTGGAAGTGCTTTTTTGTGCCATTATCTGTAAAGTTCGTAAATTTTTAAACGAAGAAACTTGCTGACTGCGAAATAAGTACTCAATCCTGAGATGAGAATACCAATGCCAATTACTGAAATAAATACGATTCCAAATTCAAACCAGTTACGCAGTATAATCATTTCGGGTACCTGTTGCTGTGCTAGGTATAAAGTGAGCATCAACAGAATTACCGCAATCAGTCCGGCCATCAAACCATGTAGAATTCCGTAGGTAAGAAATGGTTTTCGAATAAAGTTTTTTGTAGCTCCAACCAATTGCATACTCTTAATTAGAAAGCGTTGCGAGTAAATCGCTAGCCGAATGGTATTATTAATCAGAGCCACAGCAATGATAAGGAGTATTGTTGCGAAGGCAAGTATAACCAGTCCAATACCCCTGATATTTTGATTAACCATATCAATTAGCGACTTCTGATAAACCACTTCCTTCACCAAGGGATTCTTACTAATTTGGGATGTAAATGCCTCTATACTTTCATTATTTGCATAATCAGCCTTCATGTACAGATCGATGGATGACAAAAGTGGGTTGTAGCCAAGAAAGTCGACAAAATCTTCTCCAAGGTCTTTTGTCAAATTTCTGGCAGCAAGTTCTTTACTCACATACTGAGTTTTTAAAACATAAGGATTCCCATCTAATTGTCTTTGTAGTGCCGTAATATCTACTTCTTTTGCACCATCATTCACGATAATATTGAGTACTATATTCTCTTTAACATATTTGGATAGGTTTTTCGCATGAACAAGGATTAAACCAAGTAAGCCTATCATTAGCAAGACTAAAGCAATACTGATTACGGTAGAAACATAAATAGTTTTTGTTTTTCCGGATGATGTACTTTTTTCAAATTCTTCCATGAGCAAATTGATATGTTGCGAAAATAAAGAATTCAGTTCAATTACCTGTATAAATTGAATTGAAATGTCTGGATTTCAGGTTAATATTTTTAATGGAGACCTTTCATAAAGGTGAACTGGACAAAAACCGCTTAACTGCCTGCCGCTGGGCATGGAAGCCTAGCATTTTATGGTTTCTGAGCTACTTTTTAGACATAGATTGCCTTGAAGCTTGGTGAAAATCTATAATTTAAGTTTGCTTCAAAGCTTTATAAAATCGAATTTATGAGGTTAATTCTAAATATTTAGAGGGTTTAATATCGAACTCACCTTATATTAGTGCTTAAAGGTTTTTCGAACAGGTTCTGATTCAAAAAATCCTAGATTTTAGTATTTTCGCGGATTATTAGTTTTATAATGGATTATCAATTCAGAGATCTGGAGAAGAGGTGGCAAAAATTTTGGGCTGAAAATCAGACCTTCAAGGTCGATAATAGTTCTACCAAACCAAAGTACTATGTTCTGGATATGTTTCCTTACCCTTCCGGGGCGGGGCTCCATGTCGGGCATCCTCTTGGTTATATTGCTTCTGATATCTTTGCAAGGTATAAGCGTTTAAAAGGCTTTAATGTTTTGCACCCAATGGGATATGATTCTTTTGGGTTACCCGCAGAACAGTATGCCATACAAACAGGGCAACATCCTGCAATTACGACAGAAACCAACATCAATCGCTACCGCGAGCAACTCGATAATCTTGGTTTTTCATTTGACTGGACTCGCGAGGTAAGAACAAGTGATCCGGATTATTATAAATGGACTCAATGGATTTTCATGGAGCTTTTTAATTCATGGTATAATCTGGAGAGCGATAGGGCTGAACGAATCGATCATTTGATCGAAAGACTGGAACATTCAGGCACCTCAGGAATTAAAGCGGTTTGTGATGAAGATGTACTGACTTATTCTGCTGATGAGTGGAAGAACCTACATGAATCTGAAAAGCAAGCGGAGCTGTTGAAATATCGTTTAACTTATCTTCGCGAAAGTACGGTGAACTGGTGTCCGGCATTGGGGACTGTTTTGGCAAATGATGAGGTAAAGGATGGGTATTCTGAACGCGGTGGATATCCTGTTGAGCAAAAGAAAATGATGCAATGGAGTATGCGAATTACCGCATATGCAGATCGTTTGCTACAGGGGCTCGATGGGATAGACTGGCCGGATCCATTAAAGGAAATGCAGCGTAATTGGATCGGAAAAAGTGTTGGGGCTCTTGTTAAATTTCCAATAAGCTCAAGCAAGGTAATCGAAGTATTTACCACTCGTGTGGATACCATTTATGGAACAACTTTTCTTGTGCTTGCACCCGAACATGAGTATGTTAGTGAATTAACTACTCCGGAGCAAGAAACGGAGATCCAAAATTATATCGATCAAACCAAGAAGAAAACTGAGCTTGACCGTATGGCCGACACAAAAACTGTGTCGGGGGCATTTATTGGTAGTTATGCCAGGCATCCTATTACAAACGAGCCAATACCAATTTGGATTGCAGATTATGTCTTAGCCGGATATGGAACGGGTGCAGTCATGGCGGTCCCTTCCGGTGATCAGCGGGATTGGCTGTTTGCAAGTAAATTCGGGTTGCCGATAGTGGCCATATCAGATGCTCAGACCAACCTTGATCAGGAGGCTGATCCTACCAAAGATGGTCATTATATCAATTCCGGAATCATCAATGGCCTAAATTATAAAGAAGCAACCAGTACGCTCATTGCTAAACTGGAAGAACTTGGTGCCGGCAAAGCAAAAGTAAATTATCGTTTACGCGATGCCATATTTGGTCGTCAGCGCTATTGGGGTGAACCTGTTCCGGTTTATTTCAAAGATAAACTCCCTCATCTGATTGATGAAAAAGATCTTCCATTGGTTTTACCTGAAGTGGATAAATACCTGCCAACAGAAGGTGGGGAGCCCCCATTGGGAAGAGCAGATAATTGGAAATATAAAAATCAGTTTGAATATGAACTGAGCACCATGCCAGGTTGGGCGGGTTCCAGCTGGTATTGGTACCGATATATGGCTTCTCAAGAGGATCGGAAGCAGGATAAATTTGCTCCTGCCGAGGCGATCTCCTATTGGAAGGATGTTGATTTGTATATCGGCGGTTCGGAGCATGCAACCGGGCACTTACTCTACAGTCGTTTTTGGAATAAATTCTTGAAAGATCTTGGATATGTAGTTGAAGAAGAGCCTTTCAAAAAATTGATCAATCAGGGAATGATTCAAGGGAGATCAAATTTTGTTTACAGGGTAATTGATGATGAAGGACGCGGAACCAATACGTTCGTTTCTAACGGTTTAAAATCTCAATACAATACCTCTGCACTCCATGTAGATGTAAATATTGTGATGAATGAAATACTCAATCTTGAAAAATTTAAAGCATTCAGACCGGAGTTTGCCAATGCCGAATTCATTCTTGAAAATGGTAAATATATCTGCGGCGTTGAAGTAGAAAAAATGTCCAAGTCTAAATTCAATGTGGTTAGTCCGGATGATATCATTGAACGTTTTGGTGCGGATACTTTGAGAATGTACGAAATGTTCTTGGGCCCGCTTGAACAAAGTAAGCCATGGAATACAAACGGTATTGAGGGGGTTTTTAAATTTCTCAGGAAATTCTGGAAACTTTTTCATGATGATGAGTTTAAATTCAGTGTTTCTGACGAACAAGCTTCAAAAGCTGAACTCAAAGCACTTCATAAAATCATTCGAAAGGTAGAGGAAGATATCGAGCGCTTTTCTTTTAACACCTCCGTATCGAGTTTTATGATTTGTGTGAATGAGCTCACTGATTTAAAATGTAATAAAAGAGCGGTTCTGGAGCAGTTGGTGATTGTACTTTCACCCTATGCACCTCATATTACCGAAGAGTTGTGGAGTTTATTGGGCAATAGTCCCGGAACCTTATCCACAGCAGATTATCCGAAGTTTAATCCCGATTATCTTGTTGAGAATGAGTTTTCATATCCTGTTTCTGTCAATGGTAAAACCCGGATGAATTTGAATCTTTCCTTAAGCCTTTCCCAGGCCGAGGTGGAAGCACTGGTTCTTTCTAACGATGATTTGAAGAAATATCTCGACAACAAGACTCCAAAGAAGGTTATTTTCGTCCAGGGAAAAATTATTAATCTGGTTATATAAATTTTGGACTTTAAAGCGAGTTTTTTCAGGAATGCTAATTTCTGTCGGTTTGGCCTGTATCATTTATTTTACTTTGTTTCAATAATTACTTTTGAGCAGGTTGTAACATTAGCTGTACTTTCGTGCCTAATTACAAAACCAATTAAATGAGACGATTACTTACTGTTTTTTTAATATTATCCGGTATTTCCGGTGTTCAGGCACAAGGTTTTGGAGCTGCTGCACAACCCCCCGTGACCGGTAAAATTTCGGGTATAATTCTTGATTCGATAAGTCGAAAACCCATTGATTATGCAACCGTTTCGTTAGGCCGTGCAGGCTCCACAAAAACCACTAATGGGGCATTAACTGATGAGAAGGGATCTTTTAAAATTGAGAACATTACCGCAGGGATTTACCGTGTCACCATCGCTTTTTTAGGGTATCAAACCAAGATTATTGATTCCGTTAGAACTACTCCTGCCAAACCGGATCTGAATCTTGGTCGTATCATGCTTTCTCCCAATCAAAACATGTTGAAGGAGGTTGTCATTACTGGAACTACACCAATCATTGAAAATAAGATTGACAAGTTAGTCTACAATGCTGAACAAGATGTTGCTATTGCAGGGGGTAATGCTACCGACGTACTTCGTAAAGTCCCCTTACTATCAGTCGATTTCGAAGGTAATGTATCCCTTAGAGGAAGTCAGAATGTAAGGGTGTTGATTAATGGAAAGCCTTCCGGATCCATGGCTTCAAATATGGCTGACGCACTGAGAGCTATTCCTGCCGATCAGATCAAAAATGTCGAGGTCATTACCTCACCTTCCGCGAAATATGATGCCGAAGGTACTTCCGGTATCATCAACATCATCACTAAAAAGAGTAATTTGGCTGGAGTAAGTGGTTCAATTAACGGAGGGGTAGGCATAAGACAAAATAGCGGGAATCTTAACCTAAACGCAAAGACAGGTCGACTGGCAGTAACCGCTAATGGAGGTGGGTATTATTCATGGCCTGTAATCAGCGAGATCACATTTAATCGGACCAATACCGGTGGAACTCAAATTATTAGTCAGGCTGGTCAAAGCAGAACTTTCCGATTAGCATCCAATGGATCAATTGGTGCTGATTACGATTTTAATAGCTTTAATTCAATAAGTTCCAACATACGTTTGAATGGATTTAGTAATGGCGCAGACGGAAGTAATCTGAATCAGAACATATTCAATGGCATGATGACCAATTTTACCCGATTGAGCGATAACCAGATGAATATGAATGGAGTTGATTGGAGTAGCGACTACCTTCATAAGTTTAAGAAGAAGGATCAGCAGATTTCGCTTGCCTATCAATTTACAAATAGTAAACAGATAAGTGATTATACGACCGATTTTTCAAATACCATAATTGATGAATACGGGGATAATAATGCAGACAACACCGAAAACACCATTCAGTTGGATTATACCCATCCATTCAAAAAAGTAACCTTCGAAACAGGGCTCAAAGGTATTCTCAGAGATATTGTCAGTGATAATCAAACCCGAAATTTTAATTCTCTAACCAACATATTTACGCCAATTCCATCCAGAACATTCGTCTACGATTACAGTCAGGATGTATATTCAGCCTATGCTACTTTTGCTTTCACCTTGGCCAAAAAATTTGGTGTAAGGGCCGGAGCACGTTATGAAGGTACTGAAATTAATGGTGATGCAAGGTCGGCCGGTGCCGGGGCTTCTCCTTTTAGCAGCAGGTACTTTAATCTCGTACCAAGCATAGTAGTCAGCCAGACCTTTAAGAATTTTTCTACGATTAAACTCAGTTACAATCAGCGTTTACAAAGACCGAGTCTTTTTTTCCTGAATCCATTCCTTAATAGTGCCGATATTTTCAACCAATCTCAAGGAAATCCAGCACTGCAGCCCGAATTATCACACAACATAGAATTTAATTATTCCATGTTTGTCAAATCTTCTGTATTAAATGCCTCTCTTTATTATCGTCGTACAAATGATATTATTGAAAGTTTTGTTCTACCTATAAGTGTGATTGATCCGGCGACAGGAAATGCAGCTGTCGGATCCAAAACTACTTTTAGAAACGTTGGAAGTAATAATTCTGTAGGGTTTAATTTCTTTGGGCAGGTAAATCCAATAAAGCCGCTAACCTTGCGGGGAAATTTCAACGTATTTACTTATGACATTAATGCGAATGGTGGTTTTGCTATTACAAATACCAATACCCAATTAATTTACAACGGATTTTTTATGGCTTCTTATGTATTCCAAAAGGGCCTAACCTTTGAGACCTTCCTGATTACTAACTCTCCACGCCAAACTGCACAAGGAAGAAATCCATCTTTCAATATGTGGAATCTGGGTCTGAAAAAAGAAATAATGAAGAAAAAGGGAAGTTTAGGCTTAACGATCATTGATCCGTTTAATAAAAACAAGAATTTTCGCCAGAATATTGCGGGAGCAGATTTTATTCAAACCAGTAATTTTTCTGTTCCTTTTCGATCGTTTGGTGCCAGTTTTAGCTATCGATTTGGAAAATTATCCATGCAGGCACCGAAGAAAAAAAGAGGTGTGTCGAATGATGACCTGAAGCAGGGAGAACAAAATAACGGGAATCAATAAAATCAAATTGAAAGAAAGTTTAAATTTACGCCCCGATTTCAAAATCGGGGCTTTTTTTTAAATTGCTTAATTACCAGAATTGAAATAAAATGCAAGACCTAAAAATTATTTCTCTTTTACCGGCAGCCACAGAAATTATTTGTGCACTTGGTTTTGAAAAAAATCTGATCGGTCGTTCCCATGAATGTGATTTTCCGGACAGCGTGAAGACTTTGCCTGTTTGTTCTTCCGCCAAATTTCTTCCCGGGTCTGAAAGTGCTGAAATAGATAGGCAGGTTAAAGATATTCTCTCCGACTCACTTTCTATTTACACGATTAACAAAGAATTAATAAAAAGTCTGGCACCTGATGTGATCATTACCCAATCACAATGTGAAGTATGTGCAGTAAGTTTAAACGATGTGGAGTTGGCCTTGACTGGTTGGATTGAAAAAAACGGTCAAGTTATTTCATTAAAGCCCCTCAACTTGGCTGATATTTATACGGATATTCAAAATATTGCTGATCAGCTTGCAGTACCCGAAAAGGGTAAAAACCTGATTGAATTGGCAGAAGAACGCGTTAATCTTATTCGTCATAAACTCAGATTCATCGTCGAAAAGCCAAAAGTGGCTTGTATTGAATGGCTTAATCCATTGATGACTGCCGGAAACTGGACACCTGAAATCATAGAAATAGCAGGGGGTATTCCGATACTCACAGAGAAAGGGAAGCATTCCAGCTTTATAAATTTCGAGAAAATTCAGGCGGAAGATCCGCATATAATTATTTTAATGCCTTGTGGATTTTCCATTGAGAGAACCTTAAAGGAGATTAATCTGATGCTGGATTTACCCGGATGGAATGAACTCAAAGCTGTCCGGCAAAATGGAGTTTTTATAGCGGATGGCAATCAGTATTTTAACAGGTCTGGCCCCAGAATAACCGACAGTATTGAAATTATTGCCGAAATTATCAATCCAAGACAGTTTGTTTTTGGCTATGAGGGTAAGGGTTGGATCAGGTTTAGGGTTTGAACCGGCTCATTCCTGCCAAGAGTTAAGTCAGCCGGTCTTAAAATTCTATGAATCGATCAATTTGTTGAGCGGTAAATTTCAAGGTATCTTCCATACAAAGATTTCCATTTTCATCGAATTCTTTTCCGATGTTAGGGATATGGATGCGTAAGGGTAAGACATGCATGTTGATGTAATGACAGATTCCGGTAAAATGCTCGATACCTCTGACATTTCCATATTTTCCGCTTGATAATCCTACCAGGGCTACTTTTTTTCCATAAAAACTATCAGGAAAGGCACATGCGTCGATAAAAGTCTTTAATATTCCGGGAAAGCTTCCATTATATTCCGGAATTAGAAATATAAATTTACTGCTTACCGTGATTTTATCTTGAATACTCTGAAAGGCTTTGCTTCGTTTACCATAAAGATCGGTGCTGATTAAATCATTAGGAAGGTCACACAAGGAGATTATCTCCGATTCGAAACCTTTTTCTAACAATTGCCTGTGGTAATATTTGGTAAGTTTCAGTGTGTTGCTTCCCTCACGGTTGGTTCCAGAAATTAATGTTATCATTTTGTGGATAAGATGTGCAAAACGAAAATCGCCCCGCGGTGTAATTAATTTTAAGTTTGTATCTTAGAATTTATTAAAAAGTCTTTTTTTGACTGGTCAAAAGTACTGTTTTGAACGGCTTTGAAATTATTAATTCGCCTGTTTAATATCAGATATTTGTAATTATTTTTTAAAAATGAGTAAAATAATCGCCTTAGCAAATCAAAAAGGTGGCGTTGGAAAAACTACATCCGCCATAAATCTTGCGGCAAGTTTAGCCGTACTTGAATATCGTACCCTTTTGGTTGACGCAGACCCGCAGGCAAATTCAACATCGGGTATAGGCTATGACCCACGCACAATCAAAGCCAGTATATATGAGTGTATAATTAATGAAATAAATCCCGCAGAGGCTATTCAAAATACCGAAACTCCGAACCTTTTTCTTTTGCCTGCCCATATTGATCTGGTAGGTGCCGAAATAGAAATGATTAATTTAGCTAACCGAGAATATAAAATGAAAGCGGTTCTGGACAAGATCCGCGAAGACTATGATTTCATTATCATTGACTGTTCTCCTTCTTTAGGTTTGATCACAATCAACGCCTTGACTGCAGCAGATTCTGTCATTATTCCGGTACAATGCGAGTATTTTGCCCTCGAAGGTCTCGGAAAATTACTCAATACCATTAAAATTGTACAAAGTCGTTTAAATCCAAATCTTCAGATTGAAGGAATTTTGTTGACCATGTATGATGTAAGACTTCGTTTATCTAATCAAGTTGTTGAAGAGGTAAAAACTCATTTTCAGGAATTGGTTTTTGAAACCATTATTCAGCGAAATACCCGTTTAAGTGAGGCACCAAGTTATGGTATCTCAGTCATTATGCACGATGCAAATTGTAAAGGAGCTATCAATTACCTTAATTTAGCTCGTGAAATCATTCGGAAAAATGGACTGGTTTCAAATGAAGATGCCTTAAATCAAGCTTTAGTATAATATGATCTACCAAAAGAAAACTGGATTAGGAAGGGGATTAAGAGCTCTTTTGGACGATTCGGATCTTCCAGAGAACGATAAACAACAAATAAGTAACGAGAACCCATCGCTTGGGTCTATTAGTTCGGTTAGGATTAGCCAGGTTCAGGTTAATCCTTTTCAGCCTCGAACTGATTTTGAACCTGAAGCACTTCAGGAACTTGCCGATTCAATCAAAATCCAGGGCTTGATTCAGCCTATCACGGTCAGACAGTCGGGTCAGCATTCATATCAGCTCATTTCAGGTGAGCGTCGTTTAAGGGCGGCTAAACTAGCAGGCCTGACTGAGATTCCTGCTTATATTCGTACAGCCAATGATCAGCAAATGCTGGAAATGGCATTAATCGAAAATATTCAGCGTGAAAACCTCAACGCAATCGAAGTTGCCCTGAGTTTTCAACGGATGATTGATGAATGTAATCTAAAACAAGAGCAACTGGGCGAGCGTGTTAGTAAAAACCGCTCCACGGTTACTAATTATTTGCGCTTACTGAAACTGCCTCCTGTGATTCAGGCCGCAATACGTGATAAAAAAATTTCAATGGGACATGCTCGTGCTTTGATTTCAGTAGAGAATGTCGAGAAGCAAATTTATCTTTTTCAAGAAATTGTCAATCGCGGGATTTCAGTACGTAAGGTTGAAGAATTAGTTCGTCAGCTTCAGAACTTTGGTAAAGGAAGAAAGTCGGTTAAATCAGGCGGACTATCTTTTCAGTATATGAAGATTCAAGATGACCTGGCCTCCAAGTTTAGTACAAATGTAAAGTTAAAATTGAGCGACAAGGGGAGGGGCTCCATAGAAATTGGTTTTATGTCTGATGAGGATTTGAACCGAATTTTGGAAATGTTAGACTGGTAATGAAATCGAAAATTTACCTGGGTTTGCTTTTTTTGTGTTGTTTAACGCAATTAAATGTAATGTCTCAGGTTCCTGGTTCTTCTAAAACGAAAATTGATAGTGCAAAGACTACTTCCAAGGAAGCACCTGTATTAAAGGATTCTGCACGAATTGCTATCGAAGCCATGCCACGCCGTGCAGCAATGAAATCCCTGATGCTACCCGGTCTCGGACAAATTTACAATAAGCGTTGGTGGAAAGTGCCATTGGTGTATGGTGGTTTTATTGGAATTGGACTTGTTTTTGAATTTAATCATCGCAATTATCAAATTTTTCTAAAGGAGGCCCAATTTCGGGAGCTGAATCCGCAGAAAACTCAAAATCCTTTATATGCCGGTTATACCAATGAAGGAATAATTCAAATTAAAGATGCTTACAGGCGTGACCGGGATCTTTCAGTTTTGGCCGGATTAGGGTTTTATGCCATTACCATTATTGATGCCTATGTTGATGCAAAGTTCTTTAGGTTTGATATTTCAGATGAATTATCATTAAAGGTGCAGCCCTCAGTAGATCAGTTTCCAGTTCATGCTGCTGTTTTTTCGCCTGTGGTTGGACTAAAATTGAAACTGAGTTTATGATTTAAGAAAATTATTTAATTTTAAATTAATGAAAATAGCTATTTTGGGTTTCGGTAAAATGGGCCGGATTATTGAACAATTTGCATTAGAGAGAGGCCATGAAGTTGTTCTAAAAGTCAATATTGATAATTTAGAGGATTTAACCATACCCAATTTACAACTCGCAGACGTAGCTATAGATTTTAGTACACCTGATTCTGCTTTGAGCAATATAGAGATTTGTTTTGCTGCTCATATTCCGCTTGTTGTTGGAACCACAGGTTGGTATGGTCATCTTCAGGAGGTTAAAAATAAATGTGAAGAAAGTAACAATACCCTGTTGTACGCATCTAATTTCAGTATTGGGGTGAATGTATTCTTTTATGTAAATAAGGTGCTTGCCAAAATCATGAACAGATATCCTCAGTACGAAGTTCAGGTTGAAGAGATCCATCATACTGAAAAATTGGATTCGCCAAGTGGAACAGCGATGACTATTGCAGAGGGTATTATTTCTGAGTTGGACCGGAAAAATGAATGGGTAAATGAATTAATCGGCTCAGGTGAAGAATTAATTACAAAACCTAATCAATTGCTGATCGAATCTCACCGTATTGAGGATGTTCCGGGTACTCATACAGTAATTTTTAGTTCGGAGGTTGATGATATTGAATTTAAACATAAAGCTCATAGTCGGGCGGGTTTTGCATTGGGGGCTGTAATCGCAGCAGAATGGCTTGAAAACAAGACCGGATTTTTTAATATCACAGATATGTTTGATTTTAGTGTTTAAATAGATCAAGAAAAGAAATGAGTTTAACAGGTAATAGTCAATCGAAAGTTAAAAAAGTTAAGAAAAAAAAGAGTGCCGGCAGGGAGTGGTTCGATGCTATTCTATTCGCAGTTGTTGCCGCAACCTTAATCAGAGGTCTGTTTATTGAGGCTTATGTTATCCCGACAGGCTCCATGGAGAAAACACTTCTTGTAGGCGATTATTTATTCGTTAGTAAGGTGAATTACGGAGCAAGACTACCCCTCACACCGGTATCTTTTCCTTTTGCCCATCATACTATGCCAATAATTGGGACTAAAGCATACTGGGAAGGAATTAAGTGGGATTACCGTCGATTACCCGGACTTGGCGAAGTTAAACGGAATGATGTTGTTGTTTTTAACTTTCCGATGGATACAGATGCACCCTTGTCTCGTCCGGTAGACAAACGTGAAAACTATATCAAACGTTGTTTAGCCATTGGTGGCGACACCATACAAATCAAGGATGCCAGGGTTTATTTGAATGGTAAACCTGCTGAGGTTCCTGAATTCGGTGAAAAATATTATTACGTTAAATCTGACGGCACTGATTTTAATCCACAAGCGATAGAAGATTTGAATATTGAAGCACAACGCTCATCTGCTGATGAGTATATATTTAATATGACTTCAGCCGATGCTGAAATTATTAAAGGATGGTCGAATGTCAAGGCGGTGAACCTTTATATCAGACCATTTGATGAGTACGATTCTCAGATATTTCCAAATAATCCTTCCATTAAATGGAATGCTGACAATTTCGGGCCACTGATTGTTCCAAAAGCTGGCTGGACAGTCAAACTGAATAGCAGTAATTATGCGCTATATGAACGGGCAATTTCAGTTTATGAAGGAAATACCATTGAAAAGATAGGGGATGATATACTGATCAACGGGAAAAAGACTGATAGCTATTCCTTTAAAATGAATTACTACTGGATGATGGGAGATAACCGTGATAACTCTCTCGATTCACGTTATTGGGGATTTGTACCTGATGATCACATCGTAGGTAAGGCATTATTCGTTTGGATGAGCTGGAATACTAATGGAACTTTCTTTGATAAGATTCGCTGGAGCAGATTACTTGGGGGGATCAATTAAGCTTGATAAGTGTCATTATAAAGTTCTTGCTGAGTATAGAATTGTCCTTTTTGCATCTTGTAATATCTGAAAGAAACTAAGAATCTCCAGGGCGGGATATTTTTTAAAAGATACTAATACTGAAAATCCTCTATTTCAAACCAGGGGACCGGTACAACTACCGAAGATGATTCATCTGTATTTAGGAATTATTCCACCTTGTACCGATAGATGAATCTGGAAAGATTTCCATCAATGTCAGTTCCTTCCACCACAGCCTTGTAGCTTCCTTTATTATCTCCGTTATAATAATCTACAGCCATATTGCCGGCCTGGTCAGTGAAGATTCTCGGATTCCAGTAAATTGTACTTCGAAGGTCAGATCCTGTGGTGCGACTCTCAGGACTGAGGTATTTTGGAGAATAAAATTCCCTCTTCTTTATGTACCCATGAGGTTTAAAAGTCAAAACATTACTCTGCGGAAATAGTTTCTTCAACTCTTCTGCACTGACCGGGGTTCCCTTAGGTGTAGCCTTTGAATTGATAACTAATACCCCATTGGTATTGTACATACGGTTGACCATACCCAGTTCATCCCTAAGAAATACTTCAATATTGTCCACATCGGCAGGATTAACATTATTTAAAAAATTAACATCCACTGGCATTCCATTAAAGAATATTTGAACAGGTACCCTAAGTCCGGAATTAAAAACTCTGGTTACAAAAAAGTTATTATCATTGAAGGTAAGTCCGGTTACTGATGATTGCAAGCATGTTAATAAGACCAAACATCCTTTAAACCGCTCGCCGTCAATCAGGTGATCCGGTT
Organism: Bacteroidota bacterium; assembly: GCA_016868395.1. GTDB lineage: Bacteria > Bacteroidota > Bacteroidia > Sphingobacteriales > Sphingobacteriaceae > Daejeonella. Next base: position 14,463 of record VGGW01000015.1, on the reverse strand, counting down.
GAGTCCCAAGACCTGTAAGCGCAGGATGATCCATATGACTGGCCTTTTTTATAGCTGTGGCTTTAACTACCACTTCCTGAAGCATTTGTGTGGCCAGAAAGTACTGTCTTTTACTGTTATCAAGATAAGTTGCAAGAGCACTGTCAATATTGATTTCATTATCTGGTGAATTAATATTCTGACCAGGAGTTGGAAAAGCCGTTCCATCAAGCATAATCATCATGTTGCGCGCTGCGTTCGAACTCCTTGCACTGATAGTTGCCTCCGCTGAATCAGTAATTACCACTTTTTCAAATTTAAACTCACCCTTCATGTTGGTAGTAGTTTCAGCATAGAATTTACTCTCAGGAACAACAAGTTTTAAACTACCCTTAGAAACAGGCATTCCGTTTGAAGTACGCAACATACCGGTAAATTCAATTCCCTGTTCAGGTAAAAGACTAATTGCAGGTTCAGTTCCTTTGATAATATTTTCATACGAGAATTTTCTATATCCCTGAGTCAACAGGAGTAAATCAAGGTTTGCCTGCTTTTTTTCATTGATCTGGCTGAAATAGTAATTTGGTTTTTCAATATATCCTGTTAGCTCTGAAGATAGCAGAAAGGAGCTCAAAATGGTGGTTTCCTCGTCTTCAGAATGAGGTACTTTAGACTCATTAATCACCGCTAAGGAATAATTGCCTTCTACAGGTTTATTATTTGTTTTGGCATTTATCGTCATTTTAACGGGTTGTCTAACCCCATAAACTTTTTTATCGGTGTTTATAATTAAACTGGAAACATTGGTATGATTGACAAAAACTAATCGTTCCGTTAATGGCTCACCCTTATTGCTGAACAAGGTAATTTGTACAATCCCGGTAGGGAATTTATTTTTAGCTATAGAAGCCCCGATACTATTGGTCGCTAAAATAGTTTGTGCCGCAAAACAAATCACTCCTTTACTTCTGGCGATGAGGTAAAAGCTTTTATCCTGATTTTGAGCAAAAAAAGCCGGACTGCTTGTTAGCTGTAAAATGATATTGGAAGTTGTCGAACTAACAACGTGGATGGCAATTCCTGATTTTTTTGCTTCGGGTAAAGAAATTGTTTTCCTGATTCCGTTTGAGAAACTAAGATTAGCTTTGTAAGTTTTACCACTTTCCGGTAATAGAGTAAATGATCCCATACCCTGATGCTGTGATTGAATAGTACTGACCACTTTACCTGTATTGTCAATTATTTCGCCTTTTACATCTATGCCCAAGCCCTTGTCCTGAATTGCTTTGAAGGCTACCCTGCTGCTAACATTTTCTAACAAATCTCCTCCCTCAGGGAAAAATTGAAAATCGGCTGCGGCAAATGAATTATTTAAGGGGAATTTGGAGGTAATTAGTTTCCCTGCATCCGCTTCAAGTACAGTTTCAAGTATGCCCGTATCCAAACTTGCTTTCTGGCTTGCAGTTAATTTTAATAACACCACACCCTGGGCATCGCTCGTTTCCCTGCCCCTTGCAATTGTTTCAAATTTTGAAATAAGACTCCAGCTGATTTTTTTGTTGGCAAATGGAGTTCCATCAGGGTCTTTGAAAGTAATTTTTGCAGAAATAAAGGGGGAGCTATCCGGATTTTTGCCACTTAGTGAAATATGTGTAATTATTTGCCTGTTTATTGCATTCCCAATTTTCAGATTCTTTGAAAAAAAATATTCATCACTAAAATTCAGCATCCAATAGGTATAGGCCCTGATTCGGATATTGCCGGATTTGTAAAATGTTGGATCTAAAGTAATACTGCCGTATGCTGAGGTATTGACAACCGGCAGCTTCATGGATCTGATTAAAGTATCATTTTCTGAAATGACATCTACGTACAATACCTTACTCAGGTCTGAAGGTATGTCCTGGCCGCTGGCAAGGTAAGCCTTAAACCATATGGTATCTCCAACGGCATAATAGGGCTTGTCAAAATGAAGGTAAACCTTTTCTGATGGATAATCCTGAATCAGCTTCTGTGATCGATCTACAATAGTTTTTAAGCTTATCGTGTCTTGTGCGAAAACAAATCCTGATTGTAAGAAAAAAATAAGGTAAAGAAATATTAATCCTGATCGTTTCATCTGCTTTGTATTACTCGGAACAATATGCTAATATAGATGAAATGATAATTTAATCACATATTTTAAGTGTATTTAACAAATTATTGCCTCATTATTTTTAATCAGGTTTTTATTTGAGATCTGCTTATAAACTCCGTCCCAAAGCTTGATTCGATTTTGTAATGATTCAATGGAGGCCTTTTCCGCCTCTTCCCAAAATTGCTCATTTGTTCCACAAAGATTTGAAGTCATTTCTATGGCAAGGTGACTGTGGTGATCACCATCTACTTCTATATGCCTTTCCAAATAGTATTTAAAGATTGATATGCTATCCGGGAAATTATTATGAATATCATTTACTAAGGAAACAAACATGCCGGGTATCAGGTCTTCCCTTCCAAAGGTGAAAATTGCCGCTTGTAAATAGGCTTTATCACTGCCAATAATTTTAAAGGTAAAGTCAACGAAGTCACGGGCTTCTTCAGGTGCATCGGATGCTTCATAAGCAGCATTAAAGTCGCCATTTTGCTTTAATTCTTGAATAAATCTGTCAATTTTTGAAGTGTCTGCATTACATTGCTGCATGGCATCAAGATAAAGCTCGAAATGACTTTTTCTGATTCCAAAACTGTCAACATCGGATTCTTCACCAACAACAATTTCATTGATTAGATTTCTGGTGTCTGCAGAGCCTTTAGGAAACCATGGAATAGTTGTACAGGTCAAATTATTCTGCAGAGCCTTGAGCAATGACATAAAATCCCACACAGCATAAACATGATATTGCATAAATATTTTGAGGTCGTCTATATCCTTTATCATGGAATATACTTTATGATTGACTATTTCTTGCCTTAAAGACTCAGTTGCATTTTTAATTTTTTCGATTCTATGGTTCATTATTTTGGCGGTATTTTAAAAGAATTGAATGGTTTTTCAATTCTTTTGCAAGTATCAGAAATAGTTTATTTTAATCGGGCTTGATAATTAAAATGGGACAGAAAAATGACAAATTTTTACTGGCCAAGACTGAAATCTTTATGATCAAAGGTGGTTTCTTATACAGAATGTCGAGCAATCAAAGTATGTAAAAAGGAAGGGTAAATCAGATTGTTTGTAATTCGTTATAAATGCTTCTGTAGCTAACCTATTTTTTTTTGAAACCAGTGCTTGTGTTATATAGGTCGGTTCAGCCCTTTCCTCCGGGGTATTTACGGCATTTAATCGCGTTCAACTATAAAATCGGAAAGCCGTAAGATACCTCCTTCGGCAAGGTTTATCATACCTATAGCTGTTTTTCATCTGGACGGACAGCTTGGGGCTAGTGCGCGTGAATAGCCTTCAGAACAAAGAAGCACACGCGACACGCGTGCGCCAGCAGTGAAAAGAAAATGAAAAAAGCTCTCGCAAACACGCATGGACGCCAAATATTCCATCTAAATTGGACTATTTTATATAAGGTCTAGCTATCTGCGTCTTCGCGTCTTCGCGAGAGGAAGTATTTGCTTAATAATTAAGAAAAATTTATGGACTTCTATTATTAAAGAAGTCGGTCGATTCCTAATTTATCTGCCAGGCTGTTTAAATCGTTGCAAACCTCCTCAATAAGTGGAATCCCATCGATTCTACGATCTTTTTCTGCAATCAGCTCAGGTTCTCCCGGAATGATTACTTTTTGATCTTCGTGAATTGGTTTTGCACTGCTGAAACGTTCAATCCAATTATCCAAATGATTTTTAAAGTCGTCAACAGGTCTGAATCCATCTACCCGCATAGCACCTAGAAAATGACCTAACCCCTTGCCAACGGGATTGGCTGAAGGTTCCATAAATGCCACAAACGGTGGTGCCCATGGTCCGTAATTCGCACCCGAAAGTACAGATGATAATATATCTACCGTTGCACTCAGTCCAAAACCCTTATGACTACCACCCTCTCTGTTACTTCCCAGAGGCAGTAATGCCCCACCTTTTTTTAATTCATGTGGGTCGGTTGATGGCTGTCCATTAACATCTTGAATCCAGCCCTCAGGGATAGATTTACCACTGCGCTGAGCAATTTCTAATTTCCCGTTTGCAGCTGCCGAAGTTGCCATATCCACAATCACCGGTGGGTATTTGCCTGCAGGAAAGGCATAACACATTGGGTTAGTACCAAGCATGCGCTCTTTAGAAAAGGTAGGTGCAACCAGCGGACTTGCATTGGTCATAGCAAAGCCTATCATATCTTTTTCAACTGCCATAAGGGTATGATAAGCTGCTATTCCAAAATGGTTTGAATTTTTGACAGATATCCATCCGGATCCATATTTCTCAGCCTTTTCTATTGCCACTTTCATTGCAAAAGGGGCTACTACAAGACCCAAACCGGCATCTCCATCAATGGTGGCGGTACTTGGGGTTTCATAAACTATTTTAATTTTAGGAGCCGGATTAATCCGACCTTTTTCCCATAGGCGAACATAGCCGCTCAGCCTGGCTACACCATGTGAGTCAATCCCTCGAAGGTCAGCTTTGATGAGCACATCAGCTGCTAATTCTGCGTGCTCTACAGCACATCCCATTTTTAGGAAAATAGTTTTCGTAAACCGGCGAAGTTTACTTTCTGAAATGGAATGGTAATTCATGTAATGACTTAATCTTCTAAAATTGTAAATTTCAAATCAAGGGGCTTGAACTTTTCAATGAGCGTTTTGATAAAATTTTGACCATACTTGACATAAAATAGCCCGAAGTTCTCAGACCGTTCTTGTAAGGCGCCATTAGGAAAAAGTTTGGATTTAATGGCATCAATCTGCGAAAGCGCATCGCCGAAATTCTTTTTTTCGGCTTTAATTAATTTGGCCTCCAGATTTTTAACTGCTTTTTTTAAACGGGCTTTAACTGCGTCAGAACTGGGTCCTAAACTTGGATCGATCTTATGAGCATGCAGTTTAATCTTCTCAAAGATCGAACTAAGCTCCTGCCATTCATTGTGCAAGTTTAGTTTATGTTTAGTATGCCTCAATATCCACTCTTTTTTCAAGGCCTCCGGGTGTTTGAACATATCGTGAATACCTAGGTCCAGGCGACTTAATTTCGTTTCCAGATTCTGAGATGCGAAAAGAGCCGAGTTTCGGAGAAGCAGTATCGGGAAATCAACACCGTAATGATCGAAATTTTGCTTAAGCTGAAGCCAGTAAATAATTTCTGCCCCGCCGCCAATATAAGCCAGGTTTGGAAGAATTACCTCCTCATAAAGTGGGCGCATCATGACATTAGGACTAAAGCGATCAGGGTAATCATTAATTTCTTTTAACAATTCAGTCCTCGTGAAACTAATTTCTGTATTTAGAATCCGATACAGGTTATTTTCCAATACAATTCGTTCTCTTAATCCATTGAGCAGATAGAAAAAATTAATCTCTCTCGGATTAACCTGAGCCTGAATACCGATCTCTGCGAGTTCTTTATTGCTTTTTACAATGTTCCTGAAACTATGTTGGCCTAGGATATCTTCGGCCATTATACCTGCAAATTGTTTTTTCAATCTGAAGTCGTCAGCGTCAATAATTACTAATCCATATGCTTCAAAAAGAGCATTGACCATTTGTCTGCTTGCATCTGCGAGATTTTTAGAACCGGTATAAGCAGAAATAATGATTTTTCTTAATTCATCAGCATAGTCAGAAATCCCCAAGATGCCAAGATATTCACGCAGTGCTTTTTCTATTCCACGGTTTTCTAATCTGCCGGTAGCGCCTGCAACCTCCAATTCCCAGCTTATTTTCTTGCCAGAAATGAAGGTATGATTGATTTCCGCGAAGTCATGATCTTCCGTCGCCATCCAATAAACCGGCACGAAATTTTTATCAGGGAAATTGGTTTTCAGGTCTTTAGCCAGCTTAATAGCCGTTACGATTTTAAAAATGAAATATAAAGGACCTGTAAAAATGTTTAACTGATGACCTGTACAAACGGTAAAGGTGTTTTTTTGAAGGAGCAGGTTGATGTTTGTGATGACTTTCTCATGGCAAGGCTGTGGTAATTTAGCATATTGCTCTTTTAAAACCTCTGCCAGAATTTCTCTGTTCGAATTATTTTTTTTTGATTTCAGTAAGTCATGAAAGCCCTGAAGGTTGGGAGGGTATGATTGAAAAGAAATAAGTTCCGGATCATTACACAGGTATCGGATCAGTCCGTCTGAAAAGCTATAGGTTTCACGATAATCAATATAAGTTGCCTTCATTGTTAACGAAATTAGGCGAAATTAATGAATTCCCCTTTGTCCATCTAAATTTTGACAATCTGACCATAGAGATCGAAATCTTCAGCACGGTCGATTTTTACTTTTACAAAGCTTCCCGGACTGGCATAGCTGATTCTCGAGTCGATTAAAACCTCATTATCTACCTCCGGTGAATCATATTCGGTTCTACCAATTAAATAATTCCCTTCCTTTTTGTCAATTAGTACCTTATAGATACGCCCAACTTTATCTTGGTTTTTATCAAATGAAATTTCCTGTTGTATCCCCATGATAGTTTCCACGCGGTCTTGTTTCAGCTTTTCCGGAACATCATCATGGAATTCATACGCATGGGTTTTTTCTTCATGCGAATAGGTGAAACATCCCAGACGGTCGAATCGGGTTTCGGTAATCCATTCTTTCATCTCCTCAAAGTCTTTTTCTGTTTCGCCGGGGTACCCACATATTAGGGTGGTACGAAGTGCAATATCAGGTACTTTATCTCGAATAGCATGGACAAGATCTATAGTCTTTTGGCGAGTGATCCCACGGCGCATGGAGCCTAGCATCGAGTCGCTGATGTGCTGGAGAGGCATATCCAGATAATTGCAGATGTTTGAACGTTCATTCATTACATCAAGAATATCCATGGGGAAACCTGAAGGATAGGCATATTGAAGCCTGATCCACTCAATGCCATCAACATCCGATAGCTTACGAAGCAGATCTGCCAGATTCCGTTTACTGTAAAGATCAAGTCCGTAATAAGTAAGATCCTGAGCAATTAAAATCAGTTCTTTGGTACCGTTTTTAGCCAAATATTTAGCCTCCTTCACTAGGTCTTCAATCGGTTTAGAGACATGTTTACCCCGCATGAGTGGAATTGCACAGAAAGAACAGGGCCTGTTACATCCCTCAGCAATTTTAAAATAAGCAAAATGAGAAGGGGTAGTCAACAACCGTTCACCAATGAGTTCATATTTATAATCTGCACCTATGGAGCTCAGCAGATCCGGGAGGTCATTCGTCCCGAAATAAGAGTCTACGTTTTTTATTTCTGCTTCCAATTCAGGTTTGTATCGCTCCGAAAGACATCCGATAACGATTACCTTAGAAATTTTCCCCTGTTCTTTTAATTCGCTGTATTGCAGAATGGTATCTATGGATTCTTGCTTGGCATTATCAATAAATCCGCAGGTATTGATTACAATAATGTCATCCTGCCGAAGAGTATCTGCTTCATGAATCACATTCATCCGGTTGGCTCTGAGCTGGCCCATTAAAACTTCCGAATCATGAATATTTTTTGAACAACCCAGGGTAATCACATTGATCCTTGGTTTAGCCTCATTGGCCATTGTGTTGATTTTAGTCTTCATCGCTTACCCTATCTGATTATTTAAAAAGCGAGTCCACAAACTCTTTCTTATTAAATAATTGCAGATGATCTATTCCTTCACCAACACCAATGTATTTAACCGGAATTTTAAACTGATCAGATATCCCAATTACGACACCACCTTTTGCGGTACCGTCTAATTTGGTTAGTGCTAATGCGTTGACTTCGGTTGCCTGTGTAAACTGCTTACATTGTTCAATGGCATTTTGTCCGGTGGATGCATCCAGAACCAGGAGAATTTCATGGGGGGCTCCAGGCACAATTTTCTGCATAACCTGTTTGATCTTAGTTAGCTCATTCATTAGAGCAATTTTGTTATGGAGGCGGCCGGCAGTATCAATAATAGCTACATCATCACCATTGGCAACTGCAGATTGTATGGTATCAAATGCAACAGATGCGGGGTCAGAACCCATTGGCTGAGCTACAATACGTACATTTACCCGCTCGGCCCAAAGTTTCAGCTGATCTACTGCCGCTGCTCGGAATGTATCTGCTGCACCTAATACCACTTTGTTTCCCGCTGTTTTAAGTTTATGTGCCAGTTTCCCAATGGTGGTCGTTTTACCTACACCATTAACTCCAACAACCATAATGACATAAGGTTTATGGTTTCCATATTCAAAATTTCTAAAATCGTTACTGTTATTTTCCGATAAGAGACTTTGAATTTCAGAACGTAAGAGTTCATTCAACTCCGAAGTGTTGATGTATTTATCTCGGGCAACCCGGGCCTGGATCCGATCAATGATTTTTAACGTAGTTTGAACACCCACATCCGAATTAACCAGAATTTCTTCAAGTTCATCAAGCATGTCGTCATCAACAGTTGATTTTCCTACAAATGCCTTAGTAATCTTAGAAAAAAGTCCCTCTTTAGTTTTTAACAGACTCTGATCCAGTTCTAACTGTTCTTGTAAATTGCTTTCTTTCTTCTTGAAAAAATCAAATAATCCCATGTTGCCAAATTTAAGAAATCTGCCGCGGCGGATAACCATGATATAATGAAAAAAGCCACCCGACGATTAACGCGGGCGGCTTCTGTTAATACAAATCAAAAACTACTTTGAGAGGTTAATTCCTGCAATAGCGTCTTTCACATGATCATTGTGAACAATAATCTCTTTGAATGAGTAAGCACCTGTTTTTGGCGACTTATTCATAGTGATTACTTTTGAATATTCTTTGCCTGCACCAGTCTTTAGGGTTGCAACTACTTTCTTTGCCATTTCTTTATGTTATTTGAGGGGTAGGTTTTTAAGTTTTAGGTTTTAAGTTGTAACCTACAACTTACAACTTTCTACTTAATTTCTTTGTGAACCGTTACTTTTCTTAAAACAGGATTGAATTTTTTTAATTCCAAACGTTCTGTCGTATTCTTTTTATTCTTAGTAGTTACGTAACGAGACATTCCAGCCATGCCACTTTCTTTGTGCTCGGTACATTCTAAAATAACCTGAACTCTATTGCCTTTTTTAGCCATTGTATTATCTTTTTAGTTTTAAGTTATAGGTTTTAAGTTGTAAGTTTTCAGTAGAATAAATTACTTATAACCTATAACTTAATACTTGTAACTCTATATGTATCCTTTTTTGAGAAATTTGTTAATTGCAGCGCTTATACCATTTTTACTGATGGTTTTTATCGCTGAGGCAGAAACTTTTAAGGTAATCCATCTGTCTTCCTCTGGAATATAAAACTTCTTCACATGCAGGTTAGGATAAAATTTACGTTTGATTTTAACGTTTGAGTTAGAGACGTTATAGCCGTTCATCGCCATTTTTCCTGTTAAATCACAAATTCTTGACATGACTGTAAGTGTATCTTTTGTTTAAATTCAATTCTTTAAAGAGTTTACAAATATCGGGAGAAAAAATAAGATACGCAATACTTTATGAATAAAATTAGGTATTACGATTAAATATGTGTTGGTGAAGGATAATTATGTAATTTTTTTACTTACAGATTAGGCTAACAGGTCTGAATATGATATAATTGTACTCTGATATTAAATTTACCGAACAAGAATAAAAAAATGAATCTTCGTATTAATTCCTTTGACGATTACAAACGCGTTTATGATTACAGTGTTACTGAACCCGAAAACTTCTGGGGTGATGTAGCCGATACCTTTTACTGGCAGAAAAAATGGGATAAAGTTCTGGACTGGAATTTTACTGAGCCCAATGTCAAATGGTTTAGTGGCGCAAAGTTAAACATCACGGAGAATTGCCTGGATCGGCATCTGGCAGAAGGTGCAGACAATATAGCGATGCTTTGGGAACCTAATGATCCGGAGGAACATTACCGCTCATTTACTTACAAAGAGCTTCATTTCAAGGTTGTTCAGTTCGCTAATGTGCTGAAAAATAATGGTGCTAAAAAAGGTGACCGCATATGCATTTACATGCCAATGGTCCCTGAACTTGCTATCGCAGTGATGGCTTGTGCACGGATTGGGGCAATTCATTCGGTGGTATTCGGGGGCTTCTCTGCGCAGTCGATTGCCGATCGTATCAACGATGCACAATGCAATTTAGTCATCACAGCTGATGGCGGTTTCAGAGGCAATAAAGATATTCCCCTCAAAAATATCATCGATGATGCCATTGTTCAATGCCAATCCGTACAGAAAATAATCGTATTAACACGTACTCGTACTCCTGTATCCATGATCAAAGGGCGTGATGTGTGGTGGGAGGATGAGATTAAAAAGGTTGAAACTCAGGGTAACCCTGCATGCCCGGCAGAGCCCATTGATGCGGAAGATCCTCTTTTTATATTATATACTTCCGGCTCTACCGGAAAACCTAAGGGTGTGGTTCATACCTGTGGTGGCTATATGGTCTATACCGGATATACCTTTAGAACCGTATTCCAATACCAGCCGGGCGAGGTTCATTTCTGTACCGCAGATATTGGATGGATTACCGGACATTCTTATATCGTGTACGGGCCACTTTCTCAGGGTGCAACTACGCTGATGTTTGAGGGAGTTCCAACCTGGCCGGATGCAGGTCGTTTCTGGGAAATCGTGGATAAATACAAGGTGAATATTCTTTATACAGCTCCAACAGCTATCCGTTCATTGATGAGTTTTGGGGATGATCCTTTAAAAGGTAAGGATTTAAGTTCACTGAAAAAGCTTGGTTCGGTTGGTGAGCCAATCAATGAGGAGGCCTGGCATTGGTATAATGAAAAAATAGGAAAAGGGGAATGTCCAATTGTTGATACCTGGTGGCAGACCGAGAATAGCGGTATTCTTATTTCACCCATCGCCGGCCTTACTCCCACTAAACCGGGATACGCTACCTTGCCATTGCCGGGAGTTCAGCCATGCTTGGTTGATGAACAGGGTGTGGAATTAACAGGTAATGATGTGAGTGGAAATCTATGTATCAAATTTCCATGGCCGGGAATTATCCGCACTACCTATGGAGATCATGAACGATGCCGTCTGACTTATTTCTCTACCTATAAGAATATGTACTTTACCGGTGATGGATGTTTAAGAGATGAAGACGGATACTACCGTATAACCGGCAGAGTTGATGATGTCATTAACGTTTCCGGTCACCGAATAGGTACGGCCGAGGTTGAAAATGCCATTAATATGCATGCAGATGTGGTGGAAAGTGCGGTAGTGGGTTATCCTCATGATATTAAAGGGCAGGGAATTTATGCCTATGTTATACTCGGGACCTCAACTCATGATCACGATCTGACCAAGAGAGATATTCTTCAAACGGTGGCCCGTATTATTGGTGCTATTGCGAAACCTGATAAGATTCAGTTTGTTTCCGGTTTACCTAAAACAAGATCAGGGAAGATTATGCGCAGGATACTTAGGAAAATTGCCGAAGGTGAAACGTCAAACCTTGGAGATACATCAACCCTTCTTGATCCTTCTGTTGTTGAAGAAATCAAGAATGGAGCAGCTGGTCTTTAATTTTTATCTCATACTTGCTGATATCGCCTGGTTTTAGAATGTAAGTGCCTGAAAATTATAACAAGCACAGAAGAACGACTCCTCAGAGAACAATGAAAAAAACTAAACCCATCATCCTGGTTGTTAATGACGATGGTATAACGGCGCCCGGTATAAAGGCCCTGATTAAGGTGATGCAAGGCATAGGAAATGTTGTTGTAGTAGCCCCGGATGGACCCCAATCCGGAACAGGACATGCCATTACCATTGCCAAACCCTTACGATTGGACAAAGTAGATTTGTATGAGGGTGTTGAAATGTATCAATGCTCCGGAACTCCGGTTGACTGCGTTAAGCTGGCAGTCAATAAGGTTTTTAAAGGCAAAAAACCTGATCTATGTGTGTCAGGAATTAATCATGGATTAAATAACTCCATCAATATACTTTATTCCGGAACCATGTCTGCAGCAGTTGAAGGTGCCATCGAAAGTATTCCTTCCATTGGATTCTCGCTCGACGATTTTAGCCACAAAGCCGATTTTAGCCATTGCACAAAATATATCGAGAAGATTACTTATCAGGTTTTAAAGAATGGACTGGGGTTAGGTACTTTATTGAATGTTAATTTCCCCAAGGGTGCGGCAATTAAAGGAATAAAAGTATGCAGGCAGGCAAACGCTAAATGGGCTGAAGAGTTTGATGAGCGTACCGATCCTAATCGACGTAGCTATTACTGGCTAACCGGTGTATTCCAGAATAATGATCATGGTGAAGATACGGATGTGTGGGCTCTTGAAAATGGCTATGTATCTGTGGTGCCTGTGCAGTTCGATATGACGGCACATCACGCTATTCCGATTCTAAATACCTGGGATTTGGGAATTTGAAAAGGCAGATTTTAGCCCTTGGTGCATCAAGGGAAAAATCATAAGTCTCTCCAAAGCAATCTCAATTAGCTAAATTTACCAAAATTGAATGCTTTTGAATCTGTTTGTTGTTAAGCTTAATTAGCCATGAAATACTATCTTATCGCAGGTGAAGCCTCGGGTGATCTTCATGGATCTAACCTGATGAAAGCGCTTATGATCAAAGATCATGAAGCTGAATTCAGATATTTTGGCGGCGATTTAATGATGGCCGTAGCTCCGGGATTGACAATGCACTATTCAGAAATGGCTTTCATGGGCTTTATTGAGGTTGTTCTTAACCTCAGTTCAATTTTAAAAAACATTAAAACCGCTAAACAGGACATCCTAATATTTAAACCTGATGTGGTTATTCTCATTGACTTTCCGGGTTTCAATTTGAAGATTGCCGATTTCGCTGACAAAAATGGTTTTAAAGTATTTTACTACATATCACCAAAAGTTTGGGCTTGGAATCAAAAGCGGGTATTGAAGATCAAAAAAATTGTTGATCGTATGTTCAGCATCCTGCCTTTTGAGGTAGAATTCTATAAATCCTGGGGAATGCAGGTTGATTATGTTGGTAATCCAATCCTGGATGCGATAGAAGACAATCAACCTGACCATCTGTTTAAGATTAATCATAATCTGGATTTAAGACCTATTATTGCACTTTTGCCCGGAAGCAGAAAACAGGAACTTGAAAGAGTTCTACCGGAAATGATTAAAACAGTTGATCGGTTTTCGGAATTTCAGTTTGTGATTGCCGGGGCACCTTCCTTTGGTGAGGAAGCCTATTCAAGCTACTTAAAAGGTAGAAAAATCCCTGTTATTTTTAATCAAACCTATAACCTTTTACTAAATTCTAAGGCAGCAATAGTAACCTCCGGTACGGCAACGCTGGAAACTGCTCTACTTAAAATACCTCAGATTGTAGTCTACAAAGGTAATCCCTTGTCGATTGCCATCGTACGCGCATTAATCAAAATTAAATACATCTCTCTCGTTAATCTGGTGATGGATCAAGGCATTGTTAAAGAACTCATACAGGAGGAATGTACGAGTGAAAAAATTGGCGAAGAACTTGATTTAATTCTGAATGATATACCCTATCGTACGGCAATGCTGATTAATTATGATGAACTAGCGCTTCGAATGGGCAAATCTGGGGCATCTGCAAGGGCCGCAGCACTCATGTATTCTTACCTGAGTAATTAACTTCAAAAAAAATCCCTTTTCTTTTTTCTACGAAAAAAATATTTTTGGAGAACAGGCTAATCTTTTATCCTAAGATTCAGTAGTGTAAAAAAGATAGGTCTGCCACCCGGGTTTGTTTCACAGGGCCAGGGGTTCTATTACCGGACTGCCCCTCCCGATGAAAAACAGCAGCGGGTAAACTAAACCTTGCCGAAGGAGGTATCTTCCGGCTACCGATCATCTGAAATCAGGCAGCATTTCTTGCCGGAAATACTCCGGAGGAAAGGACCAAACGGAGCGATAACACGCAGGTATTGCTTTCCAAAATCAAATCATACTCATCCTCATCATAAAATCCATTTTAAGGATATTTTTTAATCTTTCATGTATCGAACTCAGGTTAAAATAATCTTCTTAAATTGAATATTGATTTAATAAGCTTTTTGGAGAACATTCAATTCGCATATTTTTTATTTCTTTTCTATGTTTCACAGAGTGCTGTTCCTATTTATCATGTGCATAGTAGCTATTCAAAGTTCTGCGCAAATAGTTACAGAATGTCCTCAGAATATAGGTTTTGAGAATGGAACCTTAATCAATTGGGATTGTTATGTTGGCGAGATTTCAGGTACGGGTGAACGTTTCCCGGATGCGGTTCGACCCCCAAGGGTAAGCTTAAATTTTACCGGTCCAATTCCAGGGCAACATACTTTAATCAGGAAGGGCTCCG
>VGGW01000014.1 GCA_016868395.1 Bacteroidota bacterium | reverse complement strand
CCCTTTCACAACATGGTATCCGTGTTGGCAATACGGACCTCCACAATTGGAACAAGATCCCATCGAAATAACATATTTAGGCTCGGGCATCTGCTCGTATAGTCTTTTGATTCGTTCGGCCATTTTAAAGGTAACTGTACCTGCAATAATGATTACATCCGATTGTCTCGGGGAGGGGCGAGGGAAAACTCCAAACCGATCCAGATCGTAGGTATAGGCCATAGATCCCATCATCTCAATGGCACAACAAGCAATACCAAAACTCATTGGCCATAATAGCGAGGACAATCTGACCCAGTTTAGTAGATCATCAACTTTCACTACCAGGATTGAACCACTATCATTTTTAATGCTTAAGCTCCCCATTCAGATTTTTTAAACTTCGGTGAGTATCCTGAGGTATTGGCTGAAACCGTTACTTCATTCAAATTTGTTTCAGAATTTTTGCTTTCAGATTCAATGCCAAAGGATTTGATCTGGTAGGTTTCATTATTCAAAGATTTGTAGGCTGAAACTGGGATTTTTGATGTAGAAACAGGTAAATATTGCTCGGGTCTTATCCAATTAATATCTCCTTTTTTCCAAACATATAGTAAACCAACCAGTAATATGCCGACAAAAATGAACATTTCCACCAAACTAAGCCAACCCCAGTTTGAGTCTGCATTAATCAATACTTGTTGGCTGAAAACTGTTGCCCAGGGAAATATAAAGGCTAATTCAACATCAAATAGCAAGAAAACTAATGCGATGACATAAAAACGTGAATTAAACTGTATCCAGGAGCTTCCCTTTGGTTCTTCCCCACATTCATAGGATGTCAGTTTTTCTGGATTCGGCTTTTTGAGTGCCACCAGTTTCCCAATATAAAATGAAAAGAGCACAAATAGAATCCCCGTGATCAGGTAGATAAACACCTTTCCAAACTCACTTAACTGAGAAGTTTCTTCCATTAATCAAAATTAAGAATAATTGAATTAAAGTATTCAAAAGGTTTGTGTTTTCTTAAATAAATTCATGTTTATTTAAATAAATTAAGCTTGGATTGATTGTACCTCTCACAGTATCCTGAATATTTTTCGCAACTTTTGGAAAGCAGGGTCATTTGCTCTTGGCTTTCTCAATTTTCGTGTTCTGCCCTATTTTTTTGCGAAAAATGGTATCGCCACAATTAGATTCATTAGGGCAAAAAAGATAGTGCGGCCACCCGGGTTTTTTAGCAGGGCCTGTGTTTTTCTATTTCCGGACTGGCCATAACGATGAAAAACAGTACCGGGTAAACTAAACCTTGTCGAAGTAGGTATCTTCCGGCGATGGATCATCTGACCTGAAGCAAAATTTCTTGCCGGAAATACTCCGGAGGAAAGGGCTGCACTTAACGCTAGCACGCAGGTATTGCTTTCATTAATCATCCAAAATTGTGGATAAGCTTTTTTTGAAATAAGAACAGATAGCCTCAATTTCGCGTTCAATAAGATTTTCCTTATGAATTCTAAAAATATTAAAAAGATTGCTGAAGAATTGGCGGTGGCCAATAAACAGGTGATGGTGACCATTGACCTGCTCAATGAAGGAGGAACGGTCCCATTTATAGCAAGGTATCGGAAAGAGGCAACAGGCAGTTTGGATGAAGTGCAGATTGCTGCAATTCGTGATAGAAAGCAACAACTTGAGGAACTCGATAAACGAAGGGAATCGATTTTAAAATCGATGATGGAACTTGAAAAGCTGACTCCGGAGCTTGAAAATCAAATTATGGAAGCAGAAAGTATGACTCTTCTGGAAGATATTTATCTCCCTTTTAAACCAAAACGTAAAACTAAAGCATCCGCTGCGCGAGAAAAGGGTTTACAAGCTTTGGCAGATTTAATCATGAGGCAGAATGACATAGAATTGGATGAGGAAGCTTATAAATATATTAATGAGGAATTAGGTGTAATGAACACGCAAGACGTCTTAGGTGGAGCTAGGGATATCCTGGCGGAATTTATGTCAGAACAACCAGAGCTTCGTAGTAGAATGCGTGATTTTTTCATAAATTCTGGAACTTTTCATTCTAAAGTGATCAAAGGCAAGGAAATTGAAGGGCAGAAATACAAGGATTATTTCGATTGGACAGAGCCTGTAAAAACCATTCCTTCACATCGCTTATTAGCTTTAAGGAGAGCGGAAAAGGAAATTATACTCACATTGGATATTGAAGTGCCTGAAGATGAAGCTATTGGTATCCTCAAAGATTTATTCATTATCGGTCTTAATCATTCTTCAGAGCAAGTTTTACAGGCCGCTAACGATGCATTTAAACGATTGATCAAACCATCAATGGAAACTGAAATTCGATTGTTGACTAAAAAGCAGGCAGATGCTGAGGCAATTCGGGTTTTTGCTTATAATGCTCGTCAACTTTTATTGGCTGCACCGCTTGGTCAGAAACGTATCATAGCTATTGACCCCGGTTTTAGAACAGGTTGTAAGCTTGTTTGTTTAGATGATCAAGGACAATTAATGGAGAATACAACAATTTATCCACATAATGGGGCAGAGGCGGTAAAGGAGGCTGCAAAAACTTTAAAGTTTCTTGTGGATAAGTTCAAGATTGAGGCAATAGCCATTGGAAATGGTACAGCTGGTAGAGAAACTGAAAGTTTTGTTCGATCCATTCAATTTACTAATATGATCATAGTTATGGTCAATGAAAGCGGGGCATCCATTTATTCAGCTTCAGATTTAGCCAGAGAAGAATTCCCCGATAAAGATATTACGGTCAGAGGTGCAGTTTCAATCGGTCGAAGACTGATGGATCCTTTGGCAGAATTGGTTAAAATAGACCCTAAATCAATCGGTGTCGGTCAATATCAACATGATGTCGATCAAAATCAATTACAGAGCTCACTGGATGATACAGTAATCAGTTGTGTGAATTCGATCGGGGTAGAACTGAATACTGCTTCTAAGCAGATTCTGTCGTACATTTCTGGTCTTGGTCCACAACTCGCACAGAATATTATCGAATATCGTAAAAAAAATGGGGCGTTTAAAAGAAGATCTGAACTGAAGCTAATTCCAAGGCTGGGGGATAAGGCATTTGAGCAGGCTGCAGGGTTTTTGCGCATCAGGAATTCAGAAAATCCCTTGGATAGCAGTGCAGTTCATCCAGAACGGTATACCCTCGTTGAACAAATGGCTAAAGACCTGAAATGCAAGGTACAAGACCTAATGAAAGATGCTGACCTTCGTCAAAGGATTAAATTACAGAATTATGTCAATGAAACCGTTGGGCTGCCTACGCTGAATGATATTTTAATGGAGCTGGCGAAGCCCGGTCTTGATCCGAGGGAACAGTTTGAAGCTTTTTGTTTTTCAGAGGATGTTAATGTGATTACCGACCTTCATGTCGGGATGATTTTGCCGGGAATTATCACAAATATTACTGCTTTTGGTGCATTTGTTGATGTTGGCGTTCATCAGGATGGACTGGTTCACTTGAGCCAAATGGCTGAAAAATTCATTAAAGATCCCAATGAAGTAGTAAAAGTTAGTCAGAAAGTAATGGTTAGAGTTATCGAGGTAGATGTGCCTAGAAAACGAATTGCGCTTTCTATGAAATCAGAGAATAAGCAAAAGCTAATCCAAAATCCGGTTTTAAAAGAATATAAAAAAACGATGGTTAAAAATAATAAGGAAAAAGAGCCTGCTCCTGAAACTGATATTGCCAGTAAATTGGCTGCTCTAAAGAATAAATTTTCATGAACACGTCAGCATAAACTAATAAATTAAGAGTTCATGGGAGATCATTTTGACGCAATAATTATTGGTGGAGGAGCTTGTGGGTTAATGTGTGCAGTTCAAGCCGGATATTTGGGTAAAAAGACCCTGATTCTTGAAAAGAATGTAAAAGTTGGGGCCAAAATTCTAATATCCGTTGGGGGTCGTTGTAATTACACGAATATGTATTCCTCTGAAACTAATTTTATCTCTGCTAATCCACATTTCTGCACATCTGCATTTTCGCAGTTTACGGTTGAGGATACCATTAATTTTTTTGAGGCTAATGGTATTTTAGGAAAAGAAAAGACATTAGGTCAGTTATTCCCCATTACAAATAATGCTAAAGATATTGTAAAGGTTTTTGAAGTGCTTTGTAAAAACCTCGACCAGGTAATTATATGTCATGCAGAAGTTAAGGAGGTCTTGAAAATGGAGGACGGACAGTTCCAAATATCTTACGCTAAAAATGGAAATTTGAAAACCTTGAGATCACAGAATGTGGTGATTGCGAGTGGTGGACTTCCGGTTCAGAAAATGGGGGCCAGTGATTTTGGGTTAAGGGTAGCGCGTCAATTCGGACTAAAAGTTACAGAAACAGCTCCGGCTCTGGTACCTCTTACCATTACCGGTAAAGAAGCTGAATGGTATGCCCAGCTATCAGGAAACACGATATTTAGCAGGGTTTCGTTAGGAAATATCAGTTTCGAGGAAAATATTTTATTCACTCATTGGGGATTAGGTGGCCCGGCTATTCTACAAATTTCATCTTATTGGCGACCCGGAGAGCTTATATCCATTGATTTGCTTCCCAATAATAATATAACGGAACTTATCTAGGCTCAAAAACTGATGAACCCTCGTAAGACGCTTTCAGGAATCTTATCTGATTTATTCACCAAGAAATTTGCGGATGCAATGACTAAATTTTTAACGGTTGAAAAGAACCTGGCATCCCTATCTCGGAAGACCTTCAAAAAATTGAGCAGTATATTCATCACTTTGATGTGAAACCAGCAGGCGATAAAGGATATGATAAAGCCGAAGTTATGAGAGGAGGGGTGGCTACAGAAGAACTTTCCTCTAAGACACTGGAGGCTAAAAAGGTTCCCAGTTTATTTTTTGGAGGAGAATGCGTGGATGTTACGGGCTGGCTGGGTGGTTATAATTTTCAATGGGCCTGGTCCAGTGGTTTTGTAATTGCACAAAATCTATAAAGCGCTGACAGGGTTCAAAGCCCTGTCAGTGTTTAATCACATTCAGGATGGGTGAATGTATAGGTTTCGACATTACCCTGAGGTATGGTAACACTTTCTGACTTACTCATCTGCCACCAAAATTGATTTCTAACTTTTTCCCTGCTGATCGTTTCATTCATGGTTTCTGCATCATAAATCCTTCCATTCAGAATCACGTACTTGATTTTTTCAGTATTTCTGATATCATCCAAAGGATTTGCATCCAGAATTAGCATATCCGCGAGTTTTCCGGTTTCTAAGGATCCCAGTTCTTTAGCCATTCCTAAGTGTTCCGCTCCGTTTATGGTTGCACTTCTAATGGCCTGCAAGGAGGACATCCCACCTTGCGCAAACATCCATAATTCCCAATGTGCTCCAAGTCCCTGAAGCTGACCATGAGCACCTAAGTTTATCTCAGTTCCGCCATCAGCTAATTCTTTTGCCACCCTGGCAACTTTGATATGGCCATAATCTGCGAATTCTGAAGTCGTTCGTCTTCTGGATCTTGAGTCGACAAGATACCTAGGAGTAAAACTTAAGAGTCGCTCATTTTCCCAAACATTCGTACGGTCGTACCAGTAGTTTTCGCCGGATTGAGATCCATAACTTACAATCAATGTAGGGGTGTAAGAGGTTGCGCTCCTGTTCCACAATGCCCTTACATCCCTATAAAGAGGAACCTGAGGAACATTGTGTTCAAGACTTGTATGTCCATCTTGAATATGCGTCAGATTATGAAAAAATGTTGATCCACCCTCCGGAACTACCTGTAATTGTAATTCTCTGGCCGCCTGAATAACTTGCTGACGTTGATCTCGTCTTGGTTGGTTATACGATTTAACGGAAAAAGCACCAACAGCCTTCATTCTTCTTAGGGCCGAGCGTGCGTCGTCTAAACTATTAATAACCGTTTTAAAATCTCCATCAGCACCGTACAAAATTGTTCCAGTTGAGTAAACTCTGGGGCCAACCATATGACCGGCTTTGACCATTTCTGCCTGACTAAATACCATTTCTGTATTTGCAGAAGGATCATGTGATGTGGTAACCCCAAATGCAAGGTTAGCATAATAACTCCAATCCTGTTGCGGACTAACACCATCAGGACTTGCTCTAAGATGGGCGTGAACATCGATTATACCCGGCATAATGGTCTTTCCACTAGCATTGATAATTTTGGCATCATCAGGTAGATTAACCTGCTCTCCAATGGCAACAATTTTATTTTGATCTATTACAATTGTTCCCTTCTCTATCACTTGATCACCTTTCATGGTGATTATCCTGGCGTTGGTAATGGCAAATTTTCCTTCCGGTAAATCAGTTTTTAAACGTAAATCAATATCAATTCCGACAGAATCTGCCTTTACCGCCTTTTCAGCACCAGCTAAAAAATTAAACGAGCTTTTTATGTCCCTAGAATAATATTTTGGACCTAATGTCCAATTTAAACGTTGTGAATCTTTACTCCAGTGAATATAAGTACCGGCATCTTTACTCACTTTAGTCAGAGGTAATGATTTATTTCCTGCAGATAGATCCAATGCCATTCCTGTGTTAGCAAATGGGGTGATATAAACATTGAAGAGCTCTGTAAATGCAATCCATTTGCCATCAGGGCTTGGACTAAAAAGATTGGCATATGTAGAGGTATAATGTGTTTTAATAGTTCCACCATTAAGATCCATACTTTTTAGAGCTTTTTTGCTTCCTTCGGTACTCTGAAAAAATATTCGGCTATCATTTGAATTAAAAGATGGTCGAATACCATTGATCGAGACTAAACTCGGCATTCCTCCATCCGAAGGAATAATGTAAATACCGGGATTTTTTCCAAAAGCATAACCCAATACATCATTTCCAACTCCCTTTCTGTAAATAATTTTATCACCTTTGTTTGAGAACTTAGGACTGTAATAATAGCCGTTTTCGGTAGAAAGCTTTAAGAATGATGAGTCTGCGAGACTATATTTCATGATAGATCCTTTGTTTTTATCAGACCAGCTGACATAAACCAGAGAGTTGCCATCAGGGCTAAACTCGGGTTCAAATTCAAATTCGCCCGTTTTTGAAATACGTTTTGGCATCCCATTGGGAAGTTCTTTGATATAAATGAACCCGGCAGCATTGAATGCAACCCTTTTTCCATCAGGAGAGGTGCTTAATTGCCGAATCATTTTTACGGAAAATTCTTCCTGAAAAACCTTTTGCTCGAAATGTAATGCATCGGTAATCGTTTGATTGACACTTACTTCAAACGGAATCTCAATAACATCTTGAGTCAGGACTTCAAGTTTTCTAATTTTGCCTCTCGCATAGAATATAATTTCTTTACTGTCCGGGGTCCAGGCAAAATTAGGATAAAGACCAAAAATTGCCCAAGCTTCCTGTTGATCATGGCTAAGCTTATCATAAACAGACCATTCCTCACCTGTTTCAAGATCCTGTAGAAATAATTCGGTATTCAATCGGACCCTTTTTACAAATGCTAAAAACTTCCCATCTGGTGAAATCTGTGGACGCATTGCACCACCGCTACCTCCGGCAATAGTTTCAATAGTCCCATTCACACGATTTAGGCGGCGAATGGCATATATTTCTCCATAGGGATCTTTATTGTATTGAAAAAATGGACCCGGACTAACATCCTCAGAGAAGTAGACATATTTTCCATCTGGTGAAATCTCCGGTTCGCCTGCATCCTGCTGATCATTTTTTCTGATTGTCAGTTGAACTCCTTGCCCTCCACCAGCAATATGATACATCCACAATTCGCCTGCTCCCAAAGATCGGCTACTGGTAAAGTGTTTTCTAGCTATTAAATATTCATTATCGGGGGTCCAAACTGCGTTATTTAGCAAACGGAAATTTTCATTGGTAATGGATTTTTTTTGTGAACCGTCAGTGTTCATTATCCAGATATTATCTCCTCCTTCTTTATCACTGGTATATGAAATATATTTACCGTTAGGGCTGAACCTGGGTTGAACCTCTGATGCCATACCTCCGGCAAGCAAAGTTGCCTTTCCACCGCTAACGGGCATAGAATATATATCACCAAGTAAATCAAAAACAATAGTTTTACCATCCGGACTGAGATCTAGATTCATCCATGTGCCCTCATTTGTTTGAAAGTTTAATGATTTTGAGGGTCCGGTTGGTTTTTCGACATTCCATTTCTGATTTTGCTGGGCTGATATGGTGATTAACTGAAAAAATAAGGAAATAAGAAAAATTGTGCGTTTCATGTAATTAATCAATTTAGGATGCAATTTAGTAAATATTCATAGTTTTGAATTTAAGGCTTGTCATTAAAACATATTCCTGATAGTGTTATGACAATTGATGTTACCTGTAAAAATCGTAATGATTGCTCAAAATATCCTTCTTAAGTACTGGGGTTACTCAGTATTTCGTCCGCTTCAGGAAGATATCATTCTTTCTGTTCTGGATGGGAGAGACACTTTGGCATTATTGCCGACGGGTGGTGGAAAATCTATTTGTTTTCAGGTACCGGCACTGTTGAAACCCGGAATTTGTATCGTGGTTTCCCCATTAATTGCGCTAATGAAAGACCAGGTTGAGAATCTCAATAATAGGGGAATAAAGGCGATTGCCATCATTTCAGGTATGGGAAAAAGGGAAGTAGACCTAGCGCTGGATAATTGTATTTATGGGAATATTAAGTTTCTATATCTTTCACCTGAAAGGCTTTTGTCGGATTTAGTAAAGGAACGAATCAGGCACATGCAAGTTAATTTAATCGCAATTGATGAAGCCCACTGCATATCGCAATGGGGTTATGATTTCAGGCCTCCCTATCTTCATCTCACTGAGTTGAGAGAATTGCATCCAAAAGTACCTGTACTTGCACTTACCGCTACGGCTACTAAACGCGTCGCCGCAGATATTCAAGCAAAACTAAATTTTAAGAATTCGAAGGTTTTTAGAAAATCATTTGAACGATTGAATCTTAGCTATCTGGTGTACAATCTGGATAATAAACTTAGAAAGCTTATTTCTATTGCAAGGAATGTAAAAGGATCCGGGATAGTTTATGTCAGAAACAGACGTGAAACTCAGGAAATTTCAAGATTATTGAATCTAGAAGGTATTTCAAGTGATTTTTATCATGCCGGATTGGATACTCCTTTGAGGATGAAGAAACAAGCTTCCTGGAAAAGTTCTGAAATCAGGGTAATGGTTGCAACTAATGCATTTGGTATGGGGATTGACAAAGCAGACGTTCGTTTTGTTGTACATCTTGAACTTCCCGAAAGTCTTGAAGCCTATTACCAGGAAGCCGGTAGATGTGGACGGGACGAGAAGAAGGCTTATGCCGTTTTATTGTTTAATCAATCAGACAAGGCACTGATGATTAAAAGACTTGAGCAACATTATCCCAAATTAGATGAAATTAAACAAATCTATCACCAGTTAGGAAATTACTTTCAGCTGGCATATGGTACAGGCGAGGGACTGACACTTGCATTTGATCTGGCAGACTTCTGTAATCGATATAAACTTGATCCGGCTAAAACCATTCAGGCTTTAAAATTTCTGGAGCATGATGAACACATCTCTTTATCCGAAAACGTTTTCTTAGACTCTCGTGTTCAACTACTTTATGGCCCTGAGGATCTCTATCGTTTTCAGGTTGCGCAACCTATTTACGATCATTTCATCAAAGTTTTATTGAGATCTTATGGGGGTATCTTTGAACAATTAGTAGGTATCAGGGAAATGGATCTAGCTAGGCGCAATGGCATTAGTCGATCTGAAACCATAGAATTTCTCAATAAGTTAAATGCTCTTGAGGTAATTACATATATACCTCAAACTGATAAACCCCACTTGAATTTTCTTAAACCCCGGGTTGATTCAAATCATTTATATATTGATCATAAATATTTGATGGAGCGCTATCTGATTCAAAAATCTCAGATAGAGTCTGTGCTTAGTTATGCAGAAAATCATAAATGCAGGAGCCAGCAATTGCTAAACTATTTCAATGAAACTCATGCAAAAGTTTGTGGGGTTTGTGATGTTTGCCTGGAAATCAAAAAAGCGACAAAGGCCCAAAATCTAAGCGATCAAATTATCAAGGAAATTTTGAATGAATTAAGCAGAAAGCCTTGCCATCTCGACCAGCTCATTGAAGGTATAAAAACCGGAAATTCGAATGATAGACTTAAAGTGATCAGAATGCTGCTTGATGCTAATAAGATCAAAGTGAATGGGGAGTTTTATTATTTGAACTAAACTAAACGGCTTGGTTTTTTTTAATGAAACAGATTAGCTTTATGATATTTTTTTTCTTTTACCTCTTATTGTTACAGGAATTAAAAATTCAAAACGAATATTTTCGTTTACGTGGTGGAGTTTTTTTACTTGGTAATTGAGTTAACTGTGTTTTACCCAATTTTAGTACTTGACTTAGTTGCCGGTAATAAAAATGCAAGTATTTTAAGAATTATCCATAAACCCTTATGAGCTGATCTTAGTGGTGCCAGCTAGGTCTAATACAAAGTAAAACTTTCTAAAATCATGCCGGATAAACCAGGAACTTCAACACATAGAAGTATAACTTAGTCTGAGTTCGATATTCGAAAGATAAAGAAATACTGATATCATGGTTCTCAAGCCGATCCGCAGGCGTATGATTAGATTTTGGAAAGCAATACCAGCGTGTAATCGCTTCGTTTAGTCCTTTCCTCCGGAGTATTTCCTGCAAGAAATACTACTCGATTTCAGATGATTCGTAGCCGGAAGATACCTCCTTCGGCAAGGTTTAGTTTACCCGCTGCTGTTTTTCATAGGGACGGGCATTCCGGTAATAGCACCCCGAATCTGGGTGGCTGACCTATCTTTTTTGCATTTCTGAATGTTATGTGAGCTATTCAGCTCTCAGCAAAAAAAAATAGGGCAAAACACGGGACCAGGAGCAACAGACCCTGCTTTCCAAAAACGGATAGGAATAATCAGGCTCCGGCAAGAGCTTATATCGATCTCAGGTTAACTTAAGGTGAGCTAGCCTAATTTTTAAAAAACCGGATAACTGCCTGCCTGTATTGAGGGAAACATTGCATGATAGGTTTTAAACAAAATATTAGACACCGATAGAATTGATGCTCTGCTTAAATCAACAATCTATGCTTCTTTCAAAGGATTATAAAAGCTAATCAAGGTAAATAAATCTAAATGGTTAGGTATGCTTTATCCAAAGCACGTTCATTACCTATACCGAATTATTGAGTTTCATAAATTTCGTACAATTTAAATAAATTCTTAATTTGAGCTCATTCTTCGACTTAACAATATTGAATATGATTCGGCGATTTGCCACAGCTCCTATCCATGCGCAATAACAAAGAGACAATTAAAGCTTGGGCTATGTTTGACTGGTCTAATTCGGCTTATAATCTAGTCATAACTTCTACAATCTTCCCGGCCTATTATACCATTATAACGACCACAGAAGAGTTTGGTGATCAGGTTACGTTCATGGGTAGAACTTTTACTAATACGGCATTATCTAATTATGCTTTATCCTTTGCCTACCTCATTATGGCATTTTTACTACCTATTTTGTCTTCCATAGCAGATTTTAGAGGTAATAAGAAGATTTTCATGAAGGTTTTTACCTACATAGGAGGTGTTTCATGTTCCGGATTGTTCTTTTTCAGATTAGAAACCCTTGAACTTGGAATTATCTGTTTTACTTTGGCAGCCATTGGTTATATTGGCGGGGTCATGTTTAATAATTCCTATTTGCCGGAAATTGCAACTTTAGATCAACAAGATAGGGTAAGTGCGAAAGGTTTCGCATATGGTTATGTAGGTAGTGTTATTTTACAAATTGTCTGTTTTGTTTTTGTTTTGAAACCGGAATTATTTGGGATAACAGATCCATCATTACCTGCACGTCTGTCCTTTCTTTTGGTCGGTATTTGGTGGATTTCCTTCTCTCAAATATCATTTGCAAAATTACCTGCCGGTGGTCCGAATTATGATAAGATTTCCAAAAGCGCTGTAAAGAATGGTTTTCAAGAACTCTACAAAGTATGGGATCAACTTAAAACCATGGTTTTATTGAAACGATTTTTGCTTGCCTTTTTTTGTTATTCCATGGGTGTTCAAACCATCATGCTCGTTGCTGCAGGATTTGGAGAAAAGGTATTGAAACTGGGCACTTCGAAGTTGATCGCTATTATTCTTATCATACAGCTTGTTGCGATAATGGGTGCCCTGATCATGTCTTATTTTGCTAAAAAATATGGAAATATTCAGGTAATTATAGTTGTTTTAACCATATGGATTGGTATTTGTTTTGCTGCATATTACATTCAAAATGAAACACAATTTTACATCGTGGCAGCCGTAGTTGGATTGGTAATGGGGGGAATCCAGTCCATTTCCAGATCGACCTATTCCAAGTTTTTACCTCAATCAACGCCAGATACTGCGTCATTTTTTAGCTTTTATGATGTGACTGAAAAAATGGCAGTGGTTATTGGTTTGTTTAGCTTTGCCTATATTGAAGAGTTTACAGGCAGCATGCGTAATTCTGCGATTAGTCTTGCAGGATTTTTTCTTTTCGGCTTGTTAATCATGTTCTCCATTTTTTTCAATAGATCAATAAATTCAGATAATATGCCCTATCTTTAGTTTTTTTTTGGAATTTTGCAGAATTCCCTTCCTCCGATTTAAATCTTTTTTATAAATATGAATGTTGAATTATTTATTCCTTGTTTTGTTGATCAACTATATCCCCAGACTGCATTTAATACGGTAAAAATTCTTGAAAAAGCAGGTTGTAAAGTAGTTTATAATGCCGAACAAACCTGTTGTGGCCAACCGGCTTATAATGCAGGATTCTGGGAAGAAGCTAAAGTGGTTGGAGCAAAATTCTTGAATGATTTTTCTGAAAATTCTTACATCGTTTCACCTTCTGCATCTTGCGCAGGAATGGTGAAAAACTCATTTAATGATCTTTTTACCAATACTGCTGTTCATAACAAGTGTCGTGCAATCCAAAATAACATGTATGAACTTTCAGGCTTTCTGGTGAATGTATTGAATAAGGATTATTTCGGTGCTGAATTGGATGGCAGAGCAGTCTATCACGATTCTTGTTCAGGGTTAAGGGAATGCAATATAAAAGCCGAGCCCAGACAATTGCTGAGTAAGGTTCATGGTCTAGACTTAGTTGAGATGAAGGATACTGATGTCTGCTGTGGGTTTGGAGGTACTTTTGCCGTTAAATTTGATTCCATTTCGAGTGCTATGGCAGAGCAAAAAATAAATAATGCCTTGGAAATGAAAGCTGATTACATCATTTCAACAGATGCTTCTTGTTTAATAAATCTTCAGGCTTACATCGATCAACACCATATTAATCTCAAAACCCTGCATCTTGCCGATGTGCTCGCCAGCGGTTGGGGAAATGTTTAGAGAGCTTATTTTTTGACTCCGTAGTAGACATCTCCCCGTAAACTATTTTTTTCATTTAATCCGGAAAACGGCGCACGAATCAATAGTATCAAGATTTCAATTGAGATGTCAGATAACTCCTATTGAAATTTTACTATTTCCTAAAGCCGAGATAATTGTCGTTAAAATCTCTCTTGTAGAAATTGGATATTGAAGAATTTCCTTCAAATAATCGTATTTTTGCAGGTGAATTGAAGATCACTTTGTAGGTGATCGTTTTGAATTTTTTAATTATAACATATAAATCATTTTGTAGATGATCAAAATCACCCTTCCTGATGGCTCTGTTCGCGAATTTGAACAGGGTACCACCCCATACCAAATCGCGCTCTCAATTTCCGAAGGATTAGCTAGAAATGTTTTAGCAGCAGAGGTAAACGGACAAGTTTGGGATTCTAGTCGGCCGATAGAAACAGATTCGATAGTAAAATTACTCACCTGGAATGATCAGGCCGGTAAAGCTACTTTTTGGCATTCGTCCGCACATTTGATGGCAGAAGCTCTTGAACTATTATATCCCGGAACCAAATTTGGTATTGGTCCTGCGATTGAAACCGGTTTTTATTATGATGTTGATTTTGGTGATCATGAATTTTCTTCTGATGATTTTAAACAGATAGAGGATAAGATTCTTGAACTTGCCAGACAAAAATCAGACTTTTCTAGAAAATCCGTTTGTAAGGCTGAGGCTATACGTTATTTTACAGAAAAGAATGATGAATACAAATTGGATCTGATCAAAGATCTGAATGATGGGTCGATTACGTTTTATACTCAGGGGAATTTTACTGATTTATGCCGAGGACCACACATTCCTAACACAGGATTCATCAAAGCTGTAAAGCTGATGAATGTTGCCGGGGCTTATTGGAGAGGGGATGAAAGCAGAAAGCAATTAACACGCATTTATGGTGTCACTTATCCCAAGCAAAGTGAACTGACTGACTATCTTCAACTGATCGAAGAGGCTAAGAAGCGTGATCATCGAAAATTAGGAAAAGAACTGGAATTATTTGCATTTTCAGATAAGGTTGGGATGGGCTTGCCACTTTGGCTTCCAAAAGGTACAGCCTTGAGAGAAAAATTAGCAAATTTTCTTCAAAGGGCACAGGTTAAATCAGGTTATGAACAGGTAATAACTCCTCATATTGGTCATAAAAACCTTTATATTACTTCCGGACACTACGAAAAATATGGTGCTGATTCGTTTCAACCTATAAAAACCCCTCAGGAAGGGGAGGAGTTCTTTTTAAAGCCAATGAATTGTCCCCACCACTGCGAGATTTATAAAACCAAGCCAAGATCCTACAAAGATCTGCCGGTTAGATATGCAGAATTTGGTACCGTATACAGGTATGAACAGAGCGGGGAATTACACGGACTAACACGTGTTCGGGGCTTTACTCAGGATGATGCGCATTTGTTCTGCCGTCCTGATCAGGTTAAAGAAGAATTTAAAAAGGTAATTGACTTAGTTCTTTATGTTTTTAAGGCTTTAGGATTTGAAAATTATACCGCGCAAATTTCACTTCGCGATCCGGATAATAAAACCAAATATATAGGTACTGATCAAAACTGGCAGTTAGCCGAATCGGCAATAATGGAGGCTGCAGAAGAAAAGGGTCTAACAACCGTTGTTGAATTGGGTGAAGCTGCGTTTTATGGACCAAAACTCGATTTTATGGTCAGGGACGCATTGGGGAGAAAATGGCAGTTGGGAACCATACAGGTTGACTATAATTTACCTGAGCGATTTGAATTGGAGTATACCGGCAGTGATAACCAGAAACATCGACCTGTGATGATTCACAGAGCACCTTTTGGTTCATTAGAGCGATTTGTAGCCGTATTGATTGAATATTGTGCCGGCGAATTTCCTTTATGGTTGACACCAGAACAATTTATCATCCTTCCTATTTCTGAAAAATATGAGGATTATGCAAAAAAAGTTTTAGAATCGCTTAATAATTCCGATATTTGCGGGCTAGTAGATTCTCGCGATGAGAAGATTGGTCGCAAAATCAGAGATGCGGAATTGAAAAAGATTCCTTACATGTTAATTATCGGAGAAAAGGAAATGCATGAAGGAACACTTTCTGTGAGAAGACATGGTCAAGGGGATATAGGAAGTATGAAAATAGAAGAGTTTAGTAATCAATTAGTTAAAGAAATAACAATTTAAGTTAATAAAATTTGACATTAGGAAAACCAGGCTTTAACAGAGGACCACGACCTCCGTTTAAAAAGAAAGAAGCAGAACATAAAATCAATGATTTGATTAGAGCCACTGAAGTACGTTTGACTGGTGATAATGTGGAAACAGGTATTTATTCTTTCAGAGATGCTATTGCTATTGCTGAAGAACAAGGATTGGACTTGGTGGAGATTTCTCCTAATGCCGTTCCGCCCGTTTGTAAGGTTGTTGATTATAACAAGTTTATATACGAGCAGAAGAAAAAAATGAAGGAAATTAAGTCCAATGCGAAACAAACAGTTATAAAGGAGATTCGTTTTGGACCTAATACCAGTGATCATGATTTTCAATTCAAACTGAAGCATGCCATTGGATTTCTTGAAAATGGTGAAAAAGTGCGTGCATACGTCCACTTTAAAGGACGTGCAATTGTATATAAAGAGCAGGGTGAAATACTCTTGTTAAAATTTGCTCAGGCATTAGAAGATTTTGGCAAGGTGGAACAATTACCCAAATTAGAAGGTAAGCGGATGTTTTTGACCGTTGCCCCTAAACATGCGGGGAAAAGATAATTTGTCATCCGAAAGCTATCGGATTTCTCGATTTGTCTATTAGGCATATCGCACATTGACAAATAAATAATTTAAATAATAGACAAATAAATATAACAGAGTTATGCCAAAAATGAAAACGTGCTCCAGTGCAAAAAAGCGATTTAAGCTTTCTGGAACAGGTAAAATCAAAAGAAAGAACGCTTTTAAAAGCCACATCTTGACCAAGATGAGCAACAAACGTAAGCGTGCTTTAGGACAGACCAGCCTAGTGTCTGATGCTGATATGGGCAACGTAAAACGTATGCTAACTATCGGAAAATAATTAACTAATTTACTTAACCAGGTATCAGGTTTTAAAGTTTCCAAAAAAAGGAACACCGCTTACCAAAAAAAACTACAAAAAATGCCACGTTCGGTTAACGCAGTAGCGTCAAGAAGAAGAAGAAAAAAGGTCTTAGATTTAGCTAAAGGCTATTGGGGATCTAGAAGTAAGGTTTTTACCATCGCCAAAAATACGGTTGAGAAAGGTTTGCAATATGCTTACCGCGACCGTAAAACTAAAAAAAGAGAATTCAGAGCTTTATGGATTCAACGTATCAATGCCGGCGCTCGTCAGCATGGATTATCTTATTCAGTTTTAATGGGTAAATTAACGGCTAAAGGAAACGGTTTAAACCGTAAGGTATTAGCTGATTTAGCTATGAATCATCCGGATGCTTTTAAAGCTGTTGTTGATTCTGTAAAATAGTACATGATTCATAAATATCAAAGAGGAGCCAAAGGCTCCTTTTTTTTTGCATAAATTTTTGCTGATTTTAAGGAACGAGCAAAGGGCAAGCAAAAAAATATCGAAAAATCAATAAAAAAGAAAACGTCATTGTCTGAGAAACAATGACGTTGACTAATTGATTAAGAAGAATTTTATTTTTCTTCTAAAACTTTTGTTACCAGAGCAGCTGCTTCTTTAAGAAGAATAGCCGAGTAAACTTTCAATCCGGATTCGTCAATCAGTTTTTTGGCCTCTACTGCATTGGTTCCTTGCAAGCGGACAATAATAGGCACTGGGATATTTCCAATTTCTTTATAGGCATCGATCACACCCTGGGCAACACGATCACAGCGGACGATACCTCCAAAAATATTAATTAATATGGCCTTGACATTCGGATCAGAAAGAATAATATTAAAACCGGCCTTTACTGTTTCAGCATTAGCAGTTCCACCGACATCCAAGAAGTTGGCTGGTTCACCACCGGCAAGTTTAATAATATCCATGGTAGCCATCGCAAGCCCGGCACCGTTTACCATACATCCCACATTACCATCTAATTTAACATAGTTCAAATTTGATTTACTGGCTTCAACTTCAGTTGGATCTTCTTCGCTGATATCACGCAAAGCAGCATATTCAGGGTGACGAAACAATCCGTTATCATCAAGATTCACTTTAGCATCAACAGCTAAAATCTTGTTGTCCGATGTTTTCAATACAGGATTAATTTCAAACATGGAAGAGTCTGTTCCTTCATAGGCTTTGTATAATGCGCCTATGAATTTAGTCATATCCTTGAAGGCTTCCCCATTTAATCCAAGATTGAAGGCAATTTTACGTGCCTGAAAGCCTTGAAGACCAACTTTGGGGTCTATTTCTTCCTTGAATATCAACTGTGGTGTATGTTCGGCAACTTCTTCAATATCCATGCCGCCTTCAGTTGAATACATGATGATGTTACGACCTTTTGATCTGTCAAGTAATACACTGACATAGAATTCCTTTGTTTCACTCTCTCCCGGATAGTAAACATCTTGTGCAACCAAAACTTTATTGACAAGCTTTCCTTCTGGTCCGGTTTGGGGCGTTACTAATTGCATTCCAATTATTTGGCCAGCTTTTTCTCTAACCTCCTCTAAGTTTTTGGCTAGCTTAACGCCACCGCCCTTTCCTCTGCCACCGGCATGAATTTGAGCTTTAATCACAACCCAATCTGAATTATAATCTGTTTTTAGCTTTTTTG
Organism: Bacteroidota bacterium; assembly: GCA_016868395.1. Classification (GTDB taxonomy): domain Bacteria; phylum Bacteroidota; class Bacteroidia; order Sphingobacteriales; family Sphingobacteriaceae; genus Daejeonella. Next base: position 10,230 of record VGGW01000014.1, on the reverse strand, counting down.
CAGCCTCAATAGCCTGTTCTGCGGTATCTGCAACAATACCCTCCTGAATTCTGACACCAAAACTTTTTAAAATTGCCTTTCCCTGATATTCGTGAATATTCATTTACTTCTTATATGCCGTAAAACTACGTTTTTATTGCAAATCTGAAAATAGTAAGCTCTGTTTTTTTTAAAAATTATAGCTATTATTTGGATAGAAGCCCAACATTAAGAAACAATTCGCACCTTTGTATATTCAATCAATCATAGTTCATGCTTCAGGCAAGAGGAATCAGAAAATCTTACGGTAACTTACAGATTTTAAAAGGAGTTGACCTTGATGTAAATGAAGCGGAGATTGTTACCATTTTAGGAGCTTCAGGAGCCGGGAAAAGTACCCTTTTACATATTATCGGAACCCTCGACCGACCCGATCAGGGTTCAGTATTAATGAACAAAACTGACCTGAATTCACTCTCTCCGAAGAAGCTAAGCGCTTTTCGAAATGAAAATATTGGTTTTATCTTCCAGTTTCATCATTTATTGCCTGAATTTACTGCCATTGAAAACATTTGCATTCCGGCTTATATCGCCAAGACAAGAAAAAATGAGGCTGAAAAAAAAGCATTCGAACTCCTTGATATTCTGGGCCTTAGAGCTAGGGCTAATCATAAACCAAATGAATTATCCGGTGGTGAACAGCAGCGAGTGGCAGTGGCAAGAGCTTTAATTAATAGCCCATCTATCATATTAGCAGATGAGCCATCTGGTAATCTGGACTCTGCAAATGCTGAGAGTTTACACCGATTATTTGTTGAACTACGTGAAAACCTAAGACAGACCTTCGTAATCGTTACTCACAATGAAAACCTAGCCAAATTAGCTGATCGAAAAGTATTGATGAAGGACGGTCTGATAATTAATTACTAAATGGCTATTCTGATTACCGCAGCTTCATCTGCCAATGTCTTTAAATTACAAAGATTGCTTTATCATTCTGAGGTATTTTTTGCTGAACAAAAGAAAATGCCTTTCATTCCGGGTAAAATATTCATACAGATTCCCGAGGCCTCATCACCGGTTTTTATTAGTCAATTAATCAAAATCTGTCTAGATTATAAAATTAATGAGATACACCCCCTTAAAAGTGCTGAAATAATCGAACTATCAAAAGCAATTGAACTTTTTAGTGAATATGGAATTTCAATTTTGAAGCCATCAGAGGATTTGATTTTAGGATTAGATTAATTGATTTCAAAAGTCTAATTAGTGCAATCTTTTAATTGAATGATTGAAAAAAAAAAGAACTTTAAATTTATTTCTTTAAATTTGTTTATGCTTAAATATCAAGATCTGGATAGTCGTATTAAAGCATATGTGTTTGAGTTGGATAATGTCATTTATCCTGAAAGAGATTATTTGCTTCAAGTTTATTATCTTTTTTCAAATTTTATAGAGTTTTCGGAGGGTTATCCATCTGCTAAGGATTTGATCATTTTTTTTAAAACCACCTATGAGCATCATGGAGATGAAAGGATTTTTGAAAGAACGAAAGAGGCATTTGGTCTGGATGAAAAATATAGGGCTAATTTCGAAAAGCTTTATTCAACTGCCAGATTGCCCTTAAAATTACTTTTGTTTTCAGGTGTTCTTGAGCTTATGCAGAATATTGTGGTAGACAGGAAACTACTTTTTTTAGTAACGAATGGTAAGCCCGAAGTTCAGATAAATAAAATCAAACAAATAGAATGGAATGGCTTGGAAAATTATTTGAAGGTTTATTATGCCTCAGAAATGAACCTTAAACCCAATCCTGACGTTTTAACGTATATTATGAAGGAACATCACTTGTGTAGAAATGAATTGATGATTATAGGTTCAAGCGATACGGATATGGAATTTGCTATTTCATCAGGTGTTGATTATTTAACTGTTGATAAATTTCTATAAATTTATTGCTGAACAATATTCAAAGCCTTATTTTTATTTTAAACCAAGCATAAACTGTTGAATAAAATGAAGTTGAATCCTCAAAATATTTCGGTAATAATAGGCTTTTTATGTCTATTAATACTTTCATCATCTTGTAAAAAAGATCCCAAAGCTAGTGTGTCGCAAACCCCAACTCCCACACCTCCTGTTGTTGCCTCAAGAGCCGACCTCACCAAGGATTCAATTTTTTTGTATGCCAAGGAAACTTATTACTGGAATGAAGGGATGCCAACTTATACCGTTTTTAATCCAAGGCGTTTTAGTACAAATACGGCAGTTTTAAATGCCATAGTTGTGTTGCCAGGAACAAATAAGCCAACTGATAAATATTCATTTCTGGATGATGGGTCAGTTAGAACCTCATTAAATGGTGTAAGTGGAGATTTTGGTTTTTCTGTCTTTTATAATTCTTCTCCCTCAAGCGATCTTAGAATAAAATTTGTTTCTCCGAATTCACCGGCAGCAGCCAAAGGACTTAAAAGAGGATTTCGTATTACTAAGTTGAATGGTAGAACTGATCTGAGTTCAGATGTAAGTGCTAACATAGAATTTGTGAGTAGTGCAGTATTTGGTTCGGCCTCATCAGTTTCTCTTACTGTTTTAAAGCCTGATGGAAGCTCTGAAGATGTGACCATCAACCGTGCTACATATGCCAACAATCCCATCTTTAGTACAAAAATATTCAATATAGGTTCTAAGAAAGTAGGATATATCGTTTATAATAGCTTTACCACGAATTCAAGAGAAGATTTGACCACAGAAATTGGTAAATTTCATCTTGCAGGGGCTACGGAACTGATTATTGACCTTCGCTATAATGGGGGTGGTTCTGTTGCAACCTCAGATTTATTTACAAACCTGATTGCCCCGGCTTCTGTTAATGGTCAGATGATGTATACCACCTTCTGGACAAAAACTATGCAGGATGGTCAAGCGAGGATTTTAGCAAACCAACCTTTACTTGATTCTAAAGGAAAATTACAGCCCTTTACCGGTGGTGTAAATGGTAAGTTTGCAACCTATGCGGATCTTGATTACCGACCAACGTTAGCCGCCGGCAATGTTGAAAATTTTGTGAAATCAGGAAGTGCTGAATTTAAGAAAATTTATTTTTTGGTCTTGGGCGGAACTGCCTCTGCTTCAGAACTTATGATAAACAGCCTGAAAGGTGTAATGGCAAATGATGTCAAACTTATTGGTCAGAAAACATATGGTAAACCTGTTGGCTTTTTTGCTATTAAAATTGATAAACTAGACCTTTATGTTCCGATGTTTGAAACCAAAAATCAAAGGAATGATGGAGGGTTTTTTAATGGGATGACCGTTGATTTTACTGTTTCTGATGATGTTACCAAAGATTTTGGAGACTCAACCGAAAGGTTGTTGGCCGCGGCTTTAAACTTTTCAGAGAAAGGGACGTTTTCAATCAATAATATACCCTCTAAAATTGCAAGTGCTGCAGGAATGTCTGTCCTTGAAACGGAGCGCATCAGTGAAGTGCTGGAAAAAAATATATTTAAAGGCATGATTGATGATAAATTAAAGTTAAAAAGGAATTAAGATCCAGGTATTAAAGCAATTTAGTCACATATTAAAAAGAACAAACCTGGTTTAACCCAAAGCTGTAGTTGTTCCTTTTTAAAATTAGCCGTTTAAATTTTTTATTTTGTAGCTCAAAAATTTTGCTAATAATTATTTTATGAATTTAAAACTAGGTGATTTAGCCCCAAATTTTAAAGCAAAAACATCTCTGGGAGATATTAGCTTTTATAATTATTTAGGAGATAGTTGGGCGGTTCTTTTCTCACATCCTGCCGATTACACCCCAGTTTGTACTACTGAATTAGGAAAAACGGCCTCATTAAAAAATGAGTTCGATAAACGAAATGTAAAGGTTATTGCTTTGAGTGTTGATTCCTTAGAATCCCACAAAGGCTGGATTAACGATATTAATGAAACACAGCATGTAGAAGTTAATTTTCCAATTATTGCGGATGAAAATAAGGAAATTGCTGAATTATATGGGATGATGCATCCAAATGCATCTGAGACTTTCACAGTTCGTTCCTTGTTTATTATCGGCCCTGATAAAAAGATTAAATTGATGATAACTTATCCTGCATCCACAGGAAGGAATTTTCAAGAGATTTTAAGAGTCATAGATTCACTGCAATTAACGGCAAATTATAGTGTGGCTACACCTGCCGACTGGAAAGAGGGTGAGGATGTGGTTGTAATTCCGGCAATTAAAACGGTTGATATACCTGCTAAATTTCCCAAGGGTTTTAAAGAAATTAAACCCTACTTAAGAATGACTCCGCAACCAGATAAATAATTTTTTTTAATTAAAAATTCAATCAATTTTATTAGAATTTAAAATGGAGCTTGTTTTTGGCTCCATTTTTTGTACTTAAAACCAGCTATTAGATCGAAATAATGTTAAAAACAAGGTTAATTCATAATCCTTTCACAACTCAGAACCGTTAGTTGATTATTTTTATTGGTACAGAATAAAAGATAATTTTCTCCACCATCTTTGATTTTAAGTTTTTTCTTTAAATTCTCCGGACTAACCGGAAAATTTCGGCAGATAATATTTGCGTTTTTAAAGTGGTGCTCTTTGATAAAGTTCCCAAAACTCCAGGATTTTTTAAGCTTAAAGATACGTCCCGGAAATAATAAATTCAGGTTGTTTGAGGTATACAAATGGCTATGCTGTTGTATCTTGTGGATGTTAAAGTCGCGACTGATTAGTTTAAAGCACCCGGCTTTGAGCAAGGCAACATCCGGTTCATAAATAAAATCAAGAATTTCCGAATAATCCGAATGATGAAAGGATTTTTCTTCACTTAACCTAAATTTATACGCTTTAGTTTCAGCTGTTCCTATCATGGCACAAGTAATTTGAGGATCATCCGTGCAATTTTTATGGTCTATAAGATAAAGTAGTTCTTTACACTCATTTTTTATGCTAAGAACATGGACCGCACTGACTCCGCCTAATTCTTTAATGGTAGAGTGGATATCTAAAAGGGGAGCGGTTTTTATCATCAAAAGTTCTGATCGGCTTTTTAATAGGTCTAGGTTGGTCATGATATCTGGCTCGCAGTCTTTTAACTTAAAGACTCTTCGAGAATTTACCCTTCTGGAGGGATCCAGATAGATAGTATCGAATTTCTTTTTCGTTGATTTTAGGTAACTAATACCCTCTTCCTGTTCAAAGTGGATTTTAACATCCATTAGCGATGCATTATAACTTGAAATATCAGATAATTCTTTGTTCAACTCACAATGCGTCACATGCTTAGCCTGCTTTGCAAAAAAAAGGGAATCAACTCCAAAACCACCTGTCAGATCGATAAGATTTTCTCCTTTAATCAAATTAGATTTATACTCGGCAGCGATTTCGGATGAAGCCTGTTCAATAGCTAATTTAGAAGGGTAATAAATATTTTGGGTTTTAAACCATGTTGGAAGTTTGTTCTCACATCGTTTTTTACTATCTATTTGCTCCGAGATTTCTTTTGAACTAAGGTATTCGAACGGACTTTTTTTTAAGCTCAGGGAAACTGTATCTGAATTTAAATTATCATTAATAAAGCGCTGAACTTCAATATTTAATATATTTTTATTCACGAATTTATTTAGTTAAAAATTGAGCGTTTTTTTTAGTTATTTGCTCCATTATAATTTCCTTTCCTGAACTTATTCTGTTTAAATCTTGTTGCTTAAAATTCAAGATGGTCAATAACTCGAGGTCGTCTTGTATTGAAAATTGGAATTCATTCTGAAAGAAGTTCATTACTTTTTTTAATTTGGCTTGATCCTGATCGATGCAAACTGAAACAGAAAGTGCAGAAAGCTGCATCATATTCAACTTGATATGAGACTCATAAAAGGCCCTAAACAGTTTACTTAAAAAGTTTTCATCCATAAAGGAGTAATCTAATGTAGAAACACTTAATAGTGTTTGTCTCTTTTTTAGGATAATGGCCTCTATTTCTGAATCTTTACTTACAGACTGCTTAATAACCGTTCCGGCTTCTTCGGGCATTAAAAATGGTTTAACAAATAGTGGGATAGCACTATTTTGTAGGGGTTTTATTGTTTTAGGGTGAATTATATTGGCGCCATAATATGCTAATTCGATTGCTTTTGAATAGGGTAATTCATCATATTTTCTTGCCTCCTTAAATATTGCTGGATCTGCATTCATAATTCCTGGAACGTCTTTCCAAACCGTTAATGATTCGGCTTGAATACATGAGGCAAAAACTGTAGCGGAATAATCAGAGCCCTCTCTTCCTAATGTGGTGGTATAATTTTCACTGGTACCTCCAATAAAGCCTTGAGTAAGAAGGATTTGTTTTTGAAATTGTTCTTTTAAAGAAAGAACAGAATTCCTTGTCTTTTCCCAATCAATGATTCCCTCCCGGTAGGTGTTGTCTGTATGAATATAACTTCTGGCATCGATCCAACTAGCCTTTATATCACATTCATTCAGATAGGCAGAAATTATTTTACTGGAAACTAGTTCGCCGATCGAAACAATCTGATCATAATTGAAGTCATAATTGGGCTGAGGCTCATCTTCCAACATCCATTCAATTTCAATGAAAGTATTCTCTATTTCATCATAAATAAGGTGGTTTTTATTCCCAAACAGGTCATTCATGATTGATTCATGGAAATCCTTGATTTTTTTGAGTTGAGGAATGGTTTTTTCACTACCACTGACATAGAATTCGCAAAGATCTTCCAGGACATCGGTAGTTTTTCCCATTGCAGAAACGACTATCAAAAGCTGATCCTCATTGTTCAGCTTGACAATTTTTATTAAGTTCCTAATATTTGCTGCAGTTGAAACAGCGAATCCTCCAAATTTAAATACCTTCACAACTACGACTCTGCTTTATACATTAAATTTATCAATCTGTTCTTTCGAAAGCGATACATTGATCCATCCGGAATCAAATTCTGCATGGTATTTTTTGTAAAAATTTATGGCGGGATCATTCCAATCCAATACTTGCCAGGTAATCCCTTTGAATCCTTTTGATTTTGCCTCGATAATAAGTCGATCAAAAATCATTTTACCGAGACCCGTTCCACGCATTTTTTCGGTTACCAATAGGTCTTCTAAATACATTCGGCAGCCTTTCCAGGTAGAGTATCGAATATAATAGAGTCCAAAACCATGGATTATCCCGTTTTCTTCTGCAACAAAGGCTCTCCATACCGGCTTATTTCCAAAACCTGCATCTTGAAATTCTTCTAGGCTAACCGTCACCTCATTTGCTGCTTTTTCATAAATGGCAAGCTCTTCTATAAGTTCTAATAACCTCTTGCAGTCATTTTTTACTGCTTTTCGTATGATGATCGACATAAATTATTTAGTCTTTTTATTTCTTTCACCAAAAATCGTACTACCCAATCTGATCATGGTGCTTCCTTCCTCAATAGCTAATTCGTAATCTCCCGACATTCCCATGGATTTTTCGGTAAATGCCGGATCATTTCTGAAGAATGCTGCCTTAAGTCCTCTAAAGAAAGTATTTAACTCATAAAACTCTTCTTGTGTTTTTTTTCGATTATTGGTAAGGGTTGCAATACCCATCACCCCACAAATCCTGATATTTTTTAATGCCTTAAATTCATCAGATCTTAACAATTCAACAGCCTCAGCCATTTCCATGCCATACTTAGTATCTTCATCAGCAATCTCAAGTTGAAGAAGACAATCGATTATTCGATCAGCCTTCAAGGCTTGCTTATTAATTTCTTGAAGAAGCTTTAAACTGTCAACGGAATGAATCATGCTGATGAAAGGAGCTATATATTTAACCTTATTGGTTTGAAGGTGGCCAATCAAATGCCATTCTATATCTTTTGGTAATTTGTTGTATTTTTCGGTAAGCTCCTGTACCATGTTTTCACCAAACAAGCGCTGTCCGGAATCATAGGCTTCAATAATACTTTCTAAAGGTTTTGTTTTGGAAACTGCAATTAATTTTACTCCCTTAGTCCCTATTTCTTTCTTTATACTCGATATATTATCTGCAATACTCATTTATACGTATTTTTGAAATTATTATTTAATTGCTAAACCTACGGGATACTAAAATAAAATGCAACAGAATTATCATCTCAAATCTTTTTAAATCAGTCCATATCCTGAGTTATAATGAAAGCACTTAAATTAGTATTTATAATCATCCCATTAATGTTTGCCTGTAAAGGTAACCAGGTTCCCGAAGATGTCCTGGGGAAACAAAAAATGATACTTATTATGGCAGATCTTCATGTTATTGACGGTTATATGGCCACTGTACTCTATACAGATACCATTAGAAAAAAGAGTAAAAATCTTTATGCTACAATTTTTAAAACTCATAAAGTAAGTTCTGAACAGTATGAAAGAAGTCTGAGATATTATAGTATAACACCGGCGGTATTAGATTCGATGTACAATGGAGTGCAGGCTATTCTGGATGAAAAGGAACACAAGCTGAATCGTTCTGACATTAAAAAAAGTAGTAGGATACGGACTCAAAAATGATATACCCAATTAATACTGCCGAAAAATTAGGTTTTCTGGATATCAAAGACCTGATTAAATCGTATTGTTTGAGTCCGATGGGTAGGCAAATGGTCGACAAGATTCAAGTAATGAATAATTTCGACAATATCAATAAGTTTCTCCGTCAAACGCATGAGTTTAAAAGCATACTTAAAAATGATTCACCTTTAGCTATTCAAAATTTCTTTGACATAAAGAGTTTGGTAGAAAGAGCTAAAATTGAGGGTACCTATCTTTCAGAAGAAGATTTTTTTAAGGTTTCGGTATCTCTAACTACTGTTTTTTCTATTATTCATTACTTTTCTGATCGTGAAGGACTATATCCCAATTTAGAGGCGCTTTTTGAACATTTGCCAATTGAAAAATCGATCATTCAAAAGATAGACCAGGTCATAGACAACAAGGGAATCATCAAACCAAATGCATCTTCAACTTTGTTAGAACTTAGCTCCCGAATTTCAAAGGCAGAACAGGAAGCTCGTAAAAAGATTGAACAAATTTACAAGAACGCTCAGAATAATGGGTGGACAGCAGACGGCAGCCTTACTGTGAGGGATGGCAGACTATGTTTACCTATCCTTGCCGAAAGTAAAAGAAAATTAAAGGGCTTTATCCACGATGAATCAGCTTCCGGACAAACGGTTTTCATGGAGCCGGAAGAGGTTTTTCACTTAAATAATCTTATCAGAGATTTTGAATTTGAGAAGAAAAGGGAGATTATTCACTTACTCATTGCTCTGACGGATGAAATAAGGCCCTATGTTCCTTTATTATTGTCTTATCATAGTTTATTGTCTAAACTGGATTTTGTTCGGGCAAAAGCTTTGTTTGCGATATCTATTGATGGTGAAATGCCTGTCTTACGAAAAGATTCTCAAATAAATTTGGTTAATGCCAGACATCCATTATTGCTTCTGAGTTTAAAAAAAGAAAACCAGTCAGTTGTTCCACTTCACATTAAAATTGATGAACATGATCGAATAATCGTGGTATCCGGGCCAAATGCTGGTGGGAAATCGGTGTGTATGAAAACAGTGGGTCTTCTTCAGATTATGGTTCAGTCAGGAATTCTAATTCCTGCCGACGAACACTCTCAATTAGGACTTTTTAAACAGATTTTTGCTGATATCGGGGATGATCAATCCATCGAAAGTGATTTAAGTACTTATAGTGCCCATCTCTCTAAAATGAAGTATTTCATCGAACGGGCGAATTCCCAAACCTTAATTTTAATTGATGAATTTGGAACCGGTACTGATCCGCAGTTTGGGGGGCCGATTGCCGAATCAATTTTAGAAACATTAAATAAAAGGAATGTAAAGGGTGTGGTTACCACACATTACTCTAACCTTAAAACTTTTGCAAACCAAACCCCGGGACTCGAAAATGCTTCCATGTTATTTGATAATGAGAAAATGCAGCCTTTATACATTCTTTCCTTGGGAAAACCCGGAAGCTCTTATGCATTTGAAATTGCTCAGAAAATTGGTCTAAGCCATCATATCATTGATTTGGCCAAAAGGAAAGTCGGTACCTATCAGGAAAAAGTGGATACCTTGCTTGTAGACCTGGAACGTGATAAAAAGGAACTCATTGAGGCTAAAAGGAGTCTCGAGCAAAGAGAAAAAAAGGTAAAGGAATTGATCGCTGAAAATGAAAAGTTAAAAGCCTATTTGGAT
>VGGW01000013.1 GCA_016868395.1 Bacteroidota bacterium | reverse complement strand
TTGCTGCCAGCTTTTCCAATTTAATGAATGTGCCATCATGTAACATCACCTCAGTTCCGGTACCGGATTCATAGTTAGCCAGTATCTCTGACTTCTCAGGAATCAGATCGGATTTCCCGGTGGCTTCAATATGCTCCCGCACATAATCGTATGATTTGGTGGATCCGGGGTTATTATTAAATGTTACACAAGGTGAGATGATATTGATGAAGGCAAAACCCGGGTGACTTACTGCCGCCTTAATCAAAGGAACCAATTGTTCCTTGTCGCCCGAAAAACTTTGGGCCACAAAACTTGCACCCAGTTCTAAGGCCAGTCCGGCCAAATCAATAGGCTGAAAGGGATTCACTGAACCTGCTTTACTTTTTGAACCCGCATCGGCAGTTGCTGAATCCTGACCTTTGGTCAATCCGTAGCAGCCATTGTTCATTACAATGTAGACCATGTTCAGGTTGCGTCGAATCACATGGGCAAACTGCCCCATCCCAATGGAAGCGGTATCCCCATCTCCTGAGACACCCATGTAAATCAAATCCCGGTTAGCCATATTCGCCCCGGTGGCAACTGAAGGCATTCTTCCGTGCACGGAGTTAAAACCATGCGAATTTCCAAGGAAATAATTGGGAGTCTTGGAAGAGCATCCTATCCCGGATAATTTGGCTATTCGATGCGGTGCAATAGACAATTCAAAACAAGCCTGAAGAATACTTCCACTGATGGAGTCATGCCCGCAGCCTGCACACAAAGTTGAAAGTGAACCTTCATATTCCTTGGTAGTATATCCAAGATCATTTTTAGGAAGATCGGGATGGCGGAATTTAGGACGTATATATGTCATGATGAAATTTTACTGGTAGAACCATTGATAACAGGTGATAAATTTTTATTGATCAGGCTTATAATAGTGTGCGCGGTAATTGGCATCCCATCATAATTTAGAACAGGAATCATTTTTTGCGGATTTACATCCAGTTCATTAATGAGCAGACTTCGCATTTGGCCATCGCGATTTTGTTCTATTATAAAAACCTTTTCATGGGAATGAATAAAATCTGCTACCGTTTGATTAAAGGGAAATCCCCTCAGCCTCATGGCATCAAAGCCAAGCCCACTTGAAGCCATGGTATCCATTGCCTCCTCGGCAGAATACGTTGAAGTACCGAAGAAAATCAAACCATAGGAACTCTTATTTTCTTTCTGATACAAATACGGCGCAGGTACAACATCTTTTGCAGTATTCCATTTCTTGAGCAGCCGGTCCATGTTACGCGCATACACCCGCCCATCCTCTGTATAGACTGCATATTCATCTCTCGAGGTACCACGAGTAAAGAAGGAACCTTTAGTAGGGTGCGTTCCGGGAATGGTACGGTAAGTAATTCCATCATCTTCAACATCCAGATAGCGTCCAAAACGTGGCAGATCTTCGAGCTGATCGGCATTCAATACTTTACCGCGATTATATTTTCGGCTATCCTCCCAATGGAAAGGTTCAGACATATGATCATTCATTCCAAGATCTAAATCAGTCATCATGATAATTGGTGTCTGTAATAACTCTGCAAGGTCAAAAGCTTCGGCAGTCATTTCAAAACATTCCTTTGGGGTTGCTGGAAATACTAAAACCTGTTTAGTATCACCATGCGAAGCATAAGCCGCCAGTAAAATATCAGATTGCTGAGTTCTGGTAGGCATTCCAGTAGACGGACCGGTACGTTGCACATCAATCAAAACCGTTGGTATCTCAGCGAAATAGGCCAGTCCGAGGAATTCATTCATCAAAGATAATCCCGGACCGCTGGTAGCGGTAAAGGAACGTGCCCCATTCCAGTTCGCACCAATCACCATGCCTATGGCAGCAAGTTCATCCTCGGCCTGCACAATCGCATAATTGCGTTTTCCGGTCTCCTTATCAATTCTTAGTTTTTTAGCATAGCTCTCAAAACCCTCCACCACGGAGGTCGAAGGGGTAATCGGATACCAGGCTACCACGGTTGCACCGCCATAAACAGCTCCTAATCCGCAGGCTGAGTTACCATCGATCAGGATTTTATCACCAATCAAATCGCGTCGCTCGAGGCGGATATCCAAAGGGTAGGTAAAATGGCTGTGAACGTAATCAATACCCAGGTTGAGGGCCTTGATATTCATTGCTACCAATTTCTCTTTTCCCACAAATTGCTCGGCAAGTAGTTGTTCTAAAACTGCAAATTCGATATCAAGTAAAGCAGAAAGTGCGCCAACATAAATTATATTCTTGAACAGCTGGCGTTGGCGGGGATCAGTGAACTCACGAAGACATATATCCATGAGCGGTAACCCAATATAGGTCACATCCGACCGGATCATCGCCGGATACAGCGCTTTCGTACAGTCATAGATGAAATAACCACCACTGTTTACAGCAAGTACGTCTTCCGGCATGCTTTGAGGGTTCACACAAACCATTAAATCCACACCTTCCCGACGGCCTAGATAACCCTTTTCACTTATCCTGACATCATACCAAGTGGGCAATCCCTGAATATTTGATGGAAATATATTTTTAGGTGTCACCGGGATTCCCATTCGGAAAACAGCTTTTGCAAACAGATAATTTGCGCTTGCAGACCCTGTACCATTGACATTCGCAAAGCGAATGACAAAATCATTAACTTTTGAATTAGGCATTTCTTAACCTGCTTTGGTAACTTTATATAAATATTGCTGCATATCCCATGCAGAGGTCGGACAACGCTCTGCACATAAACCGCAGTGCAGGCAAACGTCTTCATCCTTGACCATTACCCTTTGGGTAGGGAGTGTATCTGAAACATAGAGGTCCTGAGTGATATTTAATGACGGAGCCTTAAGACGTGTCCGTAAATCATCTTCTTCACCATTGGTTGTAAAGGTGATGCATGAGGTCGGACAAATATCAACGCATGCATCACATTCAATGCATTTATCCTTTTCGAATACGGTTTGTACATCACAATTCAGGCAGCGATGGGCTTCCTTGATTGCCGTCTGGATATCAAAACCCAGTTCCACTTCCAGTTTACGATCAGATAAGGCAGCTTTTTTCTCAGCTTGAGGAACAATAAAACGCTGATCATTTACTACATCATTATCATAGCTCCACTCATGGATGCCCATTTTCTTGGATACTAGATTGGTAAATGGCGCAGGACGCTCTGTCAAAGCTTCCCCTTTGCAATGTAAATCAATGGAAATAGCTGCCTGGTGACCATGCGCCACAGCTGTTATCACATTCTTCGGACCAAAGGCTGCATCACCACCAAAGAAAACACGTTTGTTAGTCGACTGATGAGTTAATGCATCTACTATTGGCATACCCCATTGATCAAAATCAACACCCGTTTCCCTCTCAATCCAAGGGAAACTGTTCTGCTGACCAATAGCTACGAGCACATCATCAGCCTCAATAAATACTTCAGGCTCACCGGAGGATACCAGGCTTCGTTTCCCCTGCTCATCATACACTGCTTTAACTTTTTCAAAAGTCATACCGACCAATTGACCGTTTTCGATGACATAAGTTTTAGGCACATGGTTCTCAAAAATCGGAATATCCTCGTGCATAGCATCTTCAATCTCCCATGGAGAGGCTTTCATCTCGGCAAAAGGACTCCGCACTACTACTTTCACCTCCTCACCACCTAAGCGGCGCGAAGTTCGGCAGCAATCCATGGCCGTATTTCCTCCACCCAATACGATTACCTTTCTACCTATTTTATGCGTATGCTCAAAAGCAACACTGGCGAGCCATTCAATTCCAATGTGAACATTTTTACCGGCTTCTTCCCGCCCGGGAAGAATGAGATCACGGCCTTTTGGAGCACCTGTTCCTACAAATATCGCATCATAACCCTTATCCAGGATTTCCTGCATACTAGACACGTAGGTGTTGAAGTGCGTGTGGATACCCATGTCCAGGATATATCCGACTTCCTCATCCAATACCTCATCGGGTAATCTGAAAGAAGGAATCTGGCTCCGCATCATTCCACCACCTGCGGCATGTTCATCATAGAGATGAATCTCATAACCCAAGGGAGCAAGATCGCGAGCCACCGTTAAAGATGCCGGTCCACCACCAATGAGGGCAACCCGTTTCCCATTCATTTCTGAGGGAATTCCGGGCATCAATGACTTGACTTCATCCTTGTGGTCTGCCGCTACCCGTTTAAGCCTGCATATGGCAACCGGCTCTTCTTCGATTCTGCCGCGGCGACACGCGGGTTCACAGGGACGATCGCAAGTTCGCCCGAGTACCCCGGGGAAGACATTCGATTCCCAATTGATCATGTAAGCCTCGGTATATTTACCTGCGGCGATTAACCTGATGTATTCAGGCACCGGAGTGTGTGCAGGGCAGGCATATTGACAATCCACAACTTTGTGGAAATATTCCGGATTTTTGGTATCTGTTGGTTTCAACTAGCTATATCGTTCTAATACAATAAAATTAAACTAAATAAAGAATGAATTTAAGGGAAAAATCTCATGCTTTTACAAGTTTCAAAACCTAATTTATATAAATCTATTTCATTTTCCAATAGCTCAAGGAATTAGTGAAATCCCTGAATTACAAACTGATTGGTAAGATCAATATCAGAAATAAATAAGATGAAACAAATTTATTGAAGAAGTTAATTTTGAACATCTCTTTGGCCCCATCCGAAAAATAGCCACAGGATGAGGTCTAAATCTTGCTCAATACTGAATTTTACTTAGACATCTATTTATTAGGCGGGTACGATAACCTATACAGGTGGACAGCAGAGTCCTGAGGAACTTATGTTCAATACCAACTTTACTCCTGATTAAAAGTTCACAAACCAATTATTAATATTATATTCAATGCCTCCAGAAACTCATTTCACCATGATCAGAAAAACAAAAATCCTGTCGATTGCCCTATTAATTTTTACCCTGAATCAATCCAGCACCCCGGTTAGTCGGATGGAGCCACTCGGGCCCAATGTCATTTTGATCTTTATGGACGACCTGGGGTATGGTGATCTTTCCTGTTATGGCGCACTGGATATCCATACCCCAAATATTGATCGCTTAGCCTCTGAGGGTATTCGTTTTACGAATTTTCTTTCGGCTCAAGCCGTTTGCAGTGCCTCGCGAGCCGCGATCCTTACCGGTTGCTATCCAAACCGAATAGGCATTACAGAAGCATTATTTCCGGCTTCCCAGATCGGTTTAGCCAAAGAAGAAATGACCCTTGCAGAGCTCCTTAAACAGAAAAACTATTCAACCGGAATATTCGGCAAATGGCATCTGGGAGATTCTCCGGAGTTTCTGCCGCTCAATCAGGGTTTTGATGAGTACCTGGGCATTCCTTATTCCAATGATATGTGGCCGGTAAATTTTGATGGTCTGCCTGCCAAGCCGGGAACGAATAAATATCGTTTTCCTCCCCTTCCCTTAATCAGAAATACCATCCCGATTGATACCATCAAGTCCCTTGAGGATCAGGCTTTGTTAAGTGGCAGACTGACCGATGAAGCCATCCGTTTCATTCGCAAAAATAAAAAGAAACCATTCTTTGCTTATATCCCGCATCCCATGCCTCATGTACCGATCAATGCATCCGCAACATTTAGAGGTAAGAGTAAACAGGGATTGTATGGAGATGTCATTCAGGAGCTTGACCATCATGTTGGAAGAATCATGGATGCGCTAAAAACAGAAGGCCTTGAAAAAAACACCATGGTCATTTTCACCAGTGATAACGGTCCATGGTTGAACTTTGGAAACCATGCGGGGAATACCGCCGGTTTAAGAGAAGGGAAAGGCACTTCCTTTGAAGGCGGACAAAGAGTTCCCTGTATTATTCGCTGGAAAGGAACAATTCCTGCAGGATTAATATCCAATCAGCTGGCTTCAACTATCGACTTGTTTCCTACTATCTCGAAACTTTCGGGAGCTTCCCTTCCCGACAAAAAAATTGACGGTATTGACCTTAGTGAAATTTTAAAAGGTAAGCTTCAGGCCAATCCGCGAAAAAATTTTTTATACTACTACCGCAAAAATTCACTTGAGGCTGTACGTCGAGATAACTGGAAACTTGTTTTCGAGCATCCCTCCCGTTCTTATCTGGATCAGGAACCGGGCGCAGATGGCTTTCCGGGTGCAGCACCTGAACAGGTAATCATGAAAGAGGCCCTTTATGATCTTCGCAGAGATCCCGGAGAACGATATGATGTTCAGGCTTATTTTCCGGAAATTGTAAAGGAATTAAAGCTGCTTGCTGACCAGGCAAGAGCAGATCTTGGCGATGATTTACAAAATGTTGCGGGCAAAAACAATCGTCAGCCCGGAAAGGTCTCCAATTAATAGATTTCCTAGACACCGGGGAAGCTTGAAATTGAATTATTGAGAACATGGAGGTTCTAGCTTTCGAGGGACACCATAGCCGAATAGTAATTTACTGGAAAGTATTAGGAGGTTCCGGCCTTCGCCGGAATCTGAAAGGTATCATTATAGCTACATTTTATTGCAAGCGACCTATACTAATTCACAATCCCCTCAAAATTAAGAAGGTACTAAATCAGATAGCTATCAAATTCAGTGAACATTTACCACCATATTATTATCCATTCATCACCATGTCCCCTTGTACAGATGATCAAATTTCTTGTCATTAATTGGTTTTAATGGAATAAATAAACCTTGAGTGTCTGAAAGCCAATCCCATAGTTTTTTATTTAAGTCGCCTGCCAATGCTTGTAATTCAGGTTTTCGGATTAGGTTATTTAATTCATAGGGATCTTCCTTAAGATCATATAATTGATCAATGTCCCACACCCCCTGACTGCGGATGAACTTATAGCGATCAGTCCGAACAGCAAATTGAGTAGGAGTTTGCGGAAAAGGATTCTCCCAGTAATATTCATAAAACACTTCCTTTCTCCAGTTCTGGACTTGATTTCCTTTCATCAATGGTAAAAAAGAATATCCCTGCATTTGTTTTGGCTTTTTAACTCCTGCCATTTCCAAAATACTCGGGGCAATATCCACGTTCACAATCATTTCTTTGATTTTTGTACCCGGCTTGATAAAGGCAGGTGAGCGAGCCAGCAAAGGTACCCGCATCGACTCTTCGTAGGCATGACGCTTATCAATCAAACCATGTTCACCAAAAGAAAAACCATTATCACCCATATAAATAACGAGGGTTTCCTTATCCAGTCCATTGGTCTTCAAATAATCAAGCACTTTACCCACACTATGATCTATTCCCATTAAAGTTTCAAGATAATCTACATAAAACTTATCGAAATCGGTTTGGCCGTGGTACATGAAATCAACTCCATGCCAACTGTAGCGCTGTGCCCTCACCCATTGTGGGATATCCCTGTAATTGAAGAGATAGGCACTTGAATCGGCCTGATCACCACGATTAAAACGCTTACTATTCTTACCGGCAGTGGAGAACATGGAGACCGGATATTGAATACGAATATCCTTGTACCTCCCTTTATCTCTTTTTGCCGGATAAAAATCAGCATGCACCGCCTTGTGCGACAGATAAACGAAAAAAGGCTTGCTCTTATCGCGTTTTTCCAGCCATTCCAAGGTGTAATCAGTCAGTAAATCCGTAACATAAGTGCTATCGGTATAATTAATCATTTTACCATCGACATTGATTTTGGGATTGTAATAATCACCCTGCCCTGCAAAACTTACCCAGCGGTTAAAGCCGGGGCGTGGATCAGCTCCACCGCCTCCCATATGCCATTTACCAAAAAAGGAAGTTTGGTAGCCAGCTTTTTGAAGGTACTGCGGGAAGTAAATCAGTGAAGCCGGAGCAGCTACCTGATTATCCACGACGGTATGGGTATGGGCATACTGTCCGGTTAAAATGGAAGCCCGGCTGGGTGAGCAAAGAGCTGTACTCACGAAAGCATTTTGAAAATGAGCGCCTTCATAGGCCAGCCGATCCAAGTTGGGGGTTTTCAAACCAGGAACCTTGCCCGTAAATCCCATAAAATCGTACCGGTGATCATCAGAAAGAATGAAAATGATGTTACGGGGCTTTGTCCCTTGAATGGGTTCAAAACTTAAATTCTGGGGTCCCTGTGCAAAACCTGAATAGGAAAAGCAATAGAATAATATGCCAGTCAGGAATTTTTTATTAATCATGCTCATTATTTTTAAAGCTGCTTGCAAATTAAAAATAAAAATAAGTCAATTCGATATTAATAATAGCCGATTGTAAATAAGGAAAATTAGAAGACAAGATTATCTCTGACAAATAATGCTCCGTAACTAATTAGTATTGATTTTGGAAAGCAATAACTGTGTTCTATAGGATAGTGCAGTCCTTTCCTCCGGAATAGTTCCGGCTGGAAATCGAGGCCCATTTCAAATCAGGCTTTTGCCGGAAAGACCCGTCATTAAATTTTCCGGATGAATTAAAGCGGATGAATCCATCGCTGCTGATCCCTGAGGCAACATACCGGCCACCGGTAGTGCAGAAAGCCCTTTTAACAATTCTCTTCTGAGCATTTTGCTGTGTTTTGGCTGTAAATAAGTGTCAATATACTAAATATCAGAATCTTATAATTAAATTTTAGATAAAAAATTGAAGGCGGATTTTTTGGGGAATTGGAGTTTGATGTTTCCATGTTGAGGGAATTTCTTCCGTTTTTGGCAAAATTAAAATAAACAAAAAAAGCCCCAGTTAAGGAGCCTCTGAGTGTGGTACCAACTGGTACCGATAGCTATCGGCACGAACCAGCGACACAAGGATTTTCAGAATTCCCTTTTAATAAAAAAGGCCCCAAGTAAGAAGCCTCTGAGTGTGGTACCAGCTGTACTCAAACCTTATAGTTTTAAGGTACCTTAAAGGCATATTTTTATATTTTGTTGTCAGATTTGTTGTCACTTTTGTTTTTTCGTTAATAATTGCAAAACTTAATTAAGTATCTATTTTATATGTATTTTATTACATTTGAATATGAGATTTTTATTCATATTATTATTCCCTCTGGGATTGTTTGCTCAGACAAAACCAATAGAGAGTGTAATTGGGGTTAAATTCGGCGTTTCGAGTACAACCGTCAGGGCAATAGCTAAAGCCAGAGGTGGGATTGTTAATACATCAATGACAAATGACGCCAATTCTTTGACATATAACAACCTTTATGTGGGAGGAAGGAAAACTTACGCTGTCACATTTTAATTTGTAAATGATAAGGTTTATCAAATTCTAATATTTTTTATATCCGAAAAAGATCCACTCTCAATAGACCTTTATAATGACATTCGGAATGATCTTGTTTCTGTATATGGAGAAAGTAAAGAAACCAGGAACTTTAAATCTCCTTATGAAAAAGGAGATGGTTATGAAGTTACAGCCTTAAAGGGTGGATATGCTAAGATTGAGGATTTATGGCTTGATACAGTGAACCAAACAGGAATACAACTTATAATCAGTGATACTTTGCTAATTACACTTAGGTATCAAGACGGAAAATTAATTGATTTAGTGAGAAAAAATGAAAATCCTTTGAAGGACTTTTAAAATTAATCTATATTTTTCTTTCCTCTATTTAGAACCCCAAACCACAATAAAAGTCCACTTTAGTTTGAGGACATACATTATACCCAAACAGTGCTTTCAATAAACAAAAGGTAAAAGAGATGGTCTAAACAGTGTTTTTTTCAAGTAACAGATTCATAGGTCAACCAGGAGCTCAGCCTAAAAGAGATTTGAAACAGAGGGAAATGTTTTAAATGAAAATAAAACCTAAAGACAAAATAACAGGTAGACTTTTCATATGAAAATCGAAGTTTCTATAAATTACGAAATACCCTTTCTAAATTGAAATAACACTTTGAATCTCTGGTGATTTCATGTCAACACTGATGTAATTATCAGTACTTTTTTACTCATTCACAAAATTAATTCACTTTTATTACGTCTTTGACGGGTTAACTTTTAGGTATATTATTAGAAAAATACTAAAGTTCCATTCGTAATTGTATCTTTAGTTAAAAGAAACTAAATAATAATTTTTCGAATGTTTGTATTTAAATTTTTTTACAGATGAAAAATATTTTACTTGTTTTATTAACAATCAATTCAATTTATTCCAATGGACAGAATTCATCCATAGGAGTTCCGATTAGATTTAAGAATTTAGAAATATCGCAATATACTTTTACAAGAAGTGTGAATTGGTTTGAAGCATTAGAAATGGGCAATTTAATCGGAGGTGGTTGGAAATTACCTTCTAAAGAACAATTAGATACATTATATAAAAATAAAAATATAATTGGGGGATTTGTTAATGATGCATATTGGAGTTCCACAAATAATGGAGTAAATACTGCATGGAGACAGTATTTTAGTGATGGGGATCAAGTATTATCCCCAAAAGAAGTAGTTGGATATGTGAGACTAATTAGAATATTAAATACAGATTCCATTGGCTCAAATGTTTTCAAATATTCAGAAAAAAAAGATAGCTTAATAGAACAAGAAATTGACGGTATAAGAGAAGGAGATGAAGATGATGATGTAAGAGTGAATTCTGAAGAAGATATTGTAGTTCAAGGACAATTTTCAAAAGGTATACCATTGAGATACACGATGAATTCTCCATCGGACATAAGATATTATTCCGAAGAAGAATTAAAAAAATTGAATAACCCAAAGTATATTATTGGGACTCCAATCCAAATAGGTAAATTACTGATTTCACAACATGAATTCCCTAAAAAAATGAATTGGGTTAATGCAAAATTTGCATCTCAAAAACTTGGACCAGGTTGGAGATTACCTACAAATGAAGAGCTTAACGTACTTTTTAAGAACCAAACAAAAATTAAGAATTTCTCCAAGGTTGCATATTGGAGTTTAACAGAAGGAAACGATACAAGAGGAGCATGGGTTTATAGTTTTATTCCAATGTATGGGCTTGGCATCGTTCACAAATTAAGTACTTGGGGAGTTCGAGCTGTTAAATCTCTATAGAAATAAATTTGCAACAATATAAAAGGATTACCTCTTCCTTTTATATTGGTGTAACAAGTCCCACCACAATATGTTGAAAATCTGATTTTACACCCTATACAACTTTCCCAACTTTAACCAATACCAATGAAATACAATTCAAACGAAATAGAAACGGTCCTATTCCACAAACAAATGAACCTTTATAATAGGATTGATAACCTATTGAATCAGAAGTTTGATGAACTTCCACCTGATACTATTTCTGATTTAACCAGTACCCTCATTGAACTTGATGATAGAATACAATCATATAAAAGAGATTTGAAACTCAACTTCCCTGAGGTTTATGAAGTTTTCAGATTAATCAAGGTGAAAGATCACACATTATTAGCTCGTTTATCACAGCGAATTGAAAGCACTATAATGATTCAATATGCAGCCAAACGCATTGCAGAGGAAAAACCAGATCTTCCAATTTTCACGATTCATGATAGTATAGCTACTACCGTAGGTAATGAAGATTATGTTGCATCAGTGATTAAGGAGGAAGTCCTCAAGCTTACAGGTTTAAAGGTAAAACTAGGTAAAGAATATTGGGATTAATTTATTTGAAAGAAAATAAAGGTGTATTAACCCTCATTAAGCATTATTACGAAATTAAATAAAATATAAAACCACTTCCATATCTTTTATATAGCTTAATATTCGAATTTTTTGTATTTCAGTCATTTGAATTCAATAGATTGGAAGAACTTATAATTATAACTTTGAACTTATAAAAGACCCCAAATGACAAATGAGTAATAAACTCTTTTACTTTTTATTTTTAATGTTGCTCGCTTCCTGCGCCAAGGATAGAACAACAACAGTTAATCCTCAAAGTACAGATGTTAAATCAACATCATTACAACCTACTACCCACAGAGGTTATTTGATTCAACATACTTATTTCTCTCTATCATACAGTGAAACCAATCGACAGGCAGAATGGGTGGCATATAATTTAACCCCTGCTTTTATCAATGGACCGCAGGATAGAACTGATGATTTTAGGGTAGACCCTAAGGTTAGAAATAATCCTGTTGGAAGTGGCGATTACTCTGGAAGTGGTTATGACAGAGGGCATCTTTGTCCGGCAGCCGATATGAAACTTAATAAAATATCGATGAGTGAGACCTTTTACATGTCAAATATGTCACCTCAAGAACCAATGTTTAATAGAGGAATTTGGGAAATTTTGGAGAGTAAGGTGAGAATATGGGCTATCGAGAAAAATGGAGTCTATGTCATTACTGGCCCTATTTTAAGGAATATCTGCGGTACTATCAATAGGGGGACTATCTCTGTCCCTTGTTCTTACTACAAGATTGTGTTCAAGGACAACGGAAATGAAAAGATAGCCATTGCTCTAATGTTAAATAATAAAAGTAGCACGTCAAGTTTAAAGTCTTTTGTGACGAGTATTGACAACATAGAATCACTGACAAATATTGATTTTTTCAGTGGTCTATCAGACGACATTGAGAATAAAATGGAATCTGCTGTTAACACTTCAAATTGGAGTTGGTAAAGCCTGTATGTCTTCAAACTAAAGTAGACTTTGCTAAGAGAGTGTTTAGTTAATAATTTAAAGATAAATGTTTCTGTTGATTTGTTGTTAATTTTGTTTTTTGGCACTCATCTCTGCGCTTAATATGGCCATTTTTTTGAGTTTTTCTATAATACTACCTCAATCCCTGCGATACAGGTCTTGAACTATTTGAAGGAGTTCAGACCTATATCGAGTATTATCATCAGAAAAAACACCAAGGCATTGGGATGAAACCCAATGAGGCTTACTACAAATCTTTAAACCAAAATGCTGCATAATACAGCACAAAATATCAACTTAGCATCACTAACCTTTTGGTCCAACAACTGGGGAGTATTATATTTTAATTATGGGCAGTGGTTGATAAAACGCCGTCTTTAAAACTTCATATGAGGTGAAAATAATTATCTTTCAAGATTACCCCGAAATCTTTATAAGTGAATTTATATATGTGATTTCACATGATTTTTGTTTAAATTCGATATATCTTATTAACCAGAGAAGAAAATGAAAATAAAATTATTTACTACAGCCTTACTTTTAATGATATCCTTTTCGTTGAAAGCACAATTTGAAAGAAACAAGCAGCTATTCAGTTCACCTAATTTAAAAGAAATCATTTCCAGCCATAAGAAAGTTGCTATTCTACCTTTAAAAGCAACTATAGGTTATAAGAGATTACCTAAAGGTTTCGATCCAGAAGGTAATAAGTTAGAAGAAGAAAAGCTTGGTTTAAGTATGCAGCAAGGTATGTACACTTATTTATTGAGAGTTAGCTCTGATTTTACAGTGGATTTTCAAGATGTTGAACGTACAAATGCATTATTAAAAAAAGCAGGTGTACTTGATAAACTAGATGAACAATTACCAGATGATTTATGTAAAATATTGGAAGTAGATGCAGTAATAAAATCTTCCTATGCTTATGAAAAAACTGGTAGCGAAGCTGGAGCAATTGCAAAAGCCTTAGTTTTTGGTTATGGAGGATCTACAGCTAGTGGTGATTTAGTATTGCAAATTTACAATGGCGCAGATGGGGATTTAGTTTGGCGTTTTTATAAACAAATGAATGAAGGAGTATTCCAATCAGGGAATGAATTGATGGTTCGAATGATGAAAAAGATAGCTAGAAATCTACCATATTCAAGAGAGTAAAATCGAATTAAAATTCATCTTCAATTAAAATAACAGAGATATTGAGTAATAGGATAAGACATACTAGATTGATTTGCTGATTTCAACTCATAAGTGCAATTTTCAGAAACAAATGACAAAATACTTTTGAGGTGTAAATCGTCAGCAAAAAGTGGACTGATGTAGGTCAAAACTAAGGGAGTGTTTTCAAAATCTTTAAATAATTTAATGACGCAACTATTAAAATTACAGTGCTAATTATTGAACGAATACAAGATAACAAAAATAATCTGTTGTCAGATTTGTTGTCACTTTTCTTTAGTTTCCCTTTGTTTGCCTGAATAGTCTAAAATCAAAAAATCCCTTAGACGTATGATCTAAAGGGTTTTTCTTTGTTTTTACTGTTGTTGTTTTATGCAACTTTGTGGTACCAGCTGGAATCGAACCAGCGACACAAGGATTTTCAGTCCTTTGCTCTACCAACTGAGCTATGGTACCGAACCATACCCGTTTTGTTCGGGACTGCAAATGTAGTGTCTTTTTTGGTTTAAGAAAATAATATTTCAAATTTATATGGAATTAAGCTATGGAATTAAGGACTTGTTTTTGTGATTTGAGATCTACAGGCGAAAAGGACTGAACATCAGATTTTATTGGGTTAATCCTTTTGCTGTACCAGCTGGTCTCGATAGCAATCGGGACGAACCAGCGTGAGGAGTCCGAAGACTCTGCTCATTGAATAATCCATTGAACGCTTCGCTTAACTCTAGGGCCAGCTAACTAATTCGCTAATTTCCTAATCTATAACCGCATTTTTGCGTGCTCTTTTTTACATTTTCACAAGCTCTTCCCATTTCACTTCATCGACAGGAATACCATGCTGTTCATTAAATTGACGTGTTAAAAGGGTATTTTCTCCGGGATAACGTACGGGCCCACCAGCTTCTACCGCAGCACTTGATTTTGTATACCGAATGATCTCATCAATAAGTATTTGATTATAATCGCTCTTGTACAGACAAAGAAAAAACTGGGAAACTCCTGATTCCTTTACTGTAGAATTAATCGCTGCTGTTGATTTCCCCCCGGTAACTGCGGTGAGCAAAACATCCAGAATAAATGCCAAGCCTGACCCCTTCCAATAACCTATGGGCAGAGCCCTTCTTGATTTGATGATGGCTGAAGGATTATGAGTTAAATTTCCTTCCCCATCATAACCAGCGTAAACCTCCATTTCCTCATTATTCATTCTGCTTTGCTGAAGTTTACCATAAGAGTATTGGGTCATTGCCATATCCAAAACAAGATGTCCATCGCTATTGGGAACAGCAATGATCAATGGATTATTTCCCAAACGGGGTTCTTTGCCTCCCCAGGGTGGCATATTGGCCATTGTATTGGTAAAACAAATGCCGATGCAACCCGCATCTGCAGCCTGCCAGCCGTAGGTTCCTCCACGCATCCAATGGTTGGTGTTGCGCATAGCCAGACAGCCAATTCCATTTGATTTAGCCAGTTCAATTGCCCTATCCATGGCCTTGGTAGCATTGTACATCCCGGCGCCGGAATGTCCGTCCCATATTTCTATTAAACCATGAGATTCGATAAAACCGGGCTCCGCATCAACGTCAACTTCCTTGTCTTTGACTGCATCAATGAATGCAGAAAAACGATTTAAGCCATGCGAATAAACTCCGTCCCTGCTATTCCCTGCAAATATAGCTGCACATAATTCGGCTTTCTCCTCGGCGAATGACAAGTTAAGCAAGACACGTTTAAACTCCTTTTTAAGATCTGCAAATGAAACAAGCATAATTTATTTATTGAAACTCTTGTAAGGCAAATTTGCAGGTTTTTTGTAAATAAATGAGTGGATGGTTGCTGGATGCTTAGTTTGTTAGTTGGTTGGTTAGAAAATCCCTTTTTGATGTCAACTTCATTTATCATTTGAACGAGATCTCTCCTCGCGCAAAATTCTTCTTAAATTAAAAATCACTTGCGCTCGTCTAGATGACGGTTTATAGTTGAGTGGTTGGTTGGATGGTTGGATGGTTAGGTGGTTATAAAATCAAACACATTTGCTAATCTGCTAATTCCTTCCTCACACCGCGAAGAGGGAATTTTCTTTCCACTCGCACAGGTGATTTCGAAAGTCTACCCCGCATCGACAAATAGACAAATCGTCTCATTGACAAATTCCCTATTGCTAATTCTCTCCTAAACAAATCCTTTCGGCACAGACCCTGACGATCTGCCAATTGATAAAACAGGCCAAAATATCAGAAAACATGTGACAGAAATAATACATTAAATAGCCGAATTAATTGATTTTATGTAATTAAATATCATCGGGATTCTGCTCTTTTTGTTAATTTTAAATTCAATCCCGCAAGGATTTTAAAGTCTTACTCGTTATTATTTTGAGATATTTATTCCTGTTTTTTCTGTTCATAATTTCTGGCTCTCAACTTTATTCCCAGAAAATAAACAATGCCTATAAGCTTAATATTTCTGAGACCAAACTTCCAATTGTAATCGACGGACTGATCATTGAAGAAGCCTGGAATGTTAGGGATTCGGCCGTCAATTTTTACATGGTCAATCCAATGGATACCAGTTATGCACAAGTTAAAACTACTGTCCGCATGACTTATGATCAGAAAAATTTGTATATCTCCGCTATTTGTTATAAACCCAAACCGAATACGAATTATGCGGTAGAATCGCTCCGAAGAGATTTTGCTTACACCAAAAACGATAATTTTTTGCTTATTGTTGACCCCTTCGATGATCAGACCAATGGATTTACCTTTGGGGTGAATGCCGCGGGTGCTCAATGGGACGGACTTATTTTTAATAGCAATGGTTACGACTTAAGCTGGGATAATAAATGGTACTCCGAAGTGAGGCATTATCCTGACCGCTGGGTTTTTGAGGCAGCCATTCCATTTAAATCAATCCGTTATAAAAAAGGTATTCAAACCTGGGGTATTAACTTTAGTAGACTGGATATCAAAGTACCCGAAAAATCGGCATGGGCTAAAATACCAAGGCAATTCAATGTAGCCTCATTGGCTTATACCGGAAATCTGATTTGGGATAATCCACCTCCTGACGCAGGAACTAATATATCCGTCATTCCTTATATTTTAGGAGGATTTACCAAAGATTATGAAAACAATTCAGGGACAAACTTTAAGCGAGATATTGGTGCAGATGCAAAATTTGGAATAACCTCCTCATTAAACCTTGATTTAACGGTAAATCCTGACTTTTCACAAATTGAAGTGGATAAACAGGTAACTAACCTGGATCGTTTCGAGCTTTTCTTTCCGGAACGTAGGCAATTCTTTCTTGAAAATGCAGATCTATTCGCCAATTTCGGTTATTCCACCCTAAGGCCCTTCTTTTCAAGGAGAATTGGTTTGGGGGTTCCAATTGAATTTGGTGCCAGGCTGAGCGGAAGCCTGAACAAGAAATGGCGTATCGGGGCTATGGATATGCAGACTAAAAGCATGGATGAAACAGGACTTCCCGCACAAAATTTCGCTGTTTTGGCTTTGCAGCGGCGATTGTTCTCACGCTCAAACATCCGCTTCATGTTTGTCAATAAACAATCACTCGATTATGACCCGGCACAGCATCCCGGGAAACCCGCATTTAGTGCTTTCAACCGAAATATTGGTTTGGAATATAACCTCGTTTCCAGTAATAATCTGTGGACAGGAAAATCCATGTTCCTCAAGTCTTTTGGTCCGGTTAAAAAGAATGACGACATGGTCCATGCCGCCAAATTACAATACAGCAGTAGAAAGTGGCTTCTAAGCTGGCAGCATGAATATGTGGGCAAAAATTACACGGCAGAAGTTGGATATGTTCCCCGTATTGATTACATCAAACTGAATCCCAAACTAAGCTATTTAATGTTCCCAAAAGCCGGTAAAATATTGAATCACGGCCCAATTTTGAGTTCAACACGGTATTTCAACAAAGCATTTAGTCAGACAGACAATGAAACTTCATTCAACTATAAATTTACCTATCGAAATCAGAGCACTTTCGAAGTGTGGACATCCGACAATTATATTCGTCTGCTCAGACCATTTGACCCTCTGAATACAGGAAAAGGTATTTTAAATACCGGTACAGAACATTTATGGACTACCTTGGGGGCCAATTACTTCTCAAAACCGCAAAAACTTTATACCTATTCCTTTTCCGGACAATATGGTGGTTATTTCGCAGATGGAACGCGCCTGAATTTATCAGCTGATCTTGGCTATCGTTTTCAGCCCTATGTTAACATAGCCATGAGCACCAGCTACAATCATATCCTCCTGCCTCAACCCTGGGGAAGAACCAATTTATGGCTTGTTGGACCCAGATCCGATTTCACCTTCACTAATAAGCTGTTTTTAACCACATTTATTCAATATAACAATCAGCAAAAAAACCTGAATATCAATACCCGGTTTCAGTGGCGGTATAAACCGGCTAGCGACCTTTTTCTTGTATTTACGGATAACTATTACCCATCTCCATTTGCTATCCGGAACCGCGCCCTGGTGCTGAAGTTCACGTATTGGTGGAATTGATTTTATCTGCTTAATCTTAACCGAGTTCGAGATTAGGAAGCTAATTGGCTAGGCTAAAAATTATGCAGTTCTGGCTATGTCGCTAAATAATTTGATTTTGGAAAGCAATACCTGCGTAATATAGCATAGTTCAGTCCTTTCCTCCGGGGTAGTTCCGACATGAAATTTCGTTTTACTTCAATTTAAAGCTACTTCCTTCGGCAAGGTTTATTTAACCCGGTGCTGTTTTTCATAGGAACGAATTGCTCAGTAAAATGATAAGCTTTCGCATTTCGATTCCAGCGGAGGCTGCAATCTCCTGTCCCACCTAATCTTTGTCATTCCCGCGAAAGCGGGAACCTCCTAAATACTCCAAAAGCTAAAAGCAGAAAATTGACTTTAAAAAAACAAAAATATTATGCTTGCATAGTAATTGATTTCAAGGATAATGTTTATTTTAGTGGAATAAAGCTTAATGCACATGGTTTCACAAATCCTTTTTTTGATTATTGCCATAGCAGCTATTGCATTTTTCAGCAGGAATGTGCGGAAGGTCATCCGTAATATTAAGCTGGGTCAGAACCCCAATCGTTCAGACCGTCCAATGAAGCGCTTAGGTATTATGCTTAAAGTAGCCTTTGGTCAATCTAAAATGGCCAATCGCCCGGTAGCTTTTATCCTGCATCTTTTTGTTTACATCGGTTTCGTGATTATCAATCTCGAAGTGCTTGAGATTATCATG
Source organism: Bacteroidota bacterium (assembly GCA_016868395.1). Classification (GTDB taxonomy): domain Bacteria; phylum Bacteroidota; class Bacteroidia; order Sphingobacteriales; family Sphingobacteriaceae; genus Daejeonella. The sequence goes on along the minus strand of VGGW01000013.1, from coordinate 9,740 downwards.
GATGGGCTATTGGGTACTCACCGCATGTTTGCCGAGCCTCTTGGAAGATTTTACAATGTCTTGATTGCATCTTTCGAAATTTTAGCTGCACTGGTCTTAATTGGGGTCATCGTCTTTTACGCACGAAGAAATTTGCTTAAGCTAAAACGATTCAGTGGTACAGAAATGGGCAATTGGCCTCGTTCGGATGCCAATATAATTTTAATTGTAGAGGTTTTCTTAATGTCTGCTTTTCTGACGATGAACGCTGCAGACTACAAACTGCAACAACTTGGTGCTTCTCATTACATCAGTGCTGGTTCCTTTCCAATCAGTAATTACCTTGTGCCACAATTGCCCGATTCCGAATCAGCATTAATGATGATTGAACGCTTCAGCTGGTGGTTCCACATCGTTGGAATTTTTGCTTTTTTAAATTATTTGCCATACTCGAAGCATTTTCACATTGCTCTGGCCTTCCCCAATACCTATTATTCAAATTTGGAGCCTAAAGGCGAATTCAGCAATATGCTATCGGTCAGTAATGAGGTTAAGGCCATGCTTGATCCGAGCTATACCCCCGAGCCGGTTGCTGAATTAGGACGCTTTGGCGCCAGGGATATTAATGATCTAACCTGGAAAAATTTACTGGACGCCTATACCTGTACGGAATGTGGCAGGTGTACCTCTGTCTGTCCGGCAAATATTACCGGCAAATTACTTTCACCCCGTAAGATTATGATGGATACCCGCGACCGCCTGGAGGAAGTTGGGAAAAATATTGATCAACACGGGAAAGATTACCAGGATGGAAAATCTTTGTTGGATCATTACATCAGCAGGGAAGAAATCTGGGCTTGTACTACCTGCAATGCATGTACCGAGGCTTGTCCGGTTAATATTGATCCACTTTCCATTATTATAGAATTACGACGGTATGCCGTAATGGAGGAATCTCAGGCACCATCCAGCATCAATTCCATGTTTGGAAATGTAGAGAATAATGGTGCCCCTTGGAAATATGCGGCGGCAGACAGGATGAAATGGGCGGAAAACGATTAGGCAATTTGTTGATTTGTCAATTTATCGATTGATTAAAATGGAATCAAAATAAGTTGATATTATATTAAACGACCGAATTATGATTTTAATAATAATTTCCTCCTATTCCCGACTGCATTGACAAATAGACAAATCGAATAATTGACAAATCAAATAATCGAATAACTGGCAAATCAGCACATATGGACGAACTAACAGTTTCAACAATGGCCGAAATGGCTGCAAAGGGTGAAAGTCCTGAAATTTTATTTTGGGTAGGTTGTGCAGGTAGTTTTGATGAACGGGCACAAAAGATAACCCGGGATATCTGCAAAATTTTAAATCATGTAGGAATTAAATTTGCAGTTCTTGGAACCGAAGAAGCCTGTACAGGGGATCCTGCAAAACGTGCAGGGAATGAATTTCTTTTCCAAATGCAGGCCATGAGTAATATTCAGGTTTTAAACGGATATGAAATCAAAAAAATCGTTACGGGTTGTCCGCATTGTTTTAATACGATAAAAAACGAATACCCGGGATTGGGTGGCAATTATGAAGTAATCCACCATACCCAACTTATCCAGCAACTCATTGATGAGGGCAAATTAAAAGCCGAAGGTGGAGAGTCATTCAAAGGAAAAAAGATAACCTTTCACGATCCTTGCTATTTAGGAAGAGCTAATGCTGTTTATGAGGCTCCAAGAAAGGCGCTTGAAATTCTTGATGCGCAGCTGCATGAAATGAAACGTTGCAAATCAAACGGGCTATGCTGCGGAGCCGGTGGTGCCCAAATGTTCAAAGAACCCGAGAAAGGGATAAAGGACATTAATATTGAACGAATTGATGAAGCCCTCGATCTTTCACCAAATATTGTGGCCTCGGCCTGTCCTTTTTGTATGACGATGCTAAACGATGGTGTCAAGAACTACAACAAAGAACAAGAAATTAAGGTACTTGATATTGCTGAAATCACAGCTAGGGCAAATGGCCTCTAAGTTTTAAGTATTGGAGATTATTTTCTATTGGCCTGCGCTTACAGATTCAATCAACTTTGAAAACCGGCCATGATGAAAATGTGAGGGCCGTTCAGAATAACAGATTAACCTGAAAACTATTAATTCTGAAAATTAGTATGCTGTTTATATAGAAACTTATTTCTGCTCTTGGTCTAAAATTCGCTTCATTTTCAGCATATTATGTTGCAAAGCGACCAGATCTTCAGCCTCAACAAAGATTAAAGGCAATCGGAAATGTGTAGACATGGAATCGACGTTGCCGGCACGGTCATTAAATGTCTGGACAATCACATCATCCTCCATAGTTTGGATGGTCAAATCTCCCGCTGAAGTATTCCCCAGGTAATGAATTGACTTAAGCCTCATAAGGTTAAAGGAATAATATTCCTCCTTCCCGCCAACAAAGGTTCTGCGATACCTTAAAAACCCTTCGCTATTTAAAATCAAGTCAAATTGCTTGATCTTGTTCGAGTTTGAGTTTGCATCATGGAGTTTATTAAGTTTTATTTGGGTACGCTCGGCAATTTGTTTTAATTCATCATCAATTCCTGTACTTGCACTGCCAAAAAAAATGATTGAGGTCCCCACAAGAAAAGAAATAAAAAATTGCTTTAACCTAGGCATATATCTCATCTTGACTTGTCAGCAAAAAAAATATTAAATAAGCCCAAAAAAATTGCAGTATTTAAATAAAATCCGGCGAACCTCAGAGCGTTGGTTAAGCAGAAACAAATACCTAAAGATAATTCCTTCATGACCTGTTTTCCAAGTAAGAAAGAAGATTTATATTGATAAAAATAATAAGATAATCTGAATTCAGTTTGTTATCCAAATGATGATACCCGCGAGAACATGAATATTTGTTTGTTTTAATCATGATTTTTTAAAGCTGATAGATAAAAAATGGTTTTCATGCTTGAATTTGTAAATTTACTATATGAAAATGTCAGATAATTCAAGGGTGTGGATCTATCAATCCGACCGTCCCTTCACGGTGGTGGAAGAGCAGGAGATACAAAAGATATTGAATGACTTTGTTGGGGAATGGCAAGCGCATGGGCAGGCTTTGGCCGCAATGGCTGAAATTTACTATCATCAGTTTATTGTACTTTCTGTCGATGAGCAAATTGCAGGTGCTACAGGGTGTAGCATCGATAAATCGGTTCACTTGATGAAAGAACTCGAATCCAAATTCAGCATCAATCTCTTTGACCGATTCAGAATGGCTTATGAATCAGGTGAAGAGATAATTAATTGTAGCCGGGAAGAATTTGAAGATCGGATCAAAAAGGGTATTGTGGATGAAAATACTATAGTTTTCAACAATCTGATCAGTACCAGGAAGGAGCTCGAAACTTCTTGGAATATTCCGCTTTCAGATAGCTGGCATGCTAAGGTCTTTTCCTTGTAATATGGAATTGCATTTCAAAGATGGAAAAGAGATTAACGGGTAATTGAATCTGGCATTTGCTGCTTATTGCTAGATTTTGCTACATCAGACAACAAAACAGAATTCATTTTCTGGGTTTTATACCTCTGCCCGGAGTACACTAAACCGGATTGAAGCGGCAGCCTTTGCCGGCAAAATTGTTTTTCTAATAGAAATATCCATGGGCAAAGCTATAGCATAAAGCCGGACTGAATCTGCCACAAGTAGTGGTTTCACCTTTTCAAAACCAAAAAAAAATAAGTTAAAGAGTTAGGATGCCGGCGAAACTATTGAAATCAATGCCTGATTACTTAAATTCAGATTCCAAACATAAGAAATCGGAATGACTTAGCCATTTACACTTATCCGAGCTTAATCCTTTTCGCCCTAATTTCAAAAAGGCAATTTTTTCAAACTCCTCATATTCCTTAAGATCAATCCTTGCTTATAATAAATGAATCGTGTGGGTCTGGTCGGATTCCAGCGAAGTGGATTGGGTAAAACGGCAACGAGAAGGGCAGCTTGTGATTTACTCATACTACTTGCCGATTTTCCCCAGTAATGTTGTACTGCAGCTTCAGCACCATAAACACCATCGCCCATTTCAATAACATTCAAATAAACCTCAAGAATTCGCTCTTTACCCCATAATAATTCAATTAGCACGGTAAAATAGGCCTCAAATGCTTTTCGGATGTATGACCTACCGGGCCAAAGAAATACATTTTTTGCAGTTTGCTGGCTAATCGTGCTTCCCCCTCGTATTTTTTTCCCTTTTTTGTTTTTCTCGAATGCGGTTTCCATGGCTTTGAAATCAAAACCATAATGATTAAGAAAGTTAATATCCTCTCCGGCGATGGCAGCTTTCTTTAAATTACCTGATAAATCTTCAATAGCTATCCATGATTGATCAATTTTCAGGTCTTTACCATCAAGCTTCCGTTCTATCGCTCGTTGTACCATGAGAAAAGTTATTGGGGGGTTAACAAACCTATAAATCAGCACCCAAACCAATGAAATGGCGAGGAACCAAAATATTGCCTTTTGAATAAGCCGAACTATTAATTTGAAACTACTCACAAAAAAACTAAGTGATCTTCTTGGTAAATTAACGTGAACTCTTTAAAATTTTAAATAAACCGCATAGAAACGTATCATTTTATAGTTTCCAAGCTACAGATTAGATACAGATAGCCTTGAAGCCCCCATTCAACTGATATGATTTACAATCTATGTTCTCTATAAAGCATCAGAAAATCTATTCTATGTGGTTAAATCTTAATTTTTTAGCTAGTTAAATATCAAACCCAAGTTACATTAATTGAAAAATAAAAAGTGCCTTCTGAAAAATCGGAAGGCACTTAAACATATAATTTTTCCTGATCTCTTTACCCCATTGAAAGGAAAGAAACGAAGTTATTCTGCGATAACGTCGAAAGAAACTTTCACCTTTACTTCTTTATGAAGATTAAGGTTTGCGGTATAATCTCCTACAAATTTAGGCTCCGTGTCGAAAGTAATGCGTCGACGGTCAACGTCAAAGCCCTCTTTCTTTAAGGCATCTGTAATCTGAATGGTATTAACAGATCCAAAGATCTTTCCACTTTCTCCGGCTTTTACACCAATTGAAAGTCTGACACCTTCAAGTCGGCTAGCAATTGCTTCTGCGTCCTTTTTAATTTTATCCTGTTTAAAAGCAGCTTGCTTGAGGTTTTCAGCCAGCACTTTTTTGGCTGATTCAGTTGCAAGTGTTGCATAACCCTTAGGAATGAGGTAATTACGCCCAAAGCCAGGCTTTACCTTCACCACATCATCCTTCTCTCCGAGATTCTTGATGTCTTGTTTTAAAATGAGTTCCATTTCGCTGATCTCCCTCTTATTTTAATGAATCAGTAACATAAGGTAATAAACCGATATGACGTGCACGCTTAACGGCCTGCGCAACTTTACGCTGAAATTTTAGGGAAGTTCCAGTCAAACGACGTGGTAAAACCTTACCCTGATCATTGATGAACTTTAACAAAAAGTTTGCGTCTTTGTAATCGATGTACTTGATACCGTTCTTTTTGAAACGGCAATATTTTTTACGGCTCTCGTCTACCTTGGGAGCGGTAACATACTGTATGGTATCTTTTGTCATTATTTCGCTACCTCCTCTGTTCTAGTTTCCTTGTTCTTGTTAAAAGCTCCGCTACGCTTTTTCTCACTGAAGGCAAGTGCATGCTTATCGAGAGATACAGTCAGAAAACGCATGATACGTTCATCTCGCTTGTATTCAACTTCAAGTTTGTTAATAAACTCACCCGGAGCTTTGAATGTAGTTAGGTGATAGTATCCTGTTGTCTTCTTTTGAATCGGATACGCTAGTTTTTTCAAACCCCAATTGTCTTCATGGACAATTTCGGCTCCGTTATCAGTCATTAGCTTGTTGAACTTGGTTAATACCTCTTTCATAGCCTCTTCAGATAACAACGGGGTCAGAATGATCACTGTTTCGTACTGTTGCATTGTTGCTGTTTATTTTTTATTTACTAAACTTCAAATCCTATATATCAAGATTTGAAGCGGGAAGCAAAAATAGATATAATTTTCTATTTATCAAATGGTTTTGAGAGAATCTGATGAGAAAGAAAAGATTGGGCTCGTTATCAACAAAGAATGGGTATAATCTCTATTTAAAATCACCTGAGTTTTTAGACTTATGAGAATCACTGAACAAGAGCCTGATCTTGAATAATTCGGATAGGGCATGAGATTAATTCGAATGAAAACTTGATTCTATTCGCAACTAACCTCGTTTTTCCAATCGCACCCCAGGATCAATAAGCTTTAATTAAGGTAAAATACCTTTAAGAAACTCTTTTTTGAGTACGTGCGAAACTAAACTGAAAAATCACATTTGATCGAATGAAGACAACACATGGTCGTGATTTCGAGATTCCATTTTTTTGCGGCTCGCCGGGAGGATTCAAACGAAAGCTGAAACTGTGAAGAAAAAACTTGCTCTAAGTTTGCTTTAACCCATTCCTCTTTCTAATTTAGCCCCGATGGATAATTTCATAGTATCAGCAAGAAAGTACAGACCTGCAACCTTCCAAACCGTTGTAGGCCAGCAACATATAACGGGTACTTTAAAAAATGCCATAAAAAATAAGCAATTGGCTCAGGCCTTTCTTTTTTGCGGTCCAAGGGGTGTGGGTAAAACAACATGCGCCCGGATACTTGCCAAAACTATCAATTGCCAAAACTTAAGTGATGAAGGAGAAGCCTGTGGTGAGTGCAATTCCTGTATTTCTTTCCAGAACGGAAATTCTTTCAATTTTCATGAGCTTGACGCTGCATCTAATAATTCTGTTGAGGATATTCGTAATCTGATCGAGCAGGTCCGAATTCCACCTCAAGCCGGAAAATATAAAACCTACATCATTGATGAGGTGCATATGCTATCCCAACAGGCATTTAATGCCTTTCTGAAAACATTGGAAGAACCACCTCCTTATGCAATTTTTATTTTGGCAACAACAGAGAAGCACAAAATCCTTCCAACCATATTATCACGTTGTCAAATATTTGATTTCAATCGTATACGGGTAGAGGATATGGCCCATCACCTGGCAGAAATCGCAGAGAAAGAAGGCGTTTCCTATGACCCGGACGGCCTTCATTTGATTGCTCAAAAAGCTGATGGTGGCTTACGGGATGCCTTATCGATGTTTGATCAGATTGTCAGCTTTTCGAACAAAAACGTCAACTATAAAGCAGTTATCGATAATTTGAACATTTTAGATTACGACTATTATTTCAAATTAACAGACTCCATTCTCGCTGAAGATGTGGCGAATTCACTCGTTATTTTCGATGAAATCTTAAGTCATGGATTTGATGGAAATCATTTTATCACCGGGCTTGCCTCTCATTTCAGAAATTTACTCGTTACCAGAGATCATTCCACTTTAAAATTACTGGAAGTTAGCGAGGGAATCAGGCAGAAATATCAGGCGCAGTCGCAAAAAGCTCCACTTTCTTTTTTAATTTCTGCTTTGAATATCAGTAACCAATGTGATCTTAATTACAGAAATAGTAAAAATCAACGATTACAGGTAGAACTGGCATTAATTAAACTTTGCCATATCCCATCTGTAATAAACCTTTCAGAGGGCGGAATGCCGTATTCTCCTGACACCGAACTAAAAAAAAAACTGAATACGGAAATAAAACCTGATCATTCAGTGAATTCGGTCACAGATATCCCGAAAAAAAAAGTCATATCCCCCCCACAAATTCCTGAAAAAGTTGTAAAAATCGAGGAAGATCCTGCGAATTTGGATTTAGAAAAACACACGGAAAATTCAAAAGCTGAATCGGAGGTAAAGAAACCACTGATTAGTTCAGCAAAGCCATCTTTGATTGGAGGCACCACTTTGATACCAAATTTAAACGATCTGGAGGCCAATTATTCCAAAATTGAAGATGCTAAGCCAGGGTATTTGAGTGGCGAAGGTAAAACGGATTTTAGTACGGATACCCTTTTGACATTCTGGACTAGCTATGCGGCAAAAATGAAGGCTGAAGGGAAAATCAATATTTTCACCATCATGACTTCTAACCCTCCCCGACTCTTATCCAACTACCTGATTGAACTTGATATTGAAAATAAACTTCAGGAAGATCTCTTGAATGTCGAAAAAGTCGGATTGCTCAACTACCTGCGAACCGAACTTAACAACTACAGTGTAGACCTTCAAACAAAACTCTTAGAACAAATTCAGAAAAAACGCCTTTATACCTCTCAGGAGAAATACCAATACATGCTGGAAAAAAATCCTAAGCTGGATGATTTCAAAAAGCGATTTAATCTGGATTTAGATTTCTAGTTTTTAGCACGTCCAACCTAACTGCGCTTTAAACTTAATCGATCTGAATTCGATTATATCTATTTTTTTACTTTGCTCTTCAACTGTCAATTATTCCAGTTTTAGCTAGTTTAAAGGCCAAAATAGCGGCAGATGGGATATTAAAACCGGGAACCCGAATTTTACACATGATCAAATTTTCAGGTGTATTCAAAATTTCTATCTTTGTCGAAATTCCAAAAATCATAATTATTAAGTCTATGTCAATACAAAAAATTAAAGTTGCAAATCCAGTGGTCGAATTAGATGGTGATGAAATGACCAGAATTATTTGGAAGTTTATTAAAGACAAACTGATCACTCCCTACTTAGAGCTTGACATTAAATATTATGATCTGGGAATGGAATTCCGCGATGAAACCAACGATCAGGTTACTATAGACGCAGCAAATGCGATAAAAAAATATGGTGTAGGTATCAAGTGCGCCACCATTACTCCGGATGAAGCACGCGTAACTGAATTTAAGCTTAAGCAAATGTGGAAGTCGCCAAATGGTACCATCAGAAATATTCTGGATGGAACTGTTTTTCGTGAACCAATTGTCATGAGCAATGTGCCTCGTCTGGTACCGAACTGGACCGCTCCAATTTGTATTGGTCGTCATGCATTTGGAGATCAGTACCGTGCTACTGATTTTGTTACTAAATGTAAAGGAAAGTTAACCATTACTTTCAGTCCGGAAGATGGTGGTGCAGCACAATCCTTTGAAGTTTATAATTTCAAAGGTGATGGTGTAGCATTGGCGATGTATAACACCGATGAAAGTATCTACGGTTTCGCACGTGCCTGCTTTAATCAGGCTTTATCTAAAGGATGGCCTTTATACCTTTCTACAAAGAATACGATATTAAAGAAATATGATGGTCGCTTCAAAGATATCTTTGAAGAAGTTTATCAGAATGAATTTAAACCGACTTTTGATCAGGCAGGAATTGTGTATGAGCATCGCCTAATTGACGATATGGTCGCATCTGCCTTAAAATGGAATGGCAATTTTGTTTGGGCATGTAAAAACTACGACGGTGATGTTCAGTCGGATACCGTCGCACAGGGTTTCGGCTCTTTAGGATTGATGACTTCGGTATTAATCACCCCAGATGGCTCTACCATGGAGGCCGAAGCAGCTCACGGAACAGTTACCCGTCATTACCGTGATCATCAGGCCGGAAAACCAACTTCAACCAATCCAATTGCATCCATCTTTGCCTGGACCAGAGGGCTGGAGTTTAGGGGTAAATTAGATAAAAACCAAGCCTTGGTTGATTTCTGCCACGCACTTGAACAAGTTTGTATCGAAACTGTAGAAAGTGGAAAAATGACTAAGGATCTTGCAGTTTGTATCCATGGAAATAAAGTTAGTC
>VGGW01000012.1 GCA_016868395.1 Bacteroidota bacterium | reverse complement strand
AACAACAATACCTGCAATAATACCCGCAGCCTTAGCTGCATCCTGAAGATCTCTCGCATTTTGCATATTGTCAACAGCCTGAATGAAGCCTTTATACTTCTTTCTTAATGCCATGGCATGATTAATCTTAGATACTGAGATGTTGACACCGGTCATCAATACATTCTGAATTCCGTTCACAAGCATCACTTCCGACTCTGCCAGCTTTGCTGCACAGACTCCTACGGCACCTGCCGCCACCTGCATCTTAGCAATAGCCGGACATTTATGTGTTTTAACATGCGGACGAACACCTGAACCTGTACCCTGCAACCGGGTATGGATATGTTTGATGTTCTTTTCCATTTTATCAAGATCAACGCACAAAGCCGGCGTGTCGAGATCCCATTTTGACTTGCCAATATCAGATGATTTAGCATCAGTTAGAGTTTCAGCACTTAAAGTGGGTGACCAAAAGGAAGCAGCTCCTGCAAAAGCACTGGCCTTTAAAAAAATTCGACGATTAAATGAATTAGACATTGTTCACATTTTTAAATTAGTTAATGATTCTGTTTTAAATGTAAAAAAAATATCTAAAAAGGCAAAAGACCCTGTTCAGACCGTATTGAAATATGAACAAGCTCAACCTTGGCGGTTAGAAAATAGGCATCAAACCCGTATTATGAACAATTAGAGCACTAATCGTTCACAATGATGCATCCCTGTACCAATTTTGATACGTATACTCAGACTAATTATTCGAAAGTTTTAGCTAAAAAATCAAGGTAATCAATGTTAAATTCATAAATATGACCATTGGGAAGTACACTTAAGAATATCCTCAACTATTCGTTCATGTAATCGTTTAGTTCGGAAAATAATTCCTAATCACTAAATCCATGATTAACATCGAAAAAAAAAGAAAATCAGCCGGATAATACTAAAACTAAACGACTGATACAACTAAATATCGACACAATAATTGCCAAAGGGCGGAAAAAATAAATTAATATGGATGTGAGGTTAAAATCTATTGATCACTACTTCAAATTGATATCGCTATTCCTGGAATTTCGGATCGACAAGCTTTGGCAAAATTTACTGATAAAACCTCCGTAATGAAGACAGGAAAGAGCAAGAAAAAATCAATGAACACTAATCAAATAATAATTCTTTTTACCTTTTTGTACAACCAGAAATTTACCCCTTATGAGCATTTCAGAAGAAATAAGCTGCGTAGAATCTAACATTTTTTCCTTATTGACCGAGACTCCACCTCCACTGATCATTTTACGAGCCTCGCCTTTAGATGGGAATATCGAGGTTTTTTCGGCCAAAAGATCAGTCAGGTTGACAACCGAAGAAAATTCAGTAGCGGCGATTTCGAATTGAGGCAGACCCTCAAAAACATCGATTAGCTCATCATCCCTCAAATCATCTATGAATTCCAAGGATCCATTCCCAAATAAAAATTCGGAAGTTTTGAGTGCCGTTTCAAGAGCTTTTGCAGAATGACTCCTTATGGTAATTTCCTCCGCAAGTGCTTTTTGAAGAATTCTTAAATGAGGTGCAAGATCATGTTCACGCTCCAATTCTTCAATCTGCGTCTTGGTTTTCAAAGTGAAGATTCTAATCCAGCTTTTGGCATCTGTATCTGTGGTATTCAACCAGAATTGATAAAACTTATAGGGTGAGGTTTTTGCCGGATCTAACCATACTGCACCACTTTCTGTTTTACCAAACTTCGTTCCGTCTGCTTTTTTGATTAATTGAGTGGTGATTGCAAAGGCATTTCCCGCAGCTTTTCTACGAATTAATTCGGTTCCTGTGACGATATTGCCCCATTGATCTGAACCACCCATTTGAACCTGACAATTCTTCTCTTTCCACAAATAATAAAAGTCGTAGCCTTGTACAAGTTGATAACTAAACTCAGTGAAGGACATCCCGGTTTCACTCTCCAAGCGCTTTTTTACAGAGTCTTTAGCCATCATATAATTGACTGTCAGATGTTTACCTACATCGCGAATAAAATCAAGAAAGGTAAAATTCTTAAACCAATCATAGTTATTTACCATTTCAGCACTATTCGCCCCGGTATTAAAATCAAGGAATTTCTTCAACTGATTCTCAAGGCATTTCACATTATGATTTAAAACATCCTCAGAGAGAAGATTACGTTCAGCTGATTTGCCGGAAGGATCACCCACCATTCCGGTTGCCCCACCAACAAGTGCGAAAGGTTTATGACCGGCACGTTGAAAATGTATCAGGGTCATAATCTGAGTAAGATGCCCTACATGCAAAGAATCTGCGGTAGGATCAAATCCGATATAACCGGATGTCATTTCTTTATTTAGTTGCTCTTCAGTACCGGGCATGATATCATGCAGCATTCCCCGCCAACGTAATTCTTCAACAAAGTTCATTTATCTTCAGGATCGTTTTAAATGCAAATATAGCAGAATTGCTAAACCTCAGCATGCCAAAATTTTCGTAGATTTATGTTCTTCAGCTATTATCAAAATAGAATAAACCATTACAAAACCAATAAATAGGAAAGTTTAATGAATTTTCTTTCTCATTTTTACTTTGATAGGAACAGCGAGGACCCTCATGTGGTCTTAGGTGCCGTTTTGCCTGACCTCATAAAAAATGCAAGAAAAGATTGGAATTTGCACCCTGAAAGAAATGCAGATCTACTTAAAAGTAATTTTGAAAATTCAATACTTAAAGGCTGGAAGCGTCATATTACAATTGATCGTCATTTCCATAACTCCAGATTCTTTACCAAACATACCACAGATATTAAAAGAGCAATCGTCCCTGCCCTGAAAAATTCGGTTGTGAGGCCCTCATTTTTAGCACATATTTCTCTAGAATTAATGCTAGATAGCGCATTAATCACCGAAAATCAGGTACAAACTGCAGACTTCTATTCAAGTTTAAGACAGTCTGACAGAGAGGCCGTTAATAGCTTTTTAACACTGAATAGAATTCAAGATACCACACACTTTTTTAATTTTTTAGATAAGTTTATTCAATCAAACTATCTCGAAAGTTATCGTGAAAGTGCTAATATCATGTTTGCCTTGAACCGAATTTGTATGCGGATATGGAAAGATCCACTGACAGAAATTGAAATGCTAAATCTTGGAGATATCTTGAATAATTACCATCAAAGTCTATTAGGGAATTATTTAGATATTTTTGAGGAAATAAACGTGAGGTTAATTGAGAGTTGACAATTAGGAATATGAGCTCATGTTAAAATTCTGCCAAAATTAAAAAAGACACCCTGATTAGTTTAAATTTGCGTGAGGAATCTCTCAAATTGCGCATTTTCAATTGTCAACTTTCAACTGAATAAATTGTCAATTGAAAAAATTATCTTCGCTTCATGTCACTATTTGAGATCAAAGAACGAATTGAAACCCTTGTTAAAGAACTTAATGAGCATAATTACAAGTATTATGTACTGGCACAACCGGTAATTTCAGATTTCGAGTTCGATAAAAAGCTTGCAGAACTTACGGCTCTCGAAAAGGAATATCCTGAATATATGGATCCTGAATCGCCGACCAGAAAAGTTGGAGGTGATATCACCAAAGAATTTGAAACCGTAAAACACAAATGGCCCATGCTGTCTTTGGGCAATACCTATAATGAGCAGGATCTTCAGGATTTTGACGAAAGGGTTCGTAAAGCCATTGGAGATCATTTTGAATATGTCTGTGAGTTGAAATTCGACGGACTTTCCATCAGTCTTACTTATGAAAATGGCAAACTTTTAAGAGCAGTTACCCGTGGCGACGGGACACAGGGGGATGATGTAACTAATAATGTGAAAACCATTCATAGCATTCCAAAATCACTAAAAGGAGGTAGTTTTCCGGAATCTTTCGATATTCGGGGTGAAATTTTTATGCATCGGGCGGCATTCGAAAGGCTCAATAATGAACGTATTGAGAACAATGAACTTGCCTATACCAACCCCAGAAATTTTGCTTCAGGCACCTTGAAAATGCAGGATTCTGCCGAAGTTGCCAAGCGCCCGTTAGATTGCTTTTTATATTTCCTTTATGCCGATAAACCAATTTATTCCACCCATTGGGAAAGTCTGGAAGCCGTAAAAAAATTAGGTTTTCATGTCTGTGAGCATAACAAGTTGTGCAGTAACATGGAAGATGTTCTCGCGTTTATTCATTTCTGGGATGAGAAAAGATTCGAGTTGAGTTATGACATCGACGGAATTGTTATCAAAGTCAATAATTACAGCCAGCAACAAGAATTGGGTTTTACAGCCAAATCACCGCGCTGGGCCATTTCTCACAAATACAAGGCGCAAGAGGTAGAAACTATACTCCAAAAGGTAACCTATCAGGTTGGGCGTACCGGAGCAGTGACACCGGTAGCCAATCTAAAACCTGTACTTTTGGCCGGCACCACCGTAAAACGTGCAACTTTACATAATGCTAATGAAATAAAACGCCTTGACCTTCACGAAGGTGATACCGTATTAGTTGAAAAAGGAGGAGAAATCATCCCAAAAATTATTGCAGTTAATACCTCTAAAAGAAATCCGGATGCTTTAAAAATAATTTACCCTGAACTATGTCCCGAATGTGGTAGTAACCTCATTAGGGAAGAAGGAGAAGCTGTTCATTACTGTCCAAACGATGAAGGATGCCCACCTCAGATTGTTGGTAAGATGCAGCACTTTATCAGTCGCAGGGCAATGAACATTGAAGGTTTAGGGCATGAGACCATCGAGGCCTTCTATAGAAAAGGCTTTATTGAACATATATCAGATTTATATCTGCTGCATGAAAAAGAAGATCAACTTAAGGATCTTGATCGTTTTGGAGAGCGATCAATCAGAAACATGCTGGAAGGAATAGAGAAATCAAAGCAAATGCCTTTTGAAAAAGTGCTTTTCGGACTTGGGATTAGGTATGTTGGCGAAACGGTTGCTAAAAAAATCGCTAACTATTTTAAAGATATTGATAGTCTGATGAATGCTAGTTTTGATGAGCTGATTTCTGTTGATGAGATCGGGGAAAGGATAGCCGAAAGTGTCATTAATTATTTTCAGGAACCACGACATAAAGAGCAAATCGAGTTATTACGAATACATGGATTGCAGTTTGAATCTACTCAAAAGGCTATTGAGCTTGCCAGTGATAAACTTAAGGGCCAATCATTTATCATATCAGGAGTCTTTGAAAACTATAGCCGGGATGAACTGAAAGATCTCATTGAGGCCAATGGCGGTAAAATTTTGAGTAGTATCTCGGCAAAATTAAATTACCTCATTGCCGGAGAAAATATGGGTCCATCAAAGCTTGAAAAAGCCATTAAGTTGCAAATTCCAATCATTTCTGAGCGTGAATTGATCGAAATGCTGAAATAATTTTACGATAATAGCTTATTATATCAAAATGATTTTAATATTGAGTCATACCACTTAAATTAGCAAAGTATCTATCGGGTAAATAAAATACAATGAATAAATTTCATGGAACAGGGGTAGCCATAATTAGTCCTTTTAAGCAAGATCGGTCTGTTGACCATGAAGGTCTCAAAAATGTGATCGACCATTTGATTAATGGGGGTGTAGAATACATCGTTTCACTAGGAACAACAGGTGAGTCAGTCACTCTTAACAGTGAGGAGAAACGAGCAGTTTGGGATACTACAATCTCGCATGTGAACGGAAGGGTTCCATTGGTAGCCGGCATTGGAGGAAATAATACGGCCGAAGTATTGAAGGATCTGAAGAAATTTGACGATAAGGGATTTGATGCTATCCTTTCCGTTTGTCCTTATTATAACAAACCTACCCAGGAAGGAATTTATCAGCATTACAAGATTATTGCCGAGGAAAGCCCTCTGCCCATTATACTTTATAATGTTCCGGGAAGAACAGGTATCAATATGAATGCCGAGACCACTCTCCGTCTTGCACATGATTGTAGAAATATCATCGCCATGAAAGAAGCATCCGGAAATTTTGATCAATTCAATAAGATCATAAAGGATAAACCTGAAGATTTCTTATTTATTTCCGGAGATGATGCTATTGCTTTGCCTTTAATCTCCATGGGAGCTGTAGGAGTAATTTCTGTCATTGCCAATGCCCTTCCCGGGATATTTTCAACTATGGTAAGGATGTGTCTGGATGGAAAGTTCATTGAAGCGCAGCCTTTACATCATAGTCTGACTGAATTCACATCCTTATGCTTTGCGGAAGGAAACCCCGGTGGAGTAAAGTCGGCCATGAAGAACATAGGAATTTGTGAGGATCACATGAGGCTACCATTAGTCAAAATAAGTGATGTAACAGAAAACAAAATCAAAGCCCAGTTGGAGTTATTAAACATGATTTAGACAAAATAATTTTAAAAAAAAAGGCTCTGCTTTTAAAAGCAGAGCCTTTTTTGAATTTGAGTTGCAAAATTATTTTTTCTTGGCTGATTTTGCTGCTCCCTTATTCTTAATGGTCTGAACTTCAAGACGAATGGCCTGAGCCAGGTTCTTTAAATCTTGCATTCCTTTTCTTACCCTTGTACCAGCAGCACTGTTAGACTTGCTGTAGAACTTTTCAGCATCTGCTTCCAAAGATTCGAATAGATTTTTTGCTTCAGTGAATTTTTTCATGATTTTACTACTTTAATTTTGAGGTTAGCATTGTTTAACATTAGCTAATTTAAAATGTTTTTTTCATATTAAGAATATATAAAATAAATAAAATTATGCGAAATGGGCGTTTTTTTCCACATTTTAAGCAGTTATGCACAATCATTCCATCTTCTGAGGCAATAATTACCGATTGTATATTGAATTATGGAATTACCGGCAAAAATAATGCCCTTAAAGGCTATTTAAGGGCATTAGGCAAGACCGAGAATACCGGTCAGGTAATTTGATTAGATAGTGCCATTAAACTCCAACCGTACTTTTGACCTTATAATGTCCTCTTTTTAATTTTTCAGCAATTTCACTGTAGGCGTCAAGTGTTCTATTTACATCCTCTATGGTATGAAGTGCGGTAGGTATAAGTCTGAGCATTATTAATCCTTTTGGAATCACAGGATACATAACAATTGAACAAAAGATGCCATAATTCTCTCTTAAATCCATCGTTATCGCTGTTGCTTCCTGAAGTTCACCTTGTAAAAAGACCGGGGTTACCATGGTATCGGTAACACCAATATCAAAACCTCTTTGTTTCAAACCATTTTGGAGACTGGTAGCAATAAACCATAACTTCTCTCTCAGTTCAGGCTTACTCTTTAATAATTCAAGTCTTTTTCTTAAACCGATAACCATTGGCATCGGTAATGACTTGGCAAAAGTTTGAGAGCGCATGTTATAGCGCAAGAAATTACAGATTACCTCAGTTGAGGCAATAAATGCTCCAATTCCAGCCATTGACTTGGCAAAAGTTCCAAAATAGATATCTACCCCTTCCCCACAACCCTGGGCCTCCTGAGTTCCGGCTCCAGTCGGACCCATCGTTCCAAAACCATGAGCATCGTCAATCAAAAGACGGAAATTAAATTTCGACTTCAGGTCGACAATTTCTTTTAACTTTCCCTGTGCACCAGACATCCCAAATACACCTTCGGTAATGACCAAAATAGCCCCACCCGTATTGGCTACCCATCGTGTAGCTCTTTCGAGTTGCTTTTCAAGGCTATCCATATCATTGTGAGTATAAACAAATCGCTTCCCCTGATGTAGACGTACCCCATCAATGATACAGGCATGCGATTCAGCATCATACACAATTACATCGTGCCTGTCTACCAAGGCATCAATTGCAGACATAATTCCCTGATAGCCATAATTCAGCAAAAATGAATCTTGTTTACCGACAAACTCGGCTAATTCTCTTTCGAGTGCCTCATGATGATTAGAATTACCGGACATCATGCGTGCACCCATTGGATAAGCCAAACCATATTCTGCAGTTGCATCGGTATCCGCTTTACGAACTTCCGGATGATTTGCAAGTCCGAGGTAATTATTCAAACTCCATATCAAATGCTCTTTACCTCTAAACATCATATGCGGACCTATTTCACCCTCCAGTTTTGGGAAAGAGAAATAACCATGGGCCATTTTCTGGTGCTGACCCAGAGGTCCCATATTTTTCGAAATTTTATCAAATAAATCCAATTGGTATAATTTTAGCGTTAATGATTATTATTGACAAAGTTAGTATTTAGAAGGATGATTCACAATTTTAGATGGCAGATAGCACTTATTTGATCAAAGCCGGAAGACATAAGCGTTGAAAAAAAATCAAAACTTTTGCTTAGCCTCCATCTGGAGTATTTTATCAATTAGCTATCAACAAACAAAGACAGGGATTAACCTGTCTTTTGAAGATATAAGCAATCATTTTCGGTAAAAAGTATTGTTCATGAAAATAAGACTCTACCCGATGCCACACATATTTATCGACCATTTAATCTACATTGTCATGTAAAAATGAATTATTAGGCCTTATCTCAGTGATTCCTTCCTCAACACTCAAGGTAAACCGAGAAACCTGGGACTCAGAAGAATTAGGAACATCCGTTAATGGCACTTGTTTACGTTTGTAAGCAGGTTCATTCTCTAATTCCTGCAATCCATTAGTTGTACGAAGTTTCATGCTCAAATCCTTTAAACGCAGAATTCTCTCTTTTGACTTGCGGAGTTGTTCTTCAATCGATTCATCAGTTTTATTCTCATCAGGATTAAAAACAGGCTCAGGAATTTCTTGTTCAATTTCTGCTGTTGGCTCAAGCTCAATCTTAATTTCTTCCGGTTTAATCTCAAAGTCAAAAACCGGCTCTATGACAACTGTTTCCTCAAGAACAGGTAATTCTTGTACAGACCCTTCATCGGTCAAGGTATGGCGAACAAGATTACTGTCTTCAACTTTTTCTTCTTCGGCTTTTGGAGCACTCTGAAAATAACCGGCGAAGAGGTCAACCTGACTTTCTTCTCTGGTTTTAAGCACCGGCTCATTTAATTCTTCATTTTTGACTCCTAAAAAGGTATTTTCCTGAACGGGCTTCACCAATGGCGCTTGTTCAGGTGTAAGGAGTGATACCTTTCTAACCTGACTTTTTTCAACTTCACGCTCCTCGCTCGTTTGGAATCCGGTTGCAATAATTGTAACTGAAATCTTTTCGCCAAGGCCTTCATCAGCACAATTTCCCCAGATTAAATCCGCTGCCAGACCGGCTTCTTGTTGTATAAAATCAGTAATGATGCTTACCTCATCCATGGTCACTTCCTTATCGCCGGAACTGATGTTTAATAAGATATAGCGCGCACCCTCAATTTCATTATCCTTGAGTAAAGGAGATGCTAAAGCACCTTCAACTGCTCTCAACGCACGGTTTTCGCCCTCAGCAGCATAACTTCCCATAATGGCCACACCGCTATCTTTCATCACGGTGCGAACATCCTTGAAGTCAACGTTTATATAACCCGGGATAGTTATGATTTCGGCTATTCCCTTGGCGGCGGTCGTTAATATGTTATCGGCCTGCGCGAAGGCAGAGCCTAAGGTAAGATTCCCAAAAATTTCGCGTAAGCGATCATTAGAAATAACCAGATAGGAATCCACAAACTTTTTAAATTCTTCCAAACCTTCTTCAGCCTGGGTTTTTCTTCGTTTTCCTTCAAATGAAAACGGAGTGGTGATGATACCTACAGTTAGGATATCCATTTCTTTGGCTGCCTTTGCGATAATCGGACTTGCCCCGGTTCCGGTACCACCACCCATACCGGCTGTAATGAACAACATTTTGGTATTGGTGCCAAGCATTCTTTTGATATCATCAATATTCTCAATGGCAGAATTCTTTCCAACCTCGGGGATCGATCCCGCACCCATTCCCTCTGTCAGGCTTGCACCTAACTGAACTTTATTGGGTATAGGACTCAACTCTAAGGCCTGGGCGTCTGTATTACAAATTATAAAATCAACACCTGTGATTCCTTGACGATACATGTGGTTTACAGCATTACCGCCACCGCCACCCACACCAATAACTTTGATGATTGATGACTTTTCTTTTAACATTTCAAACTGCATATTTTTAATTGTCAGTTGGGTAAATCTTGTTCATATTTAGACAATTTACATTGCAAAACTAGCTAATTTTCAACGCTGCGTCTATTTTAACCATGCGATTGTGGGAAAATCCGCCATTGTGGAAAATTAATTGGTGTAATCCTCGTCTTTAATATCATCCTTGATGAATTTTGTACCTGACTGAAGTATCCATTCAAACATACCCTGTGCTCTTTTCGGTTTCTGCACCGGCTTGATTTTTTCGACAGAGGCTCCAGTAACTGTGATGGAATCTTCAATCAGCTCAGCCTTTTGTATCCCTTTAATTAAAAGACCAATACCGGTTGCATACATCGGACTCCTTAATTCATCGTAAACATTTTTAGGAAGCACCTCATTCTTCGCCAAATGCTCGTTCGGGTACCCAATACGGCTATCTAATCCGGTCACAAATTCAACCAATTGAGGTAAATGTTTTAATTGAGCACCACCACCGGTTATCACGATTCCGGCAATTAATTTTTTCTCATACCCGGAGGATTTGATTTCATAATAAACATGCTCGATTATTTCCTCCATTCTTGCCTGAATCACATATGCAAGATTCTTAACGGAAATCTCTTTAGGCTCTCTCCCCCGGAGCCCGGGAATGCAAATAATTTCATTCTCCTTGTTTTCCTCTGCAAGGGCAGAACCAAAACGTGTTTTCAATAGTTCAGCCTGATTACGCATTACGGAGCAACCTTCACGGATGTCCTCCGTAACGCTATTGCCACCAAATGGGATTACCGCAGTATGTCGGATAATTCCTTCATGGAATATTGCCAGGTCTGTAGTTCCCCCACCAATATCCACCAAAACTACTCCGGCTTCCTTTTCCTCTTCGCTTAATACCGACTCAGATGAAGCAAGGGGCTCAAGTATCAGTTCTTGTGTTTCAAGCCCGGCATTTCCAACACATTTAAGAATATTTTTTACTGCACTGACATGGCCTGAAATGATGTGAAAATTAGCCTCCAAGCGAACGCCGGCCATCCCGATAGGATCTTTGATGCCCGGCTCATTGTCGACCGTAAATTCTTGTGGTAATACATGAATAATTTCCTCACCCGGAGGCATGACCAGTTTATACATGTCTTCAATCAGCTTATCGATATCCTTGCGTTGAATTTCTGTATTTAATTCTTTCCTGGTCAAAATGCCGCGGTGCTGAAGACTCTTGATGTGCTGACCGGCAATACCGACATTTACAATCTTAATGTCCACATTGGATTGGGCACTGGCCTCTTCAACAGCAAGTATAATTGCTTGTACGGTTTTCTGAATGTTGGAAACTACTCCGCGGGTAACCCCCGCAGATTCGGCTTTTCCCATTCCCAAAACTTCGATTTTACCATGTTCGCTTCTACGACCAACGGTAACGCAAATTTTTGTTGTACCGATGTCCAATCCGACAACAATCGGTGAATTTTTGGCTGAGGCTGAGTTAATTTGATCCATACTATTATTATTAAATATTTATTAGTTCTGAGTTTCTATTTTGGTGCTATCTGCCATTTGTTTAAAGGTATCGAATGTAACTTCTGTAGAATCATTCAGGTTTTTTTGACACACAATCTGATTAGCATACTTTAAATTAATTGTTTTATAGGTATCCCATCCGACCTTAGGGATGGCCCTTTTGTAAAATATCAACAGGTTTCTGAATTTAGTTTGTAAGGAATCGGCATTACCCAATATAATTTTGTGAGCTCCAACTCTTGGAACCATTTCGATATCTCCCTTCAAATCCACAAATAGCTGTTCAATTTGATTATCCCATAACGTATCGCCTTTAATATAGCTTGCTACACGGAACAGATCCTTAGCCATTTTAGTTTTTAATGTATCTACTCTACCACTAAAGTCCTCTTCTATCATTCCACTTGCCACCAATACCTTGGCCGTATAATTATTGGAGAGTGGTATTTTTTTACCATTAGCATCAATATAATAGTGCAAATTGGCCATATTAACTACTCGCAGGACCGGCTCTCTTTGCCTCAACTGAATGTGAATCACGCCGGTCATGTCTACATACACTTTTGCAAATTCTATAAATGGATTTGCCTTGAGAACTTTCTCAAGTCTATGAATATTGATACCAATTAAATCCCTTCCAACCATTTCTCCGGCACTTTCCTTTAGAATATTATCCACCTCACCTCTTTCAATGAAATTAAACCTTCCGGGAAGCAGAACCTTCACATCCTTACACTTCAGATTACTTTTCTTTATTTCTATAAAACTCATCAGCGTAATTAATCCGCCCAGGCTGATCAGCCAGAGTAAACTAAATAATATGGCACGCCAATTAATTTTTTTAATCATGATTTAAAATTTCTTTCAATGGTAGGATGAGTGTATCAATATCACCTGCTCCTACACTTAACAACAATTCAGGCTTTGATGTTTTAACATATTCCAGTGTCTGCTCTTTGGATAGAATTTGTTTTGATTCAATACTGACCTTATCCAGAATCATTGATGAGTCAACCCCCTCGATCGGTAATTCCCTTGCGGGATATATATCCAGCAAAATCAAATCATCAGTCATGCTTAAAACTTCCGAAAAACCTTCAGCAAAATCCCTTGTCCGTGTAAATAAGTGCGGCTGAAAAATGGTAGTGAGCCTTTTATCCGGATAGAGTGTTTTTACAGCTTGAATACAAGCTCTTAATTCTTCCGGGTGATGGGCATAATCATCTATATAAATATGATTTTGGTTTTTGAGAATATACTCAAATCGTCTTTTCACCCCCAGATAAGTTGCCAATGCCATTTTTATTTTCTCAGGTTCGATACCGAGGTGCAAAGCCACTTCAATTGCAGCGACAGCATTTTCAATATTATGAAGCCCGGGTAAGCCTAAGCGGATATTTTCGATTACTATGTTATCGTTCTTGAAATCAAAATAAAAGCTTCCGTCCTTTACTTTCACATTAACGGCTTGGATATCCGCAAGAATATTAGCTGAATAGCTTTTACCCGCTTTAAGGTCAAGACCCTGTTTATAAATCAACCTACCACCTTCCTTGATTTGAGAAACGAACTGTCTGAAGGATTCAACCAAATGTGAGCGGTCGCCATAGATATCCAAATGATCAGCATCCATGGAAGTCACGATTGCTAAATCAGGATAAAGGGTAAGAAATGACCGATCAAACTCATCAGCCTCAACTACCATGGTATTATTCTCCCCAAAAAGAACATTTGAATCATAATTAGTTGCGATTCCACCAAGAAATGCAGAACAATCATATCCGCTATCCTTGAGAATATGTGCAATTATGCTGGATGTTGTGGTCTTTCCATGGGTGCCGGCAACCGCAATTGTATACATTCCTTTGCTGATGATTCCCAATACCTCAGAACGCTTCTTTAGCGAAAAACCTCCCGATTTAAAATAGTTCAATATTTTAGAATCCTTTGGAATGGCAGGGGTGTAAATGATAAGTGTTTCGGGATCATTTTCAAGAAAACTAACCTTCAGATTATCCTCTTCATCCTGATAAACAACGGATATTCCCTCATTTCTCATCGCTGAGGTGAGTGGCGTAATCGTTTTATCATAGCCACATACTACACACCCACGCTTCTTGAAATAACGAGCAAGGCCACTCATTCCGATACCCCCGATACCGATCAAATAAACCCGTTTAATATTTTCCAGTTCCATTCTTATCCATAATAATTAACAATTTGCTATCCTGACCACTTCCCTTGCAATCGCCTCATCGGCATCAATCAAAGCCATTTTACCAATGTTTTTAGAAAGTGACTGGCATTTTGCTTTATTCTCAATCAGCAACAAGGCAATATCCATTAGTTCCGATTCAGCCATTGCATCACTAAGCATAATCGCTGCATCATTCTCTACAAGTGCCAAAGCATTTTTTATCTGATGATCTTCAGCTACGTTCGGAGAGGGAACCATAATGACAGGCTTCTTAACAACACATAATTCAGCGATAGTACCTGCCCCTGCTCTGGAAATAACTAAATCAGCTGCTGCATAAGCCAGATCCATTCGGTGAAGAAATTCCAGTACTTGAATATTGGGGTGCTCCCTTCCCTTCATTTGTTCTGTAATAGACTGATAATAATACTTCCCGGTTTGCCAAATCAACTGGACATCGGCAGCCAGTAATTTATCCAAGCCTGAAATCATACTTTTATTTAGGGTACCCGAACCCAAACTACCCCCGGTGAGAAGAATAGTCTTTTTATGGGGTGAAATACCCAATAATTCTGAAGCTTCGAAGCGTTTATTTTCAATGTCGACAACCTCTTTCCTGATTGGGTTACCGGTAATTTTAATTTTTTCAGCAGGAAAGAATTTTTCCATTCCATTGAATGCGACACAAATAAGCTTGGCATCCTTCCCCAAAATCTTATTTGTTATACCTGCATAAGAATTCTGCTCCTGAATCAGATATGGTATTTTTAATTGAGAAGCAGCATATAACAATGGACCCGAGGCATATCCTCCTACACCAACAGTAACATTCGGTTGAAAATCTTTAATAATCGATCTGGCTCTGATCACACTTTTCAATACTTTAAAAGGCAAAAAAATATTTTTTAGAGGAGCGTTCCTTTGAAAGCCCTGAATATCTAATCCGATAATTTTATACCCTGCAGCCGGCACTTTCTCCATTTCCATCCGACCGTTGGCACCAACAAACAAGATTTCTATCTCAGCATTCATTCTTTTGAGTGCATTCGCAATTGCCACAGCCGGAAATATGTGTCCGCCTGTTCCGCCACCGCTTATAATCACCCGAATCGCCATTTTTATCTTGTTTTTAACCAGGTAAAAAATTATTAATTATAATCTTATCCCATTGCCGGTATTTCACCAATAATTACTTTTTCCTTATTCTTAGTTTTTCTTTCTTCAATATCCCTACTCACACTAAGAATAATACCGAAAGCCACGCTTGTAAATAAAATAGATGTTCCTCCCATACTTACTAAGGGCAAGGGGACTCCGGTTACCGGACCAAGTCCAACAGCAACTGCCATATTTGCGAAGGCTTGTATAGTTAAGCTAAAACTCAAACCTGCTGCCAATAATGCACCAAATGCTTTAGGACTATCGGTCACAATTAAAACGCAGCGGTACAAAAAGAGCAGGTACAACAATACTAATCCAACTCCACCCACCATGCCATACTCTTCAATGATTAGGGCAAAGACAAAATCTGAATAAGGATGTGGCAGGAAATTTCGTTGAGTACTATTACCCGGTCCTTTACCAAAGATTCCACCCGTTGCAATGGCAATTTTTGCATGGTTAGCCTGAAAGGCCTTATCAGGATCAGCCTTTTCAGGATGAATAAACGTATTTATCCTTGAATAATACGTCTCTCGCCTTGGGCCAAGCATGATCACTGCACCCAATAAAACAATACCCGCCAGACATACAATAGCAATTTGTTTGATACTGATTCTACCCATAATTAACAATAGAACACTAACTCCAAATAACATCAACGCCGTTGAAAGATTTGCAAGTGCTATTAACACAAACACCAAACAAACCGCTGCCATGATTGGCAAAAATGCTTTTTTTACATCCTTAATGTTTTCCTGTTTTTTACTCAGTGTGCGGGCCAAAAATGTAATTAAAGCGAGCTTGGCCAAATCAGAGGTCTGGAAGGTCTGGTTAATGATTGGAATAGTTACCCAACGGCTAGCTTCATTCACATTAGCACCAAACAAAAGCGTGTATGCCAACAATGGAATCGTGATGACCATTAAAACCTTAGATATCCCGGCATAATAGCGATAATCAAGCAAATGCGAAAAATACATCAGTGCAATACCTCCAACAATCATGACCAGATGCTTGATTAAAAACTGCTCTGAGCCAACGCCCTTCTTATAAGCAAGTGTACCGATTGCGCTATAAACAGCCAGTAGCGACCATACCGAAAGTAAAATAACAATCAGCCATATCCAGCGGTCACCTTTTGTTTTGCTAATTAGTCTTTCCATTTATTCTTGTTATTGCTTTTTAGTTGCCGGTTATTAGTAATTTAAAGTTTAATGCAAATGAAATTTCAATATCTTAATGATGATTTTCCATTCTCAACTATCAATTGACAATTGTTATAATTCTTTCACCGCCTTTTTGAACTGATTCCCCCTATCCTCATAATTCTTAAACAGGTCGAAACTTGCACATGCAGGTGATAAGAGTACGGTATCTCCTTTTTTTGCGAGATGATAAGCAATTTGAACCGCCTCATTTGCTGAGAAGGTATTCACAATGACTTCTACATCATTCTCAAAAGCCTCATGTATCCTTTTATTGTCCTTTCCCAAACACACAATTGATTTCACCTTCGACCTAACCAAATCCTTAAGCATGCCATAATCATTACCCTTATCCACCCCGCCAAGAATGAGTATAACATCACCGGGCATACTTTCAAGGGCATACCAGGTGGAGTTTACATTTGTTGCCTTAGAATCATTGATGAAATCGATTCCTGAAATTTTAGCCACATGCTCAAGTCGATGTTCAATATTGGTAAAACTACCCATGCTATCGCGAATGGTCTCGTTTTTTAATTCAAGCACCTTGGCTACTATACCCGAAGCCATTGAGTTATAGATGTTGTGCTTGCCCTGAAGCGCTAAATCGTGAAGTGACATAGTCAGTGATTCTTGGTTTGTACGGTGTAGGTTAATTATCATTTGTTCTCCTTGAAGAAAAGCCCCTTGATCAAGGACTTTCTCAATTGAGAATGGATAGACCTGCGGAATTATCTGACGTTTCGCCAGACCTATTTTAATTTGTTCATCATCAGTACAGTAGATAAATACATCATCCTTTTTTTGATTCTGTATGATTCTAAATTTAGAATCGGAATAATTCTCCATCTTGTACTCATACCTGTCAAGATGATCAGGGGTGATATTTAACAGAACAGCGATATCCGCTCTGAAACTAAACATGTTATCCAGCATGAAGCTGCTAATTTCCAGCACATAATATTCAAAATCCTGGAAAGCAACCTGCTTGGCGAAGCTTTTACCAATATTTCCCGCCAAACCCACATGAAGTCCGGCGTTTTTGAGAATATGATAGGTCAGCAAGGTGGTAGTTGTTTTTCCATTCGACCCGGTAATACAAATTAATTTTGCATGAGTATATCTTGCTGCAAATTCAATCTCAGATAGGATTGGAATATTTCTTTCATTCAGCTTTTTAATAATTGGAGCTTTATCAGGGATTCCGGGACTTTTAATTACCTCAACGGCAGTAAGGATACGATCTTCGGTATGCTGATTCTCTTCAAATGGAATTCCGGATTGTTCAAGCTCTTTTTTGTACTGATCCCCAATTGGGCCAAAATCAGAAACAAACACAGAATACCCTTTCAATTGAGCCAAAATAGCCGCCCCGGTGCCACTTTCTCCTGAGCCTAAAACAACGATATATTTTTCAGTACTCATTAACGCAGTTTTAAGGTTACAATGGTTAAAATCGCTAAGAAAATGCCGATAATCCAGAATCTGGTTACAATTTTGGCTTCATGATACCCTTTCTTCTGATAATGATGATGCAAAGGCGACATTAAAAATATTCGTCTTCCTTCTCCGAACTTCCGTTTTGTATACTTGAAATAGGAAACCTGCATGATTACCGATAGATTTTCGATAAGAAATATTCCACACAGGACAGGAATTAATAATTCCTTTCTAATCATAATAGCAAAAGCAGCAATAATTCCACCTATAGCCAGACTGCCCGTATCCCCCATAAATACCTGAGCGGGATACGAATTATACCATAAAAATCCAACACATGCCCCAACAAAAGCCCCCGCAAAAATGACAAGTTCACCTGAATTAGGGATATACATAATATTCAGGTAATCAGCGAAAATTGTATTGCCTGAAACATAAGCCAGAATTGCGAGCGTGATACCAATGATTGCAGAGGTTCCGGTGGCCAAACCATCGATACCATCGGTTAGATTGGCTCCGTTTGAAACTGCTGTCACAATAACGATTACAAACAACAAAAAGACCACCAATGAATACTTTTCATAACCGGCACCAAACACAGTAAGCACTTTGGCATAATCAAACTCATTATCCTTATAAAAAGGGATATTAGTAATGGTTGACTTTAAATCTTGGGTGTAGTAGAACTGTTCTCCACGTTTATGTACACCCAATGGTGCACTGATTTTTGCCGGAAGAGTGACTTGCTCCCTGACTACTATATCCGGATGAAAATACATCGTCCAGCCAATAATCAATGCTAAACCAACCTGGCCCATAATCTTAAAACGACCGGCCAGTCCTTCTTTATCTTTTTTGAATACCTTAATATAATCATCAACAAAGCCTATTAAACCCATCCATACTGTAGTTACCAGCATCAGCATGATATATATATTGTCAATTTTGGCAAATAGAAGGGTAGGCAACAGAATTCCAAGTAAGATGATCAAGCCACCCATGGTTGGGGTACCTTGCTTTTGCATCTGTCCTTCAAGACCCAGGTTCCTCACCGACTCGCCGACTTGCTTTGCTCTCAGCATCCGAATCAATCGGCTGCCATAAACAGTGGTCAGTATGAGGGACAAGATGACTGCCATGGCAGTTCGAAAAGAGATAAACTGGAACAATCCTGTTCCGGGAATATCATATTGTTTATCCAGCCATGTGAACAGATAGTATAGCATTAGCTCATCAGATTTAAAAATTCAGTTAAAATCTCTTTATCATCAAACGGTAGTTTTACGCCTCCAATTTCTTGGTACTTCTCATGTCCCTTACCTGCCACCAGTATGATATCACCGGGCTTCGCCAAATGGCAAGCCGTGCGGATTGCTTCTTTTCTGTCGCTAATTGAAAGCGTTTTCTTCTTATTGGTCGGCATTACTCCTGTTTCCATCTCCTTTATAATTTGTTCCGGGGCTTCAGACCTGGGGTTATCAGAGGTGAGTATGACCTTGTTACTCCAATCACAAGCCACCTTAGCCATCACCGGTCTTTTGGTTTTATCCCTGTCGCCTCCACAACCAATGACTGTAATCACCTGCTCAGTTCCATTTCGAATGTCCTGAATAGTACTTAACACATTCATTACTGCATCGGGAGTATGAGCATAATCTACAATTCCGATGATACCGGAAGGTGAAATAATGTAATCAAAGCGACCTTCGGCACCATTCAGACGACTGAGTGAGGTTAAAACTTTAGTTCGATCTTG
Organism: Bacteroidota bacterium; assembly: GCA_016868395.1. Taxonomy (GTDB): domain Bacteria; phylum Bacteroidota; class Bacteroidia; order Sphingobacteriales; family Sphingobacteriaceae; genus Daejeonella. The sequence goes on along the minus strand of VGGW01000012.1, from coordinate 9,455 downwards.
CTCAAGAAGTAATGCTGTGGCATAAACAGCAAGAATATTATAGGCATTGAAACTACCTACCATTTTAAACCAGACCTCCTGCCCCTCAATATTCAATAACAAGCCACTGAAATGGTTCTCAATAATCTTCGCTTTAAAATCAGCAATGTTCTTAAGACCATAGGTTTTCCGGTGCGCTCCGGTATTTTGAAGCATGACAATCCCATTTCTGTCATCAATATTGGTTAATGCAAAAGCCTGACTGGTCAAACCATCAAAAAAGCTCTTCTTAGCTTTGAGATATGCATCAAAGGTTTTATGGAAATCCAGGTGATCGTGAGTGATATTGGTAAACACGCCGCCCGAAAATTTAAGCCCCTCCGTTCTATGTTGAACCATTGCATGAGAACTTACCTCCATGAAGCAATAATCACAGCCACTTTGAACCATATCTTTCAAAAGCCGATTCAATGCCACAGGATCAGGAGTTGTATGGGTTGAAGGAACAACGAGTTCATTTATTTGATTCTGTACTGTTGAGAGTAAACCCGTTTTATATCCTAAATCCATAAATAACTGATATAAAAGGGTGGCAATGGTAGTCTTTCCATTCGTTCCGGTCACCCCAACCAATTTCAATTTGGAAGATGGGTTATCGTAGAAATTAGATGCGACTATTCCAAGTGCTCTGGCTGAATTATCCACCAATAAATAACTGACCTTTTCTCGAAATTCAGGAGGAAACTCTTCGCATAATACTGCGATAGCACCCTGATCCAGGGCTCGGTTGATAAAAGCATGGCCATCTGACTCAGTTCCTCTGATTGCAACAAATAATACCCCTGGAGAAACTTGTCGGGAGTCAAAGCATATCCCCGAAACTTTGGAATTGGTTGAACCCGAAACCTGTCTTAGTGATACGCCATATAATATATCTCTCAGCTTCATCATTATTGCAGTTCTATTGTAATGGGAAGTCCCTTTTGAACAATAGTTCCCGGAGCAAGCGACTGCATCACTACCTTTCCACGACCTCGAACTACTACTTTTAAGCCTGAATTACCCGCTACATAAAGTGCGTCTTTTAACCCCATCCCACTAAGGTCAGGCACAAAACCTTCCGCAATTTTTACCTCTTGAGAAAAAACACCCTTATTCGTGTCGATGCTTACGTAATCTGAATTCGAAGCAAATAAGGCCTTGATACCAAACGCCTTATAAACAGCCTGAGTCGCTTTCCGCTCACCGGCTTTAGCTTCAGGGAAGCTCAAATTCCCGGTGAATTTTTGGTCCTTCAGCGGATCAAACATATTGATATCACTTGCAAAAACTCGGTCGGCTATTTCCCTGAACACCGGACCGGCAACTGAAGCAGCATAATACGTGCCTTTACGAGGGTTGTTGACTACAACAATTAAGGAATACTTTGGATTGTCGGCAGGGAAATAACCACAGAAAGAAGCTTGATATTTCTTGTCAACTCGGTAGCCCTTATTTGCATCAGCAACTTGCGCTGTACCAGTTTTCCCCGCTATTTTATACAAAGGTGAGGCAAGGCCTTTCCCTGTTCCGTTTTCAACCACTGCTTCAAGAAGTTCCTGTGCCTTTTTGATGGTTTGATCCGAAACAATTCTTTCATTAATAACACGTGCTTTAAACTGCTCAACAGTATTTCCAAGCCTTCTAATTTCTCGGACAAAGATAGGTGCGATGTATCTGCCATCATTAGCTACTGCATTATAAAAGGCCAGCATTTGCAAAGGTGTAATTTGCATTTCATAGCCATAAGCCATCTGAGGTAGTGTTTGCTTCTTGTTCCAGCTCTTGTTTTTAGGATTTTTAATAACCGGTTGACCCTCACCCGGAATCTGGAGCATTAGCTTTTTATTTATTCCCCATTTATACAGATGAGCAGGAAACTTTTCTTGATCATTCTGGTAGGCAGTATTAATTAACTTTGCAATAGCTACGTTTGAAGATTCTTCGAAAGCCCTTTTGACGGGTACAGTTCCAATACCCCCATGTGAATCACGAATGGTATGTCCGGGTATGCGGTAGGTTCCATCTCCCGTAGCTACCAAAGTATTGGTGTCCACTTTTTTATCTTCGATCAATGCCATGTAAGAAGCCAGTTTGAAGGTTGATCCGGGATCCTGACTTGCAGCGATTGCATAATTGAACTGTTCCTTATATTCACCTTCCCGCACCTTGCTAAAATTGGCAACCGCTCTTATTTCGCCTGTGGAAACTTCCATTAAAATAACGCAGCCGTGATCTGCATCACTGGTTATCAATTGTTTTTTTAGGGCACGCTGCGCTACATCTTGCATATTGATATCAATCGTGGAAATGATATCTGCACCCTCCTTTGGCGCGATTTCTATGTCTTGATTTACAGGCATATAGACACCACCGGCAATCCGCTGCATAAGACGCTTACCACTTTCTCCGTCGATGTAGGTGCTATAAGCTCCTTCAAGTCCAACCGGTTGAACATTTTTGTTCTTGTATCCTATAGTCCTGGCAGCTAAAGTTTGAAATGGAAGAATTCGTTTATTTTGAGGGACAGAAATCAAACCACCCTTGTAACGACCCATATTAAAAATTGGAAATTTTCGAATCTCCTTTAACTCATTATGACTTACATTTCTTTTCAATAGCAAATAGCGGCTACTATCTGCTCTGGCTTCACGCAGTATACTCGAATACTGCTGCCTGGATTTATCACCAAAAAATATAGAAAGACGCGCCGCGAGCGAATCTACTTTCTCGAAAAATATATCATCTTTTTCTATACCTCCTGCAAGCATGTCCATCCTTATCTCATATTCGGGAACAGAAGTTGCCAGCAGACTTCCATCCACTGAGTATATATTACCTCGTGCTGCCTCAACATTCGCAAATCTTGTTGAAAGACTATCGGCCATAACCCTCCATTTATCACCTTCCACAAGCTGAACTTTCACGAGTTTAAAAAGGACCGCAAAAGCTAACACTACAATCAACCCAAAGGCGATATACACACGGATCAATATGTCGGTTCTGATGTTCATCCTATCTGTTGTCTGTTATCTGCAAGAGAAATTGTCTCGGCTCATAATCTTTCATTTTCAATTCTCTTTGCTGAATTATAAACTATCAAGCAACTACTCAAATTCTCCTTCAACGATTGTTATCTTCTTGGGTGGCTCATTCGGCTCAATCAGACCCAATGTATCCACTTCATTTGCTACCTCAGTCTGCGTGCTTTTTAACATTAAATCAGCTTTTAATGTTTTAAAATCCCAGCTTAGCTCCTTCACTTCCCTGCCAAGCTTGTCGATATCCCTAATGTTATTTTCAGCTAAATGCCGATTAGCAATATAAATCATCGCCAAAAAAGCTATAAAAACAATGAATGGTAGCGAATGGGTAGCAAATTCCTTGGAGATTAGCCCATCGGTAAAGATGGTGATCAGGAAATTCTTTGGAAGTTCTGCCCTTTCTGATTGCTCTTCTAAAGGCTCTACTTCCTGTACCAATTCCTCTTCTATTTTACCCTGTTTAAATTGGTTACTCATTCTTGAAGCTAATCGAAACTCAACTTTTTACTGCTACTCTCAATTTGGCACTTCGTGCACGGTTATTCAATCTGATTTCTTCGTCAGAAGCCACTATTGCTTTGCGTGAAATACTTTCAAATGGTTTTATTTGATTTCCAAAAAAGTCTTTTTCCACTTCTCCCTGAAATTTCCCCTTTGTGATGAAATTCTTAACCAAACGGTCTTCCAGAGAATGGTAAGACAAAACGACCAAGCGACCCTTCGTTTTAAGCACTTCCACAGTTTGCTCTAAAAAGGTTTTGAGGGCCTCTAGTTCCTGATTAACCTCAATACGAAGTGCCTGAAAAACCTGTGCGAGATATTTATTTTCTTTACCCTTTGGAATCAATTTTGAAATTGCTTTTTTCAGTTCATCAACTGTATCGATTGACTTATTTAACCTCTGGGTGACTATAGTTCGAGCTAAGGTTTTGGCATTCTTAATTTCACCATAAACGCCGAAAATACGGTACAACTGTTCCTCACTATACGAATTAACTACCTGCTTAGCCGTAAGTGAAGCGCCTTGATCCATGCGCATATCCAGATCGGCATTGAAGCGAATAGAGAACCCCCGTTCCGGCTGATCAAATTGGTGAGAAGAGACACCCAGATCAGCCAGAATTCCGTCTGCTGGAATGGCGCCCCGCAGCCGGCAATTATTTTTAAGGTAGCGGAAGTTCTGATCAATAAAGGTTAATCGATCATCTTTAGGTAAATTTCTTTGCGCATCTGCATCCTGATCGAATGCAAGCAAACGACCCTTAGGACCCAAGTGCTTTAGTATTTCAAGAGAGTGTCCACCACCCCCAAAGGTGACGTCAACATAAATTCCATCGGGCTTAATATTTAGCCCTTCAATACATTCCTTTAACATCACCGGATGATGATAATCAGTCATGCAGCCTCCTTCCCGTACTACCCATCACTTCTTCAGCCAGTTTGGAAAAATTTTCAGGTTCATTATCCAGCTGAGAGTCGTAAGCATCTTTAGCCCAAACCTCGATTTTATTCAATACACATGAAAGCACAACCTCTCCACTGATACCCGCATACTCCATTAATACTTTAGGAAAAAGAATACGATTTGCCGAGTCTAGTGTAAGCTCAGTTGCCCCTCTTGTGAAATAGCGAATAAAATCACGACTTTTCTTTTCATAAACATTAAGCTTACTTAACTCTTCGGTAATATTATCCCATTCCCTCTTGGTGTAAATAACCAAATGCTTTTCAAATCCCCGATTGATTACCAAACCCTCACGCTCAGCTTCAGGAAGCTGCTTCTTCAGACTGGATGGAATCATCATCCGGCCTTTAGCATCAAGTTTACAATCAAATTCTCCTAAAAAGTGGGACATACCGGGTATTTATTCAAAAATTCGATTGTAAAAGTAAAAAACTTACCACTTTTTACCACTATCTCCCACAAAAAAGTTTTCCACAGTTTTTGACACTAAATTTCTTACAGTTTGCAAACCGTCAGAAGCTTATTTTTTTTCAAAAATTTGAAATTTCAATCAGCTTTTCGGAAAACTGGGGCCATGCATTGTTTAATCAAAACACTTGAATCATAGGAAATAGTTGCTTAGTCGCATTTGAAGATTGTCAAAGCCACAAAAACCAAGGAATAAGTGATCATGGATGTAACAACCCATTTCAAAACAATGTATTTTAGCGTCCGGAACAGCTTCAAGTAATAGGACTTTCATTCAGAAAAGAAAAAATGAGTTTAATGAATGGAGCTAATGAAAGTTATTTGATTTTATTTTCAGCATTAAATAATTCTAATGAGACAAAACAGACACTTGGTACCGGAAGAAGCCGAAAGACTATTCATGGTCTTGAAATCCCGATTTGAAAAAAACATGAATCGGCACAATGGACAGAAATGGGCTGATGTGGAAGCCAGATTAAGGTTAACAAGTCATTCGGAAAAACTATGGTCGCTCAATGAAATGGAAAAATCAGGTGGCGAACCTGATGTTGTATCCCTGCATCAAAATTCGGGAGAATTCATTTTCTATGATTGCTCCGCTGAAAGTCCGAAAGACCGTAGAAGTATATGTTACGACGAGGATGCTCTGGAATCGAGAAAAGAACATAAACCTAAAAACAGTGCGATTGGAATGGCTGATGCTATGGGCATTCAGATCTTATCAGAAGAGGAATACAGATATTTGCAACAATTTGGAAATTTTGACACCAAAACCTCCAGCTGGATTAAAAGACCGGAAAATATTCGGAAACTGGGTGGCGCCATCTTCGCTGACTTTCGCAACGGCAATGTTTTTGTTTATCACAATGGTGCTGAATCTTGTTACGGTGCCAGAGGATTCCGTGGATCTTTAAAGATTTAATCTTAAGTTTCCATAGCTATTACAGACTAAAATTAGGTTTTAGGATATGGGATTGATATCAGATACTGCCGGAACCTGATTATTTTTCTCAGTTTTTGGAAAGCAGGATCTGTTGCTCTTGGTCCCGTGTTCTATCCTATTTTTTCGCTGAAAATTGAATCCTTATCCTAAGATTCAGTATTGACAACAGTACTAGGACACAATGCCACGTTTTCGGGGGATTTTGGTCTTCCAAGCTACTGATAATCCTCTGGATAAAAATATCGTCAACCATGATGAAGTTGAGGCAATTTTTCTCACTTCTGTGGCCGGAAAAAATTAAGAATCAGGCAGAGTTTCTTTCTGCATTAATGATCCCGAAAGAACAACGCATGACTAATTTCTCAAATATTTTTACTTCAGCCGAATCAGAAGATTTGCTACCCCTTTCCCGAATCATCGCTAAGGCATATTGTTGTATGGTGATTAATGGTAATTCAATTCGCTGCCTCATCCGTATCGAAAGCTGATCAGTCTCGCGATCCGCCATTAGCTCAGTTTTTGCTGTCAACATAAAAATATACTTTTTCGTACGTTCAAATTCTTCATGAAACAAATTCCATAAGCCTCCATATATCGTGTGATTGGACAAGTATGAAGTTAAGGGGAAAAAACATTTACTCATTGCCATTTCACAATTACCCATGAGAGTTCTGAAATACAAAGAATTTGTATAAAGGTTGACAATTTCACCCCATCTACCCTGAGCTTCCAGTTTTTCAAAAGCTATTCCAACTCCATAATATCCAGGGATATTCTGCTTTAATTGACTCCATGCCCCGACATAAGGTACTGCCCTGAGGTCAGTCAGATTCAATTTCCCGGATTTTCTTTTGGATGGTCTGCTGCCGATGTTCGCTTCTGCATAATAACTTAAAGGACTTGCAAAATTTAGGTACTCCAGAAAATCAGGATTGTTTTTGAGAACATTAAATGCCTGATAACTTTCTTCGGCCAACTCTTGTAATAATTCTTCTTCAACGTTACTCAAGGTCGAACTCCTGGATGAAAAAATAGCATTACTAATCCCTGAATGCATTAATTGTTCCATATTGAACCTTGCGGACTCCATCGTGCCAAAATTAGAACTAATCGTCTGACCCTGAATAGTTAATTGAATCTCTTTATGGGCAATGTTTTTACCCATTGAAGCATAAAACTGATGAGTTTTACCTCCACCCCTGGCCGGTGGACCTCCTCTACCATCAAAAAAAACTACCTCAATCCCATGCTCTCTAGATATTTTTGTTAACTCTTCTTTAGCCTTGTATATACTCCAGTTGGCCATCAAATATCCGCCATCTTTTGTCCCATCTGAGAATCCGAGCATGATAGTTTGAGCGTTATTCCTACGTTTTAAATGTTTACGATAGGATTCATTCTGATAAAGGCTTGTCATGATCTTGGCTGCACTTCGAAGGTCGCCGATTGTTTCGAATAGCGGGACAAAATCAATGGTTAACTCCTCCCTCTTCCAACCGGCCATGAGACATAGACCATAAACTTCCATTACATTAAGTGCACTCGTAGTATGGCTAATGATATAGCGGTGACATCCTTCAGGTCCGTTAAAACGCTGAATAGTCCTTATCGCCAACAGCGTATTAAAGGTATCTTTATCCAGGTCGGTATCAACTACCAAGGAATTAATATCCTGTAAATGCCGGATTTTTATTTCCTCCGGAAGCGCAGAATAATTTTTAGGTAAAACATTTGTTTTTTCGGCAATTAATTCAACCAAGTCGCTGTGAACTGAACTATCTTGTCTGACATCAAGGGAAGCGAAGAAAAGCCCAAATAAATTGACTTTGCCAAGCAAATTATTTACTTTATTTAGAAATAAGCTATTATGTTTTGCGATTAGAATATCCCTGATTTCAATCAAGGTAGTAGTTATTTCATTCTTTGAGAGGTAAGCTTTATATCCTGGAATAAATAAGTTATTGTACAAACGATCTTCCAAAGAAGCTAACAAAGTATCAACGCCTTGAAAAGTTAATCTTCCTTTGAGTAATCGCACTTCTCTGTAGTAGCACTTAATAATACTCTGCCTCAAGGCTTCAGCAACTTTAATAGTCGTATCCGCCTTCACAAAAGGATTGCCATCCCGATCACCTCCCGGCCAAAATCCCATCCTGATTAATTGATTTTCTGAAGTAAGCGCATCCGGAAATTCGCTGTTAAGAAAAGATAAAATCTGTCCTGCCGAATGATAAAATACATTCTCAAGAAACCAGATCAGGTTTACCGCTTCATCATAAGGAGTTGGTTTTTCCTTTTTGAAGAACGGAGTTTTTCCCAATTGCTGCAAATAGGTATTCACCAATACGGTGTCGTCCTTTTGAAGTGCTTTGCCAAGATCATGAATTATACCTAAAACGGCGCTGGGATAAAACTGATTAGGATGAGCAGTGAGTACCATACGAACAGAAAAATCTTTCAGTTTATCCGCCAGCTGTTTCTGCGTATTAGTCTGAACAACTTCAGTTTGTAACTGTTTCAAGGTTCCGGAGCCATCCATATCATGAGTTGAACCAAATGCTGCATCTTCCAGTGCATCAAACAAAACCACCTGCCTTTCAGAATATTGAATGAAACGGAATAAAAGATCTATCTGCTCTTTTCTACTGGCATAGTTGGTGTATTGGTGAAAAAAAGTATCAATAATTTCCACCGGACTTTGATTCTGGCGAAAACCATCTTCACAATGCAGCAAAAAGAGTGAAAGTAAAATTCCTGTTTTTTCAACCTTGTTAAATGGTAAAGAGGTAAACAAACTGTTATACATCTCAAACTTGGTTCCAACAAGATTCTTAAATTCCGCCAGGTTATTATTCATAATGGTATATCCTTAAGGTGATGACAAGCCAAAAACAGCATCAGGGCTGAAATTACATCAAAATGGAAGGAAATCAAAAATAGAATAATAAAAGTATACTCTCATGATATAGCAGAAATCTTCAAAGCCGGAGAATGCACATCCCCGAAACTAATTTTTAAATGTCTGAAATAACTATTTTTTCCATAAGGGCTTTGGCTCTAAATTGAAGTCATGCGATTTTTAAAATCCAATCTATGTGCTTAACTCTTGGTATTGAGATGGCCCAGCATTCTATATTTATCTTTTTATATAATTGACTTTCAATTTATTAAAAATGTAAATTCCAACAGTTTCACTCGCACCTGGCCACTGTTTCTTAAATTTAATCCATTTAACCTGAGATCGATATTTGCTCTTGCCGGAGCCTGATTATTTTGCTCAGCTTTTGGAAAGCAGGGTTCGTTGCTCCTGGCTTATTCCAGTCCCGTGTTCTGCCCTATTTTTTTGCTGAGAGTTGAATAGCTCACATAACATTCAGAAATGCAAAAAAGATAGGTCTGCCACCCGGGTTTGTTTCACAGGGTCTGGCGTTCTATTACCGGACTGCCCATCCCGATGAAAAACAGCAGCGGGTAAACTAAACCTTGCCGAAGGAGGTATCTTCCGGCTAAGGATCAT
>VGGW01000011.1 GCA_016868395.1 Bacteroidota bacterium | reverse complement strand
TTAATTCACGCTCTTTTAGCATACCTGCACGTCCGCAGAGGAATATTCCAAAAAGACAAACCAGCACACCCAGAAGAACAACTCGTCCACCTTCATCATTCAACATTTGGGTAAAGCTCACTTTTCCGGCTTGAGGATAAAAATCATAAAATACGGATGGAAGCAAGGATCCTAAGGCTGAGCAAAAACCTAAAACAACAGAGTTACCGAGCGACATTCCAAGATAACGAACTCCAAGTCCGTAGGTTAGGCCTCCAATTCCCCATAACAAACCCATGATGAAGGTCACTTTAAGAATGGAATGATCGGTACTGCTGATAATTTCAGCAAATGCCGGAATGGTGAGGTGAGCCGCAAGCGGCGGTACGATAAGCCATGAAAAAAGGCCTCCAATTATCCAATAACTTTCCCATGCCCAGCCTTTGACTTTCTTGAAAGGCAGGTAAAAGCTACCGGATGCAGCTCCTCCTATTAAATGAAAAAAAACACCTAAAATTATTTGCATAAATCGGGATTATAGCATTTTGAATTTATTTAAAATTATTCAACATTTAGTATCCGGCTGTCATGCACTGTCATGCCAACCCGAATAGCGATTATATGATAAAGCGAGTTCGATGCATACCTATCTAACGACATAGATTCACTTATTTTAAGCTTTCAAGGGCACATAGATTGTAAATCACATAAATTGGAGCGAAGCTTCAAGGCTATCTGAGTCTAAAATGAAGCTTTAGACTATAATTTGTTATGTTTCTATGTGCTTTTTAAATATTATACCGAGTTCTCGTTTAAGATAAGACAATTATTTTGAAAGGCTATAATATTCTAAAGCGATGGCCTTAGGGTGAGATGGAAGGGAACTTCAGCATGATTCTGCGAATGGTTCAGTATTATTTGAGCTGCCAATTCACCCATTTTTGAAAAATCAGTTGAGATGGTTGTGATTCCGTTGAGAATGACTTTCTTGAGTGGGGTTTCATTATAGGATATGACTCCAACCTGTTCTCCAACTTTTAGTCTTAAGGAGATGATCCGCTGAATCAGCGTTACCAGATCTGCCTCCATCAGATTGATGAATACTTCACCTTCCTGAATGGGTTCAGTGCTGATATCATTTACAATTTTATGTGAAAAAGCATATTGCTGGCAGAAACGGTTAAAGCCTTTGATTATTTCATATGGGAAATAGCTTTTATCCGGGAAAATGATTTTCAGTGTGTGGTATTTTCCCAGCTGAACCCTTGCCTGTTCCAGTGCCTGGTAAATATCCTTTTCGAAGTTTTCATAAACGGCAGCATATTTACCTTCCACACCGGGTAAGAGTTTATCCAGAAGGACCAGTTTATCTTTTGGGATTTCATTAATTAATCGGTAAGACTCTTCCCCGCCTTCAATGAAATGAGGAATGATTACATAATGTGAATAGTCTTCTTTTTTATTTTCAAGCAATTTTTTGAACAGGGCGAAGTCGTTGTTATAAATATAAAAGTCAATGGTAACCTGTTCTCCAAGTGCAGCTGCAAATGCATCATAAACAATTTTCTTATGGGCACTTAATTTGTTGAATAACAGAAAGATACGAAGCCTTTGCCTGAAATCAACCTTGCTGATATAATATCCTTTTCCGGGAACAGAATTTACTATACCGAGACTTTTCAGGTGCTTGTAACCTTTTTCTGCAGTATCTCTTGAAATTTCCAGGAGGCAACTTAATTCATTGATGGAAGGAAGCAACTCATCTTTTTTAATTTTACCGACGATGATCGCATCTTTTATCGAATTGGTTAACTGAAGATATTTAGGTGTTGCAGAGTACCCATCAATTTGGATATGATCAAATAATCTGGCGGACTTCATAGTTTGAGAATCTTAATTTTTTAAAAGAGTTTTTTTAGGCCGGAAATCAACCATTTTAATGGTGGCTTAATGGAGGATAAGCATCCTTTGGATTAAATATCAGAGTAGACATTAGGTTTGGATGGAACATTTCATTGGCAATTTCGAGCACTTGTGAATCAGACACAGCATTTATTTTACTAAATATTTCTTCGAGCGAATCAACGCGCGAATAATCAAGCAGACTTTTACTCATAGAAATAAGCAATCCCATTCTATTTTCTTCACCCAGTGCAATTTGTCCGATAAATTTATCTTTTGATTGTCTCAATTGTACCGGACCAAGTTTTTGTTCTCTGAGTTTTTTCAGTTCTTTTTCTACGAGTTTAAGAGTTTTTTCAGTTTTTTCGGAATCTGTACCAAAATAGATGGAGAAGATACCGGTATCACTCATTGGGGTATAATTTGATTCAATAGTGTAGGCGATACCATATTTTTCGCGGATTTCGAGGTTCAACCTCGAACTCATACCAGTACCCCCAAGCAGATTATTAAGTAGAAGAAATGCGGTTTTATGCTTGTGGTGCATGGAATAGGCCCGGTTGCCAATCACACAGTGCGTCTGATTGATGGGTTTAGTGAAAACCAGATTTTTTGGTGAATAAGCTTCGATTTTTTCCCTGGTTCTTTGAGGTAAATTTGGCAGAATTTCGCCGAAAAGCTTATTGCTGAGCCTGATAATTTTTTTAAAATCATAATCTCCACAGATTCCTATCACGATCTCATCCGTGCGGTAGTTAGCCTGATGGAAATCGACAATATCCCTTTTTGTAAAACTTTGTACGGTTGTCGGAGTACCCAAAATACTACGACCCAGGGGGTCTCCTTCAAAAAGCAGATCTTCAAAATCATCATTAATAGCCTCATCCGGTTGATCTTGGTAAGAAGATATCTCATCCAGAATAACTTCCTTTTCCTTTTTCATTTCCTCTTTAGGAAAAACGGAATGAAATACGATATCCTCAAACAGGTTTAACGATCGTTCCAGGTGGGGTTTTAAAAAGGAAGCATGGATACAGGTGTATTCTTTTGTGGTATATGCATTGAGATCACCTCCAACTAATTCGAGGCGGTTAAGGATCTGGCTGGTATTTCTTTTTTCGGTCTGTTTAAAAAGCAGGTGTTCAATGAAGTGTGCGAGGCCATCTTTGCCGGGGCTTTCATCGCGCGAACCCGCATTGATAATAATACAGGAATGCGAAATATTTGAAGGGCTTGGTTTATGCAGAACGCGTATTCCATTCTGCAAGTGGTATACCTGATAATCCATTTAGTAAAGGTAGAAAATCGATTTGTCAATTAGACGATTTGTCAATTTGTCTATTGAATTAGCAAATTTGATAATGAGATAATTAGCAAATAGATTTTTCGGTGAAGAACAAATTTTTCTTTAGCTTTTAGCTTTTAGCCAAGAGAATTCCTTCTATACTATTACTTTAAGCGTCCCTTATACGTCTTCTTAAACAGCTTAAATCGAGGAATCGAAACCGCCCTGACATATCCCTGATTTGGATTGTGTTCGATATAATCTTGATGATAGCCCTCTGCACGGTAGAATTCGGTAAGCGGCTTCAACTCAGTTACGATAGGTTTTTTGAATTGGCCTGATTTGGTCGCCTCTTTAACAGCCTGCTCTGCAATCGCTTTTTCTGTGGCGCCGGTGTAAAATAATATGGAACGGTAGGATGAACCCCTGTCTGGTCCCTGCTGATTTGGGGTGGTTGGGTCGTGTGAAGCAAAAAATACCCTGCATAATTCTGCAAAGGAAATGATTTTAGGGTTATAATAGACCAGTACAGTTTCGGCATGCCCGGTGGTTTCAGTATTGACCAGATCATAGGTAGGGTTTGGCACATTTCCTCCTGCATATCCTGAAACGGCTGAATCTACCCCTACAACAGCCTCAAAAATATGCTCAGAACACCAGAAACAGCCTTCGGCAAAGGCAGTAATGGCTTTGCCTTGGGGCGCGATGAGTTTCACTTTTCTGACATCTGATTTTTTCTGGGAGATGGCATCACAGGAAAATAATATCAGAATTAGTGACAATGCGGGTATCATTTTTTGATAAGGGTTCATTTTATAATTTTGTTAAAGATACGTAATAGGGTTACTGTTAGATTTGCAAACAATTTAAAAATAAATGCCTGAGACCGACTTTTATTGATCTTCCTGAGTATACCGAATGTTCTTTTGGAGTGACTCCTTATGATACAGATTTACCTCTTGTATAAACTGTTCAAAATCAAAATTTTCGGCTGTACCACAATCCAACATATTAAAATAGATGGAAGGCTTAATGCTTTCAAAATACTCGATAATGTTGCTACTCCATAAAAGTTGACACTTGCCTTTCACTTGTGGGAGGATTTTTGCAATGCCGTCCTGAAATTGCATTGTCCTGATATGACAGCTTTCGAGATTCCCCTGAGGGAAAAACAGCAATAAATTACCCGGCTTATTCAATAGTTCTGCCGCATAGGCCAGGCTTTCTTTTACAGAATATTTTCCGGGATCAATAGAAAAGGAGCCCAGGTGCCTGAGCCACCACTTCTTGTCCATTTGCTTTTTTAAAGACATGATATAGAGCCTTTTCATTTTATCCTGTTTGATAAGCACCTGATAGGCCAAATAAAAACCAAAAAAGCCGTCGCCGAAACTGAAGTGATTCATGGATAGTAGGTAAGAATGATCGGCTTTTATTTCAACGGGTTTGATGATCAATTTATTAAAGTACACGATCTCAAAAAATTTCGAAACCAAATAACCTCCGATTTTCAACCAGAATAGCGACAATGGTTTTGATGTAATGATCATAATAGCAAATCTCTTAAAACTTTCGCAAAACCTTGGTTAATCATTTCATGTCCTTCATTTAATTGCACTACTTCGGCCTTTTTTATCCGTGGTAAAAAAGTTTTGCCAATACTTGGGGGATATGATTTATCTCGGAGGCCAAAAATAAAGATACTTCGAATAGGGTGGTTATTTAATACCTGAATGAGTTTTGTTTCATCCGTTATTAAAAAGCGTAAGTAAGTCAGGCTGGCATATAAATTAAACCTTAATTCAGGGGTTTCAATTTCATTTAAAATAATCCTATAGCCCACGTCATCAATAAACCGTGTTCTTTTTAAGATATTTAATAAATTAACCGTCCCATTATTACTTCCTAAAGACAGGCTCTCCATGATTTTATTTCCGATTTTATTTCTGCTGAAGAAACTAAGAATCTTACCCGGCTTGATGGATGATGGCGCCGCAAGGATATATTCATTGATCATTTCGGGAAGTTCTTCCGCAATGGTGGTAGCATAGTACGTGCCCATGGAGTAGCCAATCACCGAAAAGCGATTGATGTTTTGCACCTTACAAAAGTCCGCAATAAGATTGGCCAAATCTTTTTTTGTTAATCCTATTTTTACACTTGCCAGACTTTGATCCTTAAGTTTTGTCGCTTTATGAAAAAACAGGTCGAAGCCCCAAAAGGTATATTTATTTCCTAATTCAGGCTCTAATTCCCGAAACTGTTTTCCATGCATGCCAAAACCATGAAAACACAGCATATGCGCTTCGCCTGCTCCATATTTATAATAATGGAGATCCACAAAATCTGAATGATAAAAATGTGAGGTCAATGGATTAAACTATTGCATGAATTAATGCCAGCGCCCAGGTATATTCTGCATCGTGCGATATGGTGAGGCTCAGTTCATATTTACTGAGATGAGCCGGTAAAACCACCGTCGGTACTCCTGCTTTTTTTGCTCTGCTGATTTCTATTTTTTTCCATCCCAGAGGTGTTGGATCTAGTTGTTTGATGGCTTTATAAACAGCCTCCTTAGCCGCCCAGGTTGAGGCATAGCGTTGTAATGAATCACTGAAGCTCTCGCAATAGGCGATCTCATTTGGCGTATAGACCTTGTTTTTGAAGAGCTTGTTCAGCGAAAGTTTAAAATTTTCTATGTGTACCAAATCATTTCCTACAGCAAATGTGCGCTGAGCAATTATTTCACTTACGGATATTTCCAACTCATTCTTCATCTACAACAGGTACGCCCATAATATTAAATCCACCATCGACAAAATGAATATTTCCGCTTACTTTTTTTGAAAGGTCAGAGAAATAGTAAAGGGCGGCATCCCCTACATCACCGACATCAATATTTCCCAATGGAGCCGTGTATTTTCCTAATTTACGCATTTTTCGTACACCATTGATTCCGCCTGAGGAAGTAGTCATTACCAATCCGGCAGAAATGGCGTTAACACGAACCTGCTTATTTCGGAAGTAACTTGCCAGGTAAAGCATGATATTTTCAAGGGCCGCTTTATTGATGGCCATTCCTCCATATTGAGGAATAACTCGGTTAGCCGCGTTATAGGTAAGGGTTAGGATGGATGCATTTTTCTGCAGCAAACTTTCGGCTACCCGCGCGATTCTTAACAGCGAATAGGCACTGATATTAAAGGAATCCATCAGATCCTCGAAAGGGATATCGATGTATGCAGGAGTGGGTTCTTTACTTCCGATAAAGTTTGAACACAATACCTTGTTGTTGGCAAAGGCAACCCCATGCAAAATGTAATCTATAGGCCCAAGGGAATCATGTACTGCATTCAAAAAACTACTGATTTGGGCTTCATCCCTAACATCAACCTGCATGGCAAGTTCGGTATCAAGGCCTAGTTTTTCAAGCAGGTAAAGCACTTCATCACGCGTGTCGTCAACATAGCTCAAGGCAATTTTACAACCCGACTGATGCAGTTTTAAAGCAATATCATAGGCAATGGATTCTTCATTCCTGACGCCAAAAATTGCCGCAACTTTACCGTTATTATTTATCATATCTTGATAATTTTAAAGCACTATTGGTGCCACCAAACCCATAATTAAGGCAAACAATACTATGGATTGGTTTTGAAAAACTTTTTTGTGGAAGCAAGTGACGATAAGCAGCCAAAGGCTTTAGGGGTCCATTCCAATCCGGGTTTTTCTGGAAAGTTTCTAATTCAGGGTTGAGGTTAGGAGAATTTAAGCAGGGTAATACCTTCTGTTCCGCAAGCATCAGCAAAGCAGCAATAAATTCTACAGCGCCGGCACCGCCCAGCATGTGTCCAAATTGGGATTTTGGGGCAGATAGGTGATAACCTTCTTCACCCAGTGCATCAACCACACTTAATAATTCAATGGCATCCCCTGATGGGGTAGAGGTTCCATGTACTTTCACCACATCGGGTTTTTCATTTGAACCGGCCAACAGACCTTTCCATAACCGTTGTTGTCCGGCAAATGATGGATAAAACATATCTCCATCGCCGTCTGAATTGTTAAAATATTCGTCAATCACCCCTAAAATGTTGGCACCTCGGGATACTGCTTGCTCATATTCTTCAAGGGCTACAATACCAGCACCAAATGAACATACAAACCCATTTCTGGCCATATCAAATGGGCGTGAGCTTTCCTCAGGACTAAAACCACGGCTCAAAACCATCATTCCATCAAAACCAATAAAGGTTTCAAGTGATGTGCTTTCTACTCCGCCTGTGATGGCACGATCTTGTAAGCCATACTTGATTAGACGATAAGCATAGCCAATATTACCGAGCCCGGTGGCACAGGCAGAGCTTATGGTCTCGCATACCCCTTTATTTTTTATAAGAACCGATACATTGGCCGCTTCGCGGTAGGTCATGGTTCGGTCGACCGTATGACCGCCTGAATGCCGTGTTTTTCTGCCAAAAACATAAAAATTGTGCCAGCCATTTCTGAGAATTAGATTAGCTGATCCTCCGGAACCTATGACAACACCGGTTCGTTCTGACTGGACCAGGTCTGTTGACCAGCCGGCCATTTTTATGGCATTCTGTGCTGCAATCATTGACCAGATACTGCCAACGTCTGAAGTAGCCAGATTTGTATCCGGAATCCGGTTCAATTTATCCACATAGGTCTCCGGATAAATACCTTCCATTGGATCCCAAATTACTTCCAGGTCCATCTCCGACTCGGTAATAAAACCCGATACGGTAGACCTGAACTGCTTCTCATACGCCATGGCATCATCGAAGGTGCGGATCAGGCTCTGATTTGCAAATAACTTCCTACTGAACTCTGAAAGATCTTTGCAAGTAGGGAATGCTCCGCCCATACCCACCACAGCCACCTTTCTGCCCGGAATATTAACCACGTGCTTTTACTTTTAAAATGAGATCAACCACATCTTTTACAGTTAAGCCTAAATCATCAATATCATCGTCTTCAAACTCAATACCAAATTTTTGCTCAACTTTTGCGACTATGGCAATCATTTGAGAGGAGGGCACACTCATATCAGCTAAAAAATCGGTTTCTTCTGTTACACCAACCAATTTTTCGGGATCTATCACTCTCACCGTTTTCAGTACTTCTATCAAACCGTCAATAATTTCTTGTCTTTCCATTTATTTTTACTTTTTTTTTGCTGCTCTAAAATACTCTATTTCAATTTCTCTTCCGGTTATATCGTATAAATCGGATATAAGTTTAAAATCAGGAGACAAATCATATTTGAATAAACGTTCTTCATTAAAATCTTTAAAATAATCGTCAAGGTCCAATCCGGGTGGACATTGGTAAATCCTCCCATCGCAAACCATTTGTTTAAATTTATAAAATGTTATTTTACCCAGCATAACATAAGTATCTCCCTTTTCAAGTGCGCCCATAAAGTTTACATTCCCAACACTGATAAAGCTTGGGACAGATTTTTCCTTTAAATCTTCGGGTGCACAAGCATTTTTCTGACAGATCAGGAACATGGATAAAGAGGCAGCAGTAGCCTGAACAAATGACTCGATTTGGTCAACACCTCGAAAAATGCCAAAATGGTCTTCTACATCATAATCTTTAGGCGTGTAACTTGCAACAATGCCTTTATTGGGGGAGTGCCAATGATATTGATCAACAAGCAGTTTTTTAGGACCGTAGGCAATGAGAATTTCTCTCGGATGTATTGAACACAGGCTTTCTATGTGTCGGCCATTTTCATAATATCCCACCATTTATATTGATGTTAGTTCCATTAATGTACGATGCTTTATCCGACAAGAGGAAGGCAACCACATCGGCAACCTCATTGACCTGACCAAATCGGTTAGCAGGAATGGCCTTTAAATATTCCTGTCTAAATTTATCGGGTACCGTATCGGTCATTTCTGTTTCAATAAAACCCGGTGATATGCTTAATATCCTGATGGCATGTTCTTCACTTAGGGCAGAAACTTCGCGGGCGAGCGATTTGGAAAGTGCTGCTAAACCTGCCTTACTAGCCGAATAAACCGCCTGAAAGGCATTACCTGTTTCACCAACACATGAACTCACATTGATAATTACACCGCGTTTGTTGATCAGGAATTGCTTCATTACAGCCTTACAGATCATGATTGGGGCTTTCAAATTTACTTGAAGCAGTTTGTCTATTTCATTCTCCGGCTGATAAATAAGGGATTTATCGTAGGTAATACCTGCATTGTTGATTACTCCATAAAGAGTATCTCCATGTTCTTTTTTCAGACGTTTACAGAAATCATGGAGTTCTTCCGGATTACTGAGGTCGGCACATAACAAATGATGTTTAGGATCGACATTGGTAAAACTTTCTTTTTTTGTGGCATGTAAGACCAAGGAGTATTCTTTCGCTAAGGCATTGGAGATGGCCAGGCCCAGTCCCCTGCTTGCTCCGGTAATCAGTATCTTTTTTTCCGGCATTTTAAGCATATAATTGAATAGTAATCCCTCTTTCTAAAAGCTAATGATAGCCGATAAGGTAAAAGTATAAAATCAAACGTAATTTTTAAATTAAAGATAATTGGCGAGTATAAAAATTCAATTATAGGCGCTCATTCGTTGATTCTTCTTAAGCCCTCTTTTGCCTGAGTATCGATACCAATTTGATATTCATGATTTTTCATCCCAAGGGCCATATGATAATATTCAGCCGCTTTTTTATGGTCTTTGAGGTGTTCGTAAATATTTCCTGACTTCAAGGCTAAATAGGCTGCAAAGTAATAACCTTGACTTTTTCCCAGATTAATGGTACGCTGATAATACCATAGGGCATCTTCAAAATTGTTCATCATATCATAGGTTCGGGCAAAACGGTAGTGGTATTCCAGTTTATCCTTCTGACTTTTTAATTCATTTATCTGAATTGATTTTAATTGCCCCAGTGCATGGCTATAACCGCCGCCATCAAAATAGAGTCTTGCTTTCAATAAAACTAAATTAGGCTTGAGGTCATTTGCTTCTTTCAAGGCCTGTTTATCTTTTTCATTAATCACTGAACCTTTAGTCCTCACTAAGTTTAGGTAATAATTGTACTGTGAAATATTATTTCTTATCAGGTAATAAAATGCAAGCCTTAAGTAGGTATCCTTGATATAATTGGTACTGAGCGTTTCGTTTACAAACTTATTGAGGTAAAGGTTTGCATCCGAATCCATCCGGCAAAGTTTAGCATTACCCATCAGGTAATTCATAAGTGGTAGTTCGGCGTACTGACTTCCTATGGGTGCTGCTTCAATGAATTTAATTGCAGCATCGGCATGCCCGGTTCTAAAAGCAGTGTAAGCCTGTAAATAGGTTTTGAGGAGACTTTTTTCATTCATGCCATTTAGGAGTGGTGTCAGGTAGCTATAACTATTCCTTGCCTGAATCACATCTAAATTTGTAAAACAAAGCAAAAACACAATTTCATCCTTATAATAGTTGAACTTACTATTGGTAAGCTGCAGTCTGAATCTTTCCAATTGTCTGGTTCCCTTCGTTATGTTTCCCTCAATTCCCAATACACTGGCAATCCCCTTCATATTGGCTGGGATAGCTCCAAAGATTACCTCAATCAATCCCAGGCTTTTTTGATTGGGCAAAAAGTCCTTATACTTCTCATTATTTTCTTTTAATAAGTCTTTAGCCTTTTTAAAATCATAATTAGAAGACATATACTCACCGAATTTAGCTTTAATCATTCCGGATTGAAGGTAAATCTCGGCCTGAGCAAACAGGTAATAGGGTGAATTTTTATCATTTTTTTTGATTGCATCGATTCTTCCGGATTTTCTGTTCTTAAACTTTTCAAATTCACTGGCATTTTCTGAAGTGAGCAGGAATAAATAATCCAAATAATTTTCAAGTAGTACCGGAATGCCGTTTTGCGGATTATTCAGTTTCTCTTCACGGATGATTTTTTTGGCATCATTAAAGCGCAAATCAAATAGGGCATGAAAGGCTTCTATTGAATTGGGATTAAAAACAAAATTTGCATTTGCAGCATGATGTATACCGATGAAAAGAAGTAGAGTTAGAAAATATTTATAATACATCCCGCAATGATTCGATTTGAGAATAAAAGTTTTGATAAATCTTGATTTTACCTTTTAAGTTTTTCAGGCTTAGCAAATTTAGATTTATTTTCCTGATTGGGTTAATGGTTTGAGTACATGGGTTTCCAAAGCTTCATAAATGATTGGTTTTGGATTGATTAGTATCCTAAAATTAGTTACACTTTGCTGATTCATCGCCCATTTGAATTAAAGTCTACAGCTATCAGATCCTCTGCTGATTAATTAAGTTTTCAAGAGCTTCAAGATGTTGAATAAAGGCTTTACGACCTTTTTCAGAGATCGAGTATTGGGTATTGGGTTTCTTACCGATAAAGGTTTTAGTCACCTTTACATATTCTTCTTTTTCAAGCGCTTTGATATGAGATGCAAGATTCCCGTCAGTTAATTCCAATAAATCTTTGAGGGAATTAAAATCATAATGCTCATTGGCGAGCAGTACACTCATGATCTGCAGGCGTATCCGATTTTCAAAAGCTTTATCAAATTGTTCCAGGGATGTCTTCACCGGTTATATTTAAAATGCATGAGGGTACCATAAATAATATGCAGGAGGCCAAATCCAATTACCCAGAATAAGAGTCCGGATGCCGGAATCAGAGTCGCCATTAACCCCAAAATAATCTGGCAGATACCAAGCCACTTCACATCTGAGAATGTATACTGGCTTGCGGATATTAAAGACAATCCATAAAAGATCAGGGAGGCGGATATTATCAGTTCATACTCCTCTCGAAATAATAGAACTAGTATAAAGAGTCCGCCGCTAAATAAAGGAAAGGCCATGCTACTGATCAAACGTCTGCTTACCGGATTCCAGTACTTTTCGCCTTGTTTTTTAGCCTGGCGGATTGACAGCAAGATACCAGTTAGAACGGAGAGTATTAGGATGATCGCTGCAATCCATATCAGCTGATGGTAAATCTGGGAATTTCCTGGATAGGAGTCGGTCACTATAAGATTAGTATACTTCGCGTGAACTATTCTATATCCGATGAATGCACCAATCAGCGCATAAATGCCAGCCAAAACTCCTGATAATCCGCTGAGCGAAAGGAATTTGGATGAGCGTTCCATTAGCGATCTGATCGAAGCCAGTTCAGAATGTATATCTTTTTCTTCCATTTAAAAGTACTTTGATTTACAAAGTAAATACTAATATTTGGTAAATGCAATAGCGTTGTGTTTTTTTAACAACATAGAAATCATACAAATTGCATTTCAGTACATGCATTAGGTAGGGCTCCGGCTAATAAACGTTCAAACTTAATATTTAATGTTTTGGAGGTTCCCACTTTCGTGGGAATGGCATAGGTTGGTTAGGTTAAGGAGATTCCAGCCGCCGCTGGAATCGGTTTAGGGTACCGAATACTTTTAAATCACCAATTCGTTACAAGCTCATACCATTTAGGGTTAAGCTTTAGAATTAGATTATTTTTCTCTTTCGACTGCTAAGTTCACTTAATTATACCAAACCAGTTTGAATCAATTGTCTTAGCTCATTAATTCATTATAAAGCATTCGTTTTTGATAGTATGGTCTTCTGCGAATATTTTTTGTAAAACCTACTTAAAAAATTTAGGATAGATATTTTTTAGCATAAAAAAAATATTCCATTATATCCCAATTTTCAATTCCCGAATTTTCAGCTTCTTCAATTATGGGAAGTTTCCCAATTTCGATTCCAGCGGAGGCTGGAATCTCCCTCCTCCTTACTGAGTTGTCATTCCCACGAAAGTGGGAATCTCCTGAATCTCCAACACTTAAATTTTAGACCAAATATCCTATGCGGACTCTTAAATTGATGACATTTAGTGCTTGCATCTGTGATATCGCATTTTGCGATACCATAACCTCAAACCAGTGTATCACCCCGCCCATCCTTCCTGGTCCAAACTCCTGTAATGTATTGCTTCAGCCAGATGCTCCAGTTGAATCTCCTCACTACCGGCCAGGTCGGCAATGGTTCTTGAAACTTTTAGGATGCGGTCATAGGCTCTGGCAGAAAGACCCAGTTTTTCCATCGCCTGTTTCAATAATACCTGTCCGCTTTCATTGATCCTGCAAATATTTCTGACCATATTCGGACTCATTTGGGCGTTGCAAAACACATCTGCTTTTTCTTGAAATCGTTTGATCTGGATGTTTCTGGCTTCTGTAACTCGTTCGCGGATAGATTCGCTTTTTTCACTAAGCCTCTCTGA
Source organism: Bacteroidota bacterium (assembly GCA_016868395.1). Taxonomy (GTDB): domain Bacteria; phylum Bacteroidota; class Bacteroidia; order Sphingobacteriales; family Sphingobacteriaceae; genus Daejeonella. The sequence goes on along the minus strand of VGGW01000011.1, from coordinate 16,860 downwards.
AGAGAGTTCATTGAAATTTACCGGCGTGACTTCCACATGCAGATCGATTAGATCCAGCAGCGGTCCAGAGATCTTGCTTAAATATTTTTGAACCACACCCGGTGCGCAGATGCATTCCTTTTCGGGGTGATTGTAAAAACCGCAAGGACAGGGATTCATAGAAGCCACCAGCATAAAACTTGCAGGGTAATTCACGCTTAGCTTAGCTCTTGAGATCGTTACCCTCCGTTCTTCCAGGGGTTGTCGCATCACTTCCAGTACTGTTCGTTTGAATTCGGGCAGCTCATCCAGAAATAGTACGCCGTTGTGGGCGAGTGAGATTTCTCCGGGCTGGGGATTAGTGCCACCTCCAACCAGGGCAACATCGCTAATTGTATGATGCGGAGAACGGAATGGCCTGACAGTCATCAGAGAATCGGATGCGGATAGCTTTCCGGCAACTGAATGGATCTTAGTGGTATCGAGGGCTTCATACAGATCCAGAGGAGGCAGGATAGTGGGCAGTCGTTTGGCGAGCATGGTTTTGCCGGCTCCCAGCGGACCGATCAGGATCAAATTATGTCCTCCTGAAGCAGCAATTTCCAGTGCTCGTTTGATATTTTCCTGTCCCCTGACATCAGAGAAATCGCTGTCATAATTATTGATATTGTATTTAAACTCTTCCCTGGTATTGACTATGGTTCTTTGCAGTTCAAGGCTGTTATCAAAAAATCCGATTACCTCCGACAGCTGGCTTACTCCATAAACTTCAAAATCATCAACAATAGCAGCTTCCCGGGCATTTTCTTTTGGCAGTAGCATTCCTTTGAATCCATCCCGTTTACCCTGAATAGCAATTGGAAGGGCTCCCTTAATTGCCTAGATACCTCCATCAAGAGAAAGCTCACCCAGAATCAGGTATTTATCCAGTTTTGTGCTGAAAATCTGTCCGGAAGCATCCAAAATACCAATCGCAATAGGCAGATCATAGGCAGAACCTTCTTTCCGAATATCAGCAGGGGCAAGATTGACGATAATCCTTTGCCTGGGCATATGAAAGACCGAATTATTCAGGGCGCTTTCTATCCGCAGCATACTCTCTTTTACTGCATTGTCGGGCAGACCTACAACGAAATAGTTGAGACCGCCGCTAATATTAACCTCAATAGTTATGGTGATCGCTTCAATTCCAAAAACAGCACCTCCAAAGGTTTTTGATGGCATGGTTACCTAAATTATGGAACCATTTCACGGATTGGGCTTAAGGTTTAGTAAAAGGTGGGAAGGAATGAGGGAACGGTATTTTTATCACGAGGGCTTAAACTGGTATGGTGATAACACCAACCAGAGGGAAACCGGTATGGTGATAACACCAACCACATCTATCACCAAGCAATCCATCACCAAGCCCTACTTCCCAAACGGCATTTTAGGCATGCCCTTCATCATCTTAGCCGCTGCAGCAGGGTTGGAGAATTGTTTCATCACCTTACGCATATCCTCAAACTGCTTGATCAGCTTGTTTACTTCGGTGATATTGGTACCCGAACCTTTGGCAATCCGGGTACGGCGATTTTGATTGATTGAATCAGGGTTTTCCCGCTCAAAAGGAGTCATGGAGCGGATGATGGCTTCAATTGGTGTAAAGGCATTATCATCAATATCCACATCCTTAATCGCTTTTCCAACACCCGGAATCATACCCATCAGATCCTTCATATTGCCCATTTTCTTGATCTGCTGAATCTGACTTAGGAAGTCATTGAAATCAAATTTATTCTTGCGAATCTTTTTCTGAAGTTCGGCAGCTTCTTTCTCATCAAACTGCATTTGTGCCCGTTCAACAAGAGAAACCACATCACCCATCCCGAGAATACGGCTGGCCATCCTGTCTGGATAGAAAACATCCAGGGCTTCCATTTTCTCACCGGTACCAATAAATTTGATGGGTTTGTTTACAACTGATTTAATTGAAAGCGCAGCACCACCACGGGTATCACCATCTAATTTAGTCAGCACTACTCCGGTAAAGTCAAGGCGGTCGTTAAAGGCTTTTGCGGTGTTTACAGCATCCTGACCGGTCATGGAATCGACCACAAACAGGATTTCATGCGGATTGGTTTGTGCCTTTACTTCGGCAATTTCTTTCATCAAACCCTCATCAATTGCCAGTCGACCGGCGGTATCGATGATCACTACATTTTGTCCGTTCTTTTTTGCTTCCGCTATCGCAGACTTGGCAATGCCAACCGGATCTTTGGATTCACGGTCCGTAAATACCGGGACCCCAATCTGTCCGCCGAGTACTTCCAGTTGGTCGATCGCCGCCGGACGGTAGACGTCACCGGCTACCAATAAAGGTTTTTTATTCTTTTTGGTGACCAGATAATTGGCAAGTTTACCTGAAAAAGTAGTTTTTCCGGCACCATTCAATCCGGCGATAAGAATGATGGTAGGATTTGCAGAAATATTTAATTCCTCAGCCGTACCACCCATGAGGGCAGCCAGCTCATCATTCATAAGCTTGGTTAAGAGCTGTCCCGGGGAAATGGAAGTCAGCACATTCAGTCCGAGGGCTTTTTCTTTTACTTCATCAGTAAAAGCTTTTGCAGTTTTATAGTTAACATCGGCATCCAGAAGAGCTTTGCGTATCTCTTTCATGGTTTCAGCCACGTTGATTTCTGTTATATTACCCTGACCCTTAAGAACCTTAAACGCCCTGTCGAGTTTATCCTGTAAATTTTCAAACATTTTATTTTTCCGCTTTTAACAGTCACAAAGGTAGGATTCCAAATAGAGTTTCTCAAATGTATCTGGTCGGAACAAGAAATTACGGGGAAATCTTAATTCAGATTATTTTAATTTTCTGTTGAAAGGAGGTACTGACCTATCCTGAAAAATTTTATGGACATTCTTCAGCCTTTCTTCTTATCGATTCAATCAGCTTATCCAAACAAGTTAGTTCGCCAATTTATAGACCAGTCCGAAGGCCATAGCCTGACTTGCCTGAATTTTACTTGCCATATCATCATCATACAGGATAATTCCTGCAAGAGAGACATTAATCAGACGATTTACACTTGCCGTTAAAGTCAGATCAAGCCTGTTATCAATTCTTGACAATGTTTCGTAGTTGGCAAAAACGCTATAGCGGCTTTTGAGATTTAAGTTTTTTGCTATATCCTTATCATAGGAGCTAACCAATTGAAATGCGAGCTCATTTCTGAAGGTCTTACCGGGTATAACACCAAAATTCTTTGGGTTAGTCAGATAAAGGTCCTTATCTAGTACAAAAGTTTGGCGGGCAGTTCCGGTACCGATACGAAGAAAAAAGTGCTTGGCCGGCTTGTATTCAAATCCAAAAGATTGTGTCAGATAGCCCGGTGCCATAAATTTCGAAAGTAGAGTTCGCTTTTCATTACCCTGGGCGTCTCTGGAAAAGCTGAAACCTAAATCGAATTGCGACTCAAAGTTGAGCGAACCGAAGAAATACCAGCTTTTAGACAGTTTTAAGGCAACTTTATTGTCCAGGAAAATTCGGTCAATTGTTTTTCTGGCGAGTTGACCCTTATTGTTTAGCGTACCATATTGAAGGATGAGCTCGGACGCCAAGTTTTTACCCTCTTTATTGTAGTCGGTCTTGTATGAAAATTGTCCACCCAATGATAGTGAGTTCACCCCACCCGCGCCCCAGTTATCACTAAATGCTGCCTGATTGATGTTTAATCCAAAAGAAGTGAGGTTTCGCCAATAATTTACTTTCAAAGCCAAATCAGATTCAGCACCTAATACTACCGTTTCAGGAAATAATACCGGCCTACGTACAGGGAGAGTATTTTTACGGGGATATTGTTTTAATTGTTTTAAAATACTGGTATCAGCCTCAGCATTAGAATTCTGAGCATGAGCTATTCTTGCAAATCCTATAAATAAATATACAAAGGTTAAAAATCTGAGAAGCATAACACAAATAAAAACAAAAAAGCCCTCTTTTTGATATGTTTTTTTGCTTTTCCTTATTTTAAATGTGACTTAGTCGCCATGGGGGTAAAATCAGACCTAGTTCAAATTACAACCCTAGGTATCACTTGTTCAGGCTTCGCTTTTCCATGTATCAGGTATGATTTTCCGCTCAAAAATAGACAAGAATCTATTATGTGACACTAATAATAACCTGAGATCGATATAAGATCATGCCGGAGTCTGATTATTTTTCTTGGCTTTTGGAAAGCAGGGCCTTTTGCTTGTGGCTTATTCCAGTCCCGTGTTCTGCCCTATTTTTTTTTCTGAAAATGGAATCCTTATCCTAAAATTCAGTACGGCAAAAAAGATAGAGCTGTCACCCGGGTTTCCTTCACAGGGCCTGTACTTCCATTACCGGATTGCCCGTAACGATGAAAAACAGCTCCGGGTAAACTAAACCTTGCCGGAGGAAGTAGCTTCCGGCTGCTGATAATTTGAAAGAGAACACGGTTTCAAGCCGGAACTACTCCGGAGGAAAGGGCTGCAGGAAGCGATAACACAGAGGTATTGCTTTCCAAAAAAAATCATATGCGTCCGGAGCATCGTAAGATCCATTAAATCGATATTTTTTAATCTTCTAGAAACCGAACTCAGGTTAATATAAGTCTCATTTTGGGAAGCCGAATCCCTAAATTCAAACTAGTAGCCTTTCAAAGGCTGCAAGCGGTAGGCGGCGGGATTTTCCAGATAGTTGGCATATGATTTTCGGATAAATTCGATCAGATCATAATCATTTGCCTCTATGATAAAATAATATCCCGGTTTATATTGCTGTTTAAAATCTTTCAGCTGTTCACCGTTTAATCCGGTTACCCGGTTGATGAGTGAATTTGTAAATCGATAATCAATAATAGCATCTCGATAATCCCTTTCAATAATTTTTTGAAGCAACCTTGCATTCCTTCCTTCCCGGCTTAAAAGTGAGTAAAGGGCATTGATGCTTAATCCGGCACCACCACCACCATTACTTCCACCGGTAGTAAAAATATCTCCCACTCTGCCTTTACTATAGGCAGTATTAAATTCTTCTTGCCGCGCTTTCAGCTGGTTGGCAGGGGATTTAACAGAATCTCTAACCACCACCTCCTGTAATTGAATACTGTTCCTCTTTAGATAAAATAACACGGTATTTTCTGAACGAATACTGACCGTGTCTACGCCATAGCCTTGAAGTGCGGCAACCAGAACATCACCATCGTGGACAATGGTTTTAAATTCACCTTTGGTGGTGTTATAAAATCCCTCTCCGGTTCGGGTATTGTAGATATAGACCCGTGTCAGGCGTTGTTTACTATTCAAATCAAAAACGATTCCCTGCACAGTTCTGTCTTGTGCATGGAGTTCGCTTCTGTTAAAGAAGAGTAGCAGAAAGAGGCATATTATCTTTTTCAAGATGTTAAAACTAAGGTTTTAATCCTTATAAAGCATACTTTTAACGATTTAAACTTATTTAGATACCACCAGGAGCTGACCGGGTTTCAGGTTCATATCCTCTAGGCCGTTAAGTAATTTAATCTGGTCAATGCTCAATGCATATAACTTAGAAATGGATTCGATCGTATCCCCAGATTTAACTTCATGAATTTTCATAGTTACCCCGGCCTGTGATGCTTCTTCTTTTTTTTCAAGAGGGATATTTTTTGCAATTTCGGTAAGTACTTTGTCTTCCCTAATTATTTTTTCATTCCCGGTTTCCAATCGGTCAAAACGATTCAGATTATAGCGCTCGATCAGACTAATCAGTAATTCGGCATAGCGGGGGTTAGTGGCGTAACCTGCGTTTTTTAAACCAATAGCCCATCCACGATAATCATTTTTATCCAGTTCAAACAATGGAGCATAGCGCTTCCTTTTCAGAAATTCAGTATGATCCTTAAAGGATTCTTCGGGAGTTTTATAGACTCTGAAACAATCATCTTTCTGATCGTCATCCTTAAGCATTGTTTTTCCTTTCCAATCCGGGGTACACTTAATTCCAAAATGATTGTTTCCTTGCAAGGCAAGCTCACTGCTTCCATTGCCGGATTCTAAAATCCCTTGTGCCAGAGTGATGCTGGCCGGAATTCCGGAGTTATTCATTTCGCGAATGGCAATTTGTTTGAAGCGTTCAATGTAGGAAATTGCGGTAAAACTTTTAACTTCCGGAAACTGATTTTTCGAGGGAGTCTCTTTTTCCACTTGCTTATTGGGAGTAACAGTAATCGGTTTAGTTTCTGGAGTCTTGGGATGGGAATTCTTCTTCATCAAAATGCCGCAAGAACTTAAGCCTACCACCATGGACGGCATCAGGATGAGTAAATATTTTAAGGTTTTGAATTTTAGCATTTTACATTATTTTTTTCTAATCATATATAATCCATCACGTACCGGCAAAATCAATTTTTCAACCCGTTCATCCGAAGCTATGAAATCGTTAAAACTGCCAATTAAGGCAGTACTTGAATCTGTCTTAATATTCTCAAGTACTTTCCCGCTCCAAAGAACATTATCCACAATAATTAATCCCCCGGATCTTAATTTATCGATACATAAGTTGTAATAAGTTTCATTATTTTTTTTGTCAGCGTCAATAAAAACCAGGTCAAAAACTTCATCCAGGTTTGGGATAATTTCAGTTGCATTGCCAACAAGATAATTAATCTTAGCGCCAAGTGCTGATTCCCTAAAGTTGGCACGTACCATGTCTTCCAGTTCGGCATTGATATCGATGGTGTATAGAATTCCATCAGGGCTCAAACCTTCTGCAAGGCATAAGCTAGCATATCCGGTAAAAGTTCCGACTTCCAGAATTCTTCTTGGACCAAGCAATTTGCTCAGCATGCTGAGTACCCTGCCTTGATAATGACCCGAGAGCATACGAGGCATTGAAACTTTTAAATTCGTTTCTCGGTCTATTCGTTTAAGCAGTTTAGTCTCCGGATCACAGGTGGTTTCGAGGTAATTTTTTAGTTCATTGCTGAGTAATTCCATGCCCTAAAGATAAGAAATTGCTTATTGCCATTAAGGACGAAAACCTAGGCGAGGCTTTTCTTTTGTAGATAGGTCTGTAGAATGATGGTGGCAGAAATGGTATCAAGGCGTGCCTTATCCTGCCTGGCAGATTTTTTTAGTCCGCTTTGAGCCACAACTTCAGAAGCCATTTTAGAAGTAAAACGCTCGTCAATTTGCTCAACTGGAATTTTCGGAAAATGCTTTTTTAGCGTGGATATAAAACCTTTAATATGAGGTGCTGACCGGGAAGGGCTACCATCCATTTGTTTAGGTTCACCAACTACAAAAAGTTCTACCTCCTCAGCTTGAAGATATTTTTTTAAATAATCTATGATGTCTTTAGGATGTATGGTATCCAGGCCGCTGGCAATGATCTGTAAAGGATCAGTAACCGCAATACCGATGCGTTTGGTACCATAATCAAAAGCCAGAATGCGCATATTGAATTTAATTTGGTTTAAATATAGGATAATTAGAGTTCCCTTTGTTTTGGCCAAATGTATTAACCGTTTTGATGGTCAGATTTATCCAGCCATTCCAAGAATTTAACAACTGAATTGACTGTGTTCTAAACGGTATTTTTTCTTATTTTGCACCATGCTGTTTCAGGAAATAATTGGTCAGGAAGAGATAAAGCAACAACTGATTCAAACAGTTATTGAGAATCGGGTAAGTCATGCGCAATTATTTCTTGGACCGGAGGGTTCCGGTAGTTTCGCACTCGCACTGGCCTATGCACAATTTATTTCCTGTACTGAGAAAACCCCGAATGATAGTTGCGGTACTTGTTCATCCTGTAGAAAATACAATAAGCTCATTCATCCGGATCTTCATTTTTCATTTCCATTTTTCAGAGGAGGAGAAAATGAAGACTCGATGCCCGACCTTGCAGAGTGGCGGGATTTGGTTTTGACTAATCCGTATTTTAGCCTCGATGAATGGCGGTTTAGATTAGATGCTCAAAATAAGCAGCCCAATATCAATAAGGCTGAATGTTTGAATATTTTACATCGCTTATCCTTAAAAGCCTTTGAGTCGGAATATAAAACGATGATTATCTGGCTTCCCGAATATCTAAAAAATGAGGGAAACCGTCTCTTAAAAACCCTGGAGGAACCTGCTGAGAAAACATTGATAATTTTGGTGGCACAAAAGCAGGATCAAATCTTGAACACCATTATTTCCAGGACACAGCTGGTAAAAATTCCTGCTTTAAAAAATGAAGATATTGTTCGTTTTCTCATTGAAAATAAAGACCTTTCAGAAGCTCAGGCTTCAAGAATAGCCTATTTGAGTGAGGGAAATATACAAACCGCATTGAATCTTTTGAAGGAAGAGGAGCATGATAATTTCAGAAACTTTACCAACTGGATGAGGATGACATTTACTGACAAGGGGGCTCAGATAATTGATTTTGTTGATGACATTTCTAAAATCGGAAGGGAGAATCAGAAAAATATGCTGCATTATGGGATTCAGCTGGTTCGCGAATGCATAATGATCTTGTCGGGTGCCGAATCCTTAGTACATTTACCTTCAGCTGAACTCGATTTTGTTAAAAATTTCAGCAAGCAACTGGATTATGCTAAATGTGAGGCCTTGATAAATGAGCTCGATAAAGCTCATTATCACATTGAACGAAATGCAAATCCAAAAATTTTATTTTTAGATGTATCTTTACGGTTCGTAAAAATTTTAAAGTTTAATACGCTCCCTTCGGGGACTCAATATATATTGAAATAGATATGGGATGTGGTAGTTGTTCAACGGGTGGCTGTGCCCCTGCCGGATGCAAAAGTAATGGTTCATGCCTTACCAATGGGTGCAGTAAATTAGACGTTTATGATTGGTTGTCGCATATGGATATGCCTTCCAATTTTAAACCATTTAACATTATAGAAGTTAAATTCAAGGGCTCCCGAAAAGAATTCTTCGTCAATACAGAAAATTTATACCTCGAAGCCGGGGAGCTGGTAGCTGTAGAAACTACCTCCGGAGGATTTGATATCGGGCATGTTTCATTGACCGGAGAGCTGGTTCGAATGCAGCTAAAAAAGAGGCATGTTCGGACGGAAGATGTGGTCAAGAAGATCTATCGGAAAGCTAGCCCCTCAGATGTTGAAAAATGGAAGATCTCTAAGGATTTGGAATTTGAAACCATGCATAAAGCAAGGATTTTAGCCAAGGAACTAGGTCTGGCAATGAAGCTCAGTGATGTAGATTATCAGGGCGACCGAACGAAAGCAACTTTTTATTATACAGCCGAAGGCAGGGTTGATTTCAGGGAGTTGATTAAAAAGATGGCAGAGGCTTTCCGGATCCGGATTGAGATGCGCCAGATCGGAATGCGCCAGGAGGCCAGCCGCCTGGGTGGCATAGGTTCTTGTGGCCGCGAACTATGTTGTTCAACCTGGTTAACGGATTTTAAAACAGTTTCTACATCAGCAGCAAGATATCAGAATCTATCCTTAAATACGCTGAAGCTTGCCGGGCAGTGTGGAAAGTTGAAATGTTGTCTAAATTATGAACTCGATACCTACATGGATGCCTTGAGAGATATTCCAGACAATGTGGAACGCTTAGAGACCATGACCGGAACGGTAAGGCTCCAGAAAACTGACATATTTAAGAAATTGATGTGGTTTAGTTATCCAAATGATGAAAACTGGATTCCTTTAGATATTGCCAGGGTAAAAGAAATTCAAAAATTAAATAAAGAGGGAATAAAACCTGAATATTTGAAAGTTGAGATTCTTGAAGAAAACAAGCCCCAGGCGCCTAAGGTTTTTGACTACCAAAATGTGGTTGGCCAGGATAGTTTGACGCGTTTGGATAATAAGGGAGGAAAAAACAAAAAAAATAACCGTAAGAACAGAAATAAATCCAAAGGCTCAGGCAACCCGCAGGCTGCTGCAGCAACTAATCTGGAAAACGCACAGCGGGTACCAAAACCTCAGAATCCAAATCAGCAACCACGACCTGCGGGTCAGCAGGCCGACAGACCTGAGGGCATGAGCAAAAATAAACGAAGAAAAAATTTTAGGAATAATAATCGTGAAAGGCCTTCCGGTGAAAATCCCGGGTCCGGAAACCCCAAAGAATAAGACGGATGAAAATGGGTAAATTATCGTTTTTATTTCTTGTTTTTTTGGTCGGCTTTCTTTCTTCCTGTGAGGATCAGCAGGCTATTCTCGATGTCAATACAAAACTCGAAAAGCATAATTGGGCTTATTCAGAGAAAGTAAAAGTTCCGTTCACTATCGATGCAACGGAGATTCCCTATAACCTGTATCTCAACCTACGTCATACTTCAGATTATAAATATTCGAATATTTTTCTGTTGATTCATATCATCGGACCGGATGGCAAAAAAACTACGGAGCGAAAGGAATTCAAACTGGCACTGCCCGATGGCGAATGGTTGGGTAGCGGCTCCGGAAATATCTACAGCTACCAGATTTTATTTAAAGAAAATTACAGATTTCGGCTAAAGGGGAAATACCTCATTGAATTGGAACAAAACATGAGGGATAATCCCCTGAATCATGTTACGGATGCCGGAATCCGAATTAATAAAACATCCAGATGAGTGGATTTAAAAAATTTCTGCTAAGTCCTTATTATATCTATTTTATACTATTTATGATTGCTTTTTGCCTTTTTTTAATACTAATATTTGAGGCCGGACATTCACTTTATATTTTTTCAATCCTTTTTGCACCCATTATTCTGATCTTGCAGCAGTACAGAAAAAAGTTGATAAAAAAATCCAATACCTAGGGATTAATGACGATGGAATTATAAAAAAGGCAATAAGGATTCAAGCCTCATTCCTCTGGAGCCCTTCACTAAAATGGTAGAGTTCTTAATGGGATGATCTTTTAAAAAATGCTCAATCTCCTGAACTGTTTTGAAAAATTCTGCAGTTTTCCCTTTTTTTAATTTGTAAAACTCCTCGCCAATAAAGATTTTTTTTTCGGAATTGACAGCCATTGCTTTTTCAAGAATTAGTTGGTGCTCTTTTTCAGCCTCGGATCCAAGTTCAAACATATCTCCTAAAATCATTGCTTTGGAGGCTGATTCAATTGAATCTAAGTTTTCAATGGCCACCAGCATACTACTTGGATTGGCATTATAAAAATCACAGATTATCGTGTTGTGTTCGGTTTTTAAAATCTGAGACCGGTTATTAAGTGGTAAGTAAGAACGGATTCCCTCATTAATCTGTTCAGGATTGAGTTTAAAATAGCTGCCAATGCAGATGGCCGATACAATATTATAAAAATTATAAATCCCGGGTAAATTTGAATTTGCTGTGAATGTTAATTCAGAAGAAACATTATTGTTGTTTTTCCACGCAATAACCAGGTAAGGACTGGATGTTTTGATCCCTGCACGGATGAAATAATCAGCATTTGAACCATATTTAATGATGCGTTCAATTCCATATGTTGAACTCATTTTTGTTAAAACCGGATCATCCCCATTAAGGAATAGGGTACCACCGGTATGTGCACAAAATTGATAAAGTTCACCCTTCCCCTTTTTTACTCCTTCAATACCACCGAACCCTTCCAAATGGGCTTTGCCGATATTGGTGATTAATCCATGACTTGGTTGAGCAATTTCACAAAGAAAGGCGATCTCTTTCTGATGGTTCGCTCCCATTTCAATAATGGCAATTTCGTAGGAGTCGTCGATGGATAAAATACTTAATGGAACTCCAATGTGATTGTTCAGGTTCCCTTCTGTGGCAAAAGTATGGAATCTCTGTGCAAGTACTGATCGAATCAGTTCCTTTGTGGTGGTTTTTCCATTAGACCCTGTAATTCCGATAATGGGGATCTGAAGCTGTTTTCTATGAAATTTAGCCAGATCCTGCAGCGTTTCCAAGACATCAGAAACCAGTATAAACTGCTCACTTATAGCATATTGTTGATCGTCAACAATTGCGAAAGCAGCTCCACTTTCAATGGCTTTTTTGGCAAACTCATTACCATTGAAATGCTCACCTTTCAAAGCGAAGAACAGGCATGATTGACTGATCTTACGGGTATCGGTATAAATCACAGGGTGTTTCCTGTATAGTTTGTATAAATCTTCAATAGTCATTTCGGATTGCTTAATACAATGATAATACTTTTGTTCGTTTCGGGCGAAGAATTTGGTAATTATGAGATTCTCTCGTACATTCGGTGAGGTTCTAAAGGCATTTTGATTGGCTGAATGGTGACATTGGTAAAAGAAAAAGGGATCAAATATTACTGATCATGCAGTTGTTTTTTTCCTGCCCATTGCTTATAGGACCTTAAAAATACTAATTAGCAGATTCTGAATGAAGAAATATTTTACTTTGCTTCTCTTTTTAGCAGGAGTGCAACTGAGTGGATTCACACAAACGATTCAATCCCCGTCCGAATTTCTTGGATATAAATTAGGCGATCAATTTACACCACACCACCGGGTTCTTGAGTATTATCACTACCTGGCTTCTGTATCCAAAAATATCAAGTTAAAAAGCTATGGCAAAACCAATGAAGGCCGTCCTTTGTTACTTGCTTTTATTGCTTCTGATGACAATATTTCACGCTTGGAGGACATCCGAAGGAAGAATATCAACCTAACCGGTTTGAAGAATGAATTTAATACTCCAAATCCTGCAGAAGATTTAAAAAATCAGCCTGTTTTGGTTTGGCTTAGCTACAATGTACATGGAAATGAATCTGTTTCAACGGAAGCTTCCTTGCAAACGGCCTTTGATTTACTCGACCCCTCCAATAAAAGAACTAAAGAATGGTTAAAAAACACTTTAGTCATTTTAGATCCTTGCTTAAACCCGGATGGACGCGAACGATATATCAATTTTTATAATCCGATAAAAAATTTGGTACCTGATGCACTTCCTTTCACCCGTGAACACATGGAACCCTGGCCGGGCGGAAGAGCGAATCATTATTATTTCGATTTGAATCGCGACTGGGTGTGGCAAAGCCAGATGGAATCCAGGCAGCGGCTCGCTGTTTACAACCAATGGTTACCACAGGTTCATGTTGATTTTCATGAACAGGGAATCAATAGTCCGTATTATTTTGCACCCGCTGCAGAGCCCTATCATCAGGATATCAGCAAGTGGCAGCTGGAATTTCAAACAATCATTGGCAAGAACAATGCGCGTTATTTTGACCAAAACGGATGGATGTATTTTACCAAGGAGAATTTTGACTTGCTTTATCCTTCCTATGGCGACACTTATCCTATTTATAACGGCTCAATTGGTATGACCTATGAACAGGGTGGATCCGGAAGAGCGGGTCTTGCTGTAATAAACGCAGAAGGAGATACCCTCACACTAAAAGACCGCATCGATCACCACCATACTTCCGGATTATCAACCTTAGAGGCAGCTTCCCAATATGCAGAAAAAGCCATCTTAGAATTTAAAAATTATTTCACATCCGGAAAATCGAATCCTCCGGGAGAGTTTAAATCCTACATAATTAAGGGTGAGAATACAGAGAAAATTAAATCCTTGGCTTTATTACTCCAGAGGAATGGAATTGAGTTTGGATTTGGAATTTCGAAAGCGGCTCAGGGTTTTAATTATTTTAATGGAAAAACTGAAAGTTTCAGGGTCGATAAAACCGATATGGTGCTTAGTGCCCATCAACCAAAATCAGTGCTTTTGAAAGTTTTATTTGAACCAAACACCTTTGTGTCAGATTCGGCAACCTATGATATAACTGCCTGGTCATTGCCTTATGCCCACGGACTTCAGGCCTATGCCACGAAGGAAAGTATTAAACCTGAAACAACGCAAATTCCAGATAACAATTTGTCAACTGCTGTAGTTTCTAATCCGGTAGCCTTTGTTGCAAATTGGAATTCAATTTCAGATGTCAAATTTTTGACCGAATTACTCAAGAATAATGTGAAAGTAAGGTATTCTGAAATTCCGTTTGAAACTTCAGGAAAGCGATTTAATGCGGGTTCATTAATTATTACCCGAAATGGAAACCAAGCCATTAATGGCGGATTTGAAAAGGTGGTTAATGAAATTGCAAAAAAATCGGGTATCAATCTGTTCGTCATTCCTTCGGCATTTGTAGATAAGGGTGCAGATTTAGGTTCCAATAAAGTGCGCTTTATTAAAAAACCTAGAGTTGTTGCTGTTGGTGGCGAGTCTGTCTCCTCACTTTCCCTTGGTGAGATTTGGCATTTTTTTGAGCAGGAGATTGGGTATCCCTTGAGTATTGTAAGGCCGCAGGACTTGAATTATGTAAATTGGAATGATTTCGATATTCTTATTTATCCCGATGGAAATTATTCTGATATGGGAAATGAAAAAATGCTGCAATGGATTCGTGCCGGAGGTAAGCTCATTGTAATGAAAAATGCAGTTTCTCAATTGGCAGGTAAAAAGGGTTTTGACATTAAAAACAAAGAAGAATCTAAAAAAGCCGATCCAGATATTTATGAGGATCTAAAGGCTTATGAACAAAGAGAGCGTGAGCATGTCAGTGCCAATATTCCCGGAGCTATTTATAAAGTTGAATTGGATAACACCCATCCACTGGGCTTCGGCTTTCCAAATTTCTATCATACGCTCAAGCTGGATGATAAGGTTTATAAATATTTGACCGGCGGATGGAATGTAGGAATAATTAAAAAGAATAACTATGTGACCGGTTTTGTCGGGGTAGAAGCTAAGAAAAAATTGGCTGATGGTTTATTGTTTGGCGTACAGGAAATTGGGAGTGGTTCTGTCGTTTATATGGCTGATAATCCGTTGTTCAGGGGCTTTTGGGAGAATGGTAAATTGCTGTTCAGCAATGCTGTTTTCATGGTTGGGCACTAAAATTATCCCCCCTGTAGTCGGCCTCATCATCATATCCTTGTGCTTGGTATTATCACCAACCATAGAACTCCCTTGGAATTTATTTCTTATCAACACTGTACTTGCCCGGTCCAATAAATAGTAAACCAAAAAACATGCATCCGGTTTCAATGGCCTGAGATGCTGCCATAAAGTCTTCTCCGGCTTTCAGGTGCATCAATGCTGCAACCATCAAATTAAATGTAAGCAGCACGCAGACCGGTCGGAATGCAAGTCCGAGTAAGATTAAAAAACCACCGAAGGTTTCTGTCAATCCGGCAATCAGACCCCAAACAGCAGGCGCGAAAGTAATTCCTAGATTCTTCATGGCACCACCAATAGCTTCCCATTGCTCGGGTCCGCCCAAAAGTTTTGGATAACCATGAAACATAAACAGGATTCCAAGTCCAATTCTGATAATTAACAATCCGGTATTTCTGTATTTACTTAATGAATCAAGTAGTGCCATAATGAGATGTTTTTTTATGAATAAAATTATGTTTCTGGATCATGATTTAAATAACTGAGTTCAACCTGCTGTCCCTTGACCTTTAAGTGGCATTTTCTGCCAAAAATCAGGGCGCGATTATCTGCAATATGTCCTGCAGGGAAATTAAAACACACCGGAAAGTCAAACTCTTGAACATGGTCTAGGATGATTTGCTCTGCCGTTTGGCCAAAAGGGATATCATTGTCTTTTATTTCGGTAAAACCTCCGACAATCAGGCCTTTCAGATTCTTTAATTTGCCGGCCCTTTTCAAATTCCACATCATCCGGTCGATGGAATAGAGGTATTCTCCGACATCTTCCAGGAAGAGGATTTTACCTGAGAAATCCTGTTCAGAAACTGAGCCGGACATCATCACGAGCAGACTGAGGTTTCCTCCAATCAATATTCCTTCGGCTTCAGCACTCCGATTATTGGCGATGCTGGTATAATGGTATTGAAACGCTTCATTAAAAAGTGCTTTCCTTAAGGTTTCCAAAGATATTTCAGAACCTTCTCTGATGCTTAAAGGCATTTGTCCGTGGATGCTTTCCGTTTGGTACAAAGACTGGATATGGCTGTGCAATACGGTGATATCACTGAATCCTATAATCCATTTGGGATGGTTTCTGAATCCGGAGAAATCAAGGCGGTCAATGATGCGGATGGTTCCATAGCCTCCACGCGCTGCAAAAATGGCTTTGACCGAGGGATCGTCAAGAAAACGCTGAAAATCAGAGGTGCGCAGTTCATCGTTTCCGGCAAACTGGTGCCAGGAGGCATGAACGGTTTCTCCAAGAACTACATTTAAACCCCAGGATTCAAGAAGTTTGACTGCATCTTCAATGGTACGGGGGAGTTTTTTTGCCGGACAAGTAATGGCTACGGTGTCTCCGACTTGCAGATAAGATGGGATTTTGTATGGATTGATTTCCTTACTCAATTTTTTATGATTTGGGATAGGTAATAATAAGGTTTTATTTTATTAGCACTGGTGTCCGGTGACTTTTAATTTATAAAATAAAAAATCAAATTCTTAACTCCTAATTATTCTCTTTACTTTTTTCGCTTTTTTTTGTTGTTTTCATTTGTGCTCAAGCTTCCCTACGGGAGGTTCCTGCAGTCCGCCCGTATGAATCCGTTCGGACGGCCAGAAATTAAAAGGCAGAGAAGGAACGACGAGACCATGAGTGCCTTAAATAGAATGAACAAAAGCGAATAAATGCCGCCGCTGTCCCGAATCTTCGGGAATGATATGAAGGTTTCTGCTTGGGCTTGGACAATTTTGCCGCACCATCCGCCCTGGGCGGAGGAAGAAAGCTAATTAATGAGGGCTTCTAGCGTGGCGCATAATGAAAATATTTCGCTGCGCTTGGTACGGAGAACACCAACCAAAGGAAATAACATACATTTCAAATTTACAAACTACCTCCACAACAAATTGTTCTCTTATGCCATTAGTAATTTAACTCATTAGCCTTTATCTTTGCGAAAAAAATATTTAAA
>VGGW01000010.1 GCA_016868395.1 Bacteroidota bacterium | reverse complement strand
AAACGCTTGATATCTATTCACCGAAGAAAGGAGCTTCAAGTTCGATCAATCCGGCAGATGAGTTCACTATTCGTTCCATCTATCCATCTGGAGTGTTCACGGTGCAGCAGGAATTTGATAATATGATCATCGTACCGATTCAGTTTGCCCGCACCTTACTTGATGAAACTAAAATGGTCTCTTTTATTGAGATAAACACTGTAAAAGGAACAGATATAGACGCACTTCGTAATGAATTGGAGCAACGGATTGGGGCAGATTTTATTATTAAAGATCGCCGACAGCAAAATGAATTGCTCTACAAAATTTTGAATTCAGAAAAATGGGCTATTTTTTTGATACTCACTTTTGTGCTTATTATTGCCATTTTCAATATTATCGGTTCCTTGGCCATGTTGGTCATAGATAAGCGTAAAGATATTGCCATTCTCAGTAGTCTTGGGGCGAATAAGCAACTAATTAGAGGAATATTTTTTATTGAAGGGATGATGATTTCGATGCTGGGTTGTTTTATTGGAATGGTCACCGGTTTGATTTTCATTCTTTTGCAACAAAAATTCGGGTTTATTTCCATGTCTGGAACCAATATGATTATTGATCATTATCCTGTAGGAATTAAATTAACAGACTTTGTGCTTGTTTTTGGAACGGTGTTCACTGTTTCAGTTATTGCATCCGGAATTTCTTCCAGATTGAGTGTTCAGAACTCTTATAACTTAAAAGAGGATTTATGAGTTTCCATGTAGTTGGTTTTATTACCAAACACATGTTATGATCGTAACTTGATAGATCGATTCTGGTACAATGCAAACACCGACCAAAAGGGAACACCGATCGCAGGGATAGTAGGATGACTTGCAAATAAATTATTTTTAGTATATTTCAAGTGGTTGAAGTTTTCATCAAACCTGTAAATCATTAACCCATCAGCCATGAAGAAACTAATCACCAAACTTTTATTACTAGTTTTTGCCCTTTCAATGAGTTCATGCGCTACCATCCTTGGAGGCAAAGTCACTGAATACCAAAGAAGAAAGCCGGTGCAGGGTGAACCTTCGCGTAAGGTTCGTGCAGCAGCCCTAATAGCAGACATCATTTTATTTTGGCCGGGAGCAATAGTTGATTTTGCTACCGGAGCTATTTACCAGCCGGATAAGCGGACGGAAGCAGAAAAGACCAATAAAAATGAGCCTAAACAGTTGTAGAAAACAAACTCTTTCTGTCTGTGGAGTTTCCTGTGATTACGAAAATTGATTTCCCTATGGTTGGTGTTATCGCCAACCATATAACATGATCGTGTTTGCTACGCTGATCTAACCAACCAGAGGGGGATTCAACGGAAAATTCCGTTAGGACCTATAAATAGTTATTAGGAATCAGATAATTTTTCACATAATCCTCAACACCCTCTTCCAAACTATAGAAGTCAAGGCTGTATCCAATAGACCTTATCTTTTCCATGCTTGCCTCAGTAAAATACTGATACTTTTCACGGATATCCTCGGGTGTTGGAACAAATGAGATAGAAACCGGTTTATCCATAGCATGGAAAGTTTGTGTGGCAAGGTCAAGGAAAGTTCGTGCTTTGCCAGTGCCCAGATTATAAATTCCAGAATCTTTGCGGTGATGCATCAGGAAATACAAAACATTGACTACGTCTTTGATGTAAACAAAATCACGCATTTGTTCACCATCCTTAAAATTGGGATTATGAGATTGGAATAATTGCATAGCCCCGGTTTTTTTGATCTGATTGAAGGTATGGAAGATCACGGAGGCCATTCGTCCTTTATGGTATTCATTGGGGCCATACACATTAAAAAATTTCAGACCTGCCCAGAAATAGGGCTTTTTATCTTCCTCAAGTGCCCATTTATCAAAATCATTCTTAGAGGCACCATAAGGATTTAGGGGTTTCAGTAGTTGAATTTTCGATTCATCATCATCATAACCATGTTCTCCTAACCCATAAGTTGCGGCTGATGAGGCATAGACCAGTGGTAGTCCGAATTCGGTGCAGATATTCCAGATGCTTTTGGTATAATCAAGATTCAAACGATTGAAAAGATTAATATCCATTTCTGTAGTATCGGTTCGGGCTCCAATATGAAATACAAATTGAACATGCAATTGATTTTCTCTCAGCCAATGAGCGAAATCCTCCCGATTGACCAGTTTACTAAATTTTTTGCCTTCAAAATTTTTATTCTTCTCAGGATTCGAAAAATCATCTACCAGTACCAGGTCATGGAAACCTTCCTCGTTTAGTTTTTGAACCAAACAACTTCCAATAAATCCTGCTGCACCTGTAATAATGATCATAGAAAATGATTTTTCGGATTATACAATTATAGGAATAAGTTTTGTTTTGTTTCCGGGATGAAACCTAGTTTGTGAGCTTCATCAAAAAAGGTTTGGACCGCCTTTTTGCCAACTTCACCAAGATCAATGGAAAATTTATTAACGTATAGTTCAATATGTTTTTTAACCACTTCAGCACTCATTTCCTGAGCGTGTGAACGAATAAAATCTATTCCTGATTCGGGATTCTCAAAGGCATATTCAACACTTCGTTGAATGACGCGATTCACTTTTTGTTTGATTTCCTCCGGTAGGTTTCTCTTGATCATAATGCCACCTAAGGGAATAGGACCTCCGGTTAGATTTTCCCAATATTCACCCAGATCCATTACTTTAATCAGGCCTTTATTCTGATAAGTGAAACGATTCTCATGGATTATGAGTCCGAGATCGATTTGCCCGCTAAGGAGTGCAGTCTCGATATCAGAGAATTTCATTTCAACTTTATTCTTTGACTCGGGGAAGGCCAGGCTTAGGAGGAAATTAGCCGTAGTATACTTGCCGGGAATACCGATTCTGAGATTTGAAAAATGCTCGTCGACCGGCTTATTTTTGGATTTGAAGACTTCCAAACTGTTTGTAAACGCAAATTCCTCATTTTTGCAAATTAACAAGGGCCCTACTCCAAATCCCAAAGCGCTTCCCGAATGTAATAAAACATAATTTTCGGTAACATAAGCAAAGGCATGATAGCTCAGCTTGGTGATATCTAACTCTGATCTGAAGGCTTTCTGGTTTAACGACTCTACGTCCTCATAACTCGTTTCGAATCTTAAGCCTTCTGTCTCAATTTTTTGATGAATCATCGCATCAAAAATAAAGGTATCGTTCGGGCAGGGTGAAAATCCAAGGCTCAGTTTCATGTCTTTAAAACTTGACTCAGGGTGTTGTTCAGATTTTTAATGGCGAGTTCAATTTTCCAGTTCTCACGACTTCGTCGTTCAACAACATTAGAAATGGACCTGATTTGAATTCCGGGTATCCCAATTTTTTCACATGCGTAGAAAAATGCGGCACCTTCCATTGTTTCTATTTGCGGAGAAAATCTATTGATAAACTTAGAAATGGATTCCGCATTGCCATGGACTTGATTTACTGTTACCGATCTAACTTCCTTAAGTTGATGATAGATTGGAAATCCCGAGATTTTTGGGGCATAAAATTGGCTCTTGCCTAAACCAATACTATCTGCACTTAAGAAATTCTCTCCATCCTCTGCCCCAAATTCTGAAAGAATATCTTCTGATACCCTACACAAATCACCCGGTTGAATCGCAGGATCGAAACTTCCTGCAATTCCTGCATTGATGGCCAGGTCGAATTTTTTCTCAGTACAGAAACTAGCCATAGCAAAGGATGTAGCAACCATTCCGACACCGCTAACCAAAATGCTAACCAGGTGCTTACCAATTTTTTTCTCCGGAGAAGGAAAATTGGGAAATTCATGATGTAGCAAAAATGGTTCAATCTCAGCCTTTGTTGCAGCTACAAGAAGTATTTTCATTAAACGAAGTTAAGCAATTAGTTAATTTGTCCTCAAGGCATTTTTAGATTAAGTATATTTGCATTATAATTTATTCAAAATGATTTATATTACTCGCAGAGAGCGATTTAATGCAGCTCATAAGCTTTATAGGGAAGAATGGAGTGATGAGCAGAACCGTGAAACATTCGGAAAGTGTTCAAATCCCAACTGGCATGGCCATAATTATGAACTCTTTGTAACCGTTAAGGGTGAAATCAATCCCGAAACAGGTTTTGTAATTGATCTTAAGGAATTGAAGAGGGTCATCACCATTTATATTACGGATCAGCTTGATCATAAAAATATTAACCTGGATGTTCATTTTATGAAAGGGAAAATGGCTTCCACAGAAGTGTTGGCGATCACTATTTTTGATCTTCTTGAGCCTCACATTAAGGCCTTGGGTGCAATTTTGCATTCAGTAAAATTGTACGAAACTGAAAATAATTTTGTCGAATATTTCGGTTAATTTAGATCAAATTGAATCCCAAAAGATGAGTACAGAGAACAAACAAACTGATCATAAATTAGATGGGTATGTTAAAATAGACCGCTATGATCAGGAAAAAATAGAGCGGATAGCATCCCATTATCAAGCAATACTAGGCGATTTAGGAGAAGATCCATCACGCGAAGGTCTTTTACAGACGCCTGTTCGGGTGGCAAAAGCACTTCAGTTTCTAACTCATGGTTATGATGCAAAGCCTCAGGATATTTTAAGGAGTGCGATGTTTAAAGAGGATTACAGTCAGATGGTTGTGGTCAAGGATATTGAGGTGTTCTCTATGTGCGAACATCATATGTTGCCATTCTTTGGCAAGGCACATATTGCCTATATTCCGAATGGTTATATTGTTGGGCTCAGTAAAATTCCGAGGGTAGTAGATGCATTCGCCAGGCGTTTACAAGTTCAAGAGCGTTTGACTAATGAGATACGCGATTGTATTCATGACACCCTGAACCCGGCGGGAGTTGCCGTGGTCGTTGAATGCAGACATCTTTGTATGTCTATGAGAGGAATTCAGAAGCAAAATTCGGTTACCACTACATCTGCATTTACAGGCGAATTTGTGAATGAAACCACTCGATCTGAGTTTTTAAGGCTTGTGTCCGCAAGCTTGAGTTAAATAATTTATTTTGTTAATAATTTAAATCATCGACCCTAAGGGCTAATAAAAGCTATGAAATCATATATTTTTCCGGGGCAGGGTGCCCAGTTTGCAGGAATGGGTAGAGATCTTTACGACCATTCAGAATCGGCAAGAAATTTATTTGAGCGTGCAAATGAAATTCTTGGATTTAGGATTACGGACATCATGTTTGAGGGTACCGAGGAAGATCTAAAACAAACCAAGGTAACCCAACCTGCCATATTTTTGCATTCTGTCATTCTTGCCAAAGAACTGAAAAATGAATTCCAACCCGATATGGTAGCCGGTCATTCATTAGGCGAATTTTCAGCTTTGGTTAGTGCCAGAGCCCTATCATTTGAAGATGGCTTACGATTAGTGAGTGCCCGTGCCAATGCGATGCAAAAGGCTTGCGAGATCAGACCTTCTTCCATGGCAGCGATACTGGGTTTTGATGATTATACGGTAGAGGACATATGTTCTCGCATTAGCGAGGTTGTTGTACCTGCCAATTACAATTGTCCGGGTCAGTTGGTAATTTCAGGTTCTATTGAAGGTATTGAAAAAGCGTGTGAACTTTTAGTACAAGCAGGTGCCAAAAGGGCCATAAAGCTTAATGTAGGTGGCGCTTTCCATTCTCCATTGATGGAGCTTGCCCGTGTTGAATTACAAAAAGCCATTGAAAGCACGGAGATTAATCAGCCGATTTGCCCGATTTATCAAAATATTGATGCAAAGCCCTATACGGATGTAGCTAATATTAAACATAATTTGATTTCACAACTCACCGGTGCAGTTCGATGGACTCAGACAATTCAGAAAATGTTGCAAGATGGAGCGAGTTCCTTCACCGAAGTAGGTCCGGGAAGTGTTTTGCAGGGTCTTGTTAAAAAGGTTGATCGTAACATACCAACATTTAGTGCTGAATTGTAAAAAAATTCGTTTTATTCACTTGCAAGAGCCTGGTTTTTGTTGATGTAGTTTTTATTTAATTCATCAGCTTTTTGCGGGTATTTTATACTGCGTCTTCTTCAAATATCATGTCCACAGCAGTCTTAGCTTAAAAGGCTGCTGCCACAAAATAACCTGAGTCGTATTTAACAGTTTTAAAAAACGATTGGGTATTTGCAGGCTCAGTCAGCTCAGTTTTCCCTAAGCTAGGGTAAGTTCGATATAAACAATCTAGTTAACGTGAGATAGAACTAAAAGATCTTGCAAGAACCTGATTATTTCTCTTAGCTTTTGGAAAGCAGGGTCCGTTGTTCCTGGCTTATTCCGGTCCCGTGTTCTGCCCTATTTTTTTGCTGAAAATGGAATCGATATCCTAAAATTCAGTAGTGCAAAAAAGATAGAGCTGCCACCCGGGTTTGTTTAATAGTGCCTGTGCTTCAATTACCGGACTGCTCGTTGCGATGAAAAACAGCAGCGGGTAAACTAAACCTTGCCGAAGGAGGTATCTTCCGGCTACGAATCATCTGAAATCGAGTAGTATTTCTTGCCGGAAATACTCCGGAGGAAAGGACTAAACGAAGCGATAACGGGCAGGTATTGCTTTCAAAAATCAAATCATACGCCTCCTGAGCATCATGAGATCCATTAAAAGGGTATTTTAAAATCTTCCTGATATCGACCTTAGTATAAGATAAGGTTTACACCCATAATAAGAATAAACTTAATTTCAATTTCCTTTCAGAAATTTTATAAAAATCGTGTTTTTCCTACTTCGACATCAGCCAAGTACTGCATTTGCAACTCTCATGCAATTTCCTGACAAAATTTTTTGAATCTCATTATCCGAGTAACCCATTTGAACCATCCCCACGGTAAATAAAGGCCAGTTGGTCCAGGCCATACTGTTCACCATTTCAGGACTTTCTTTGAAATCATCTGAAGGCCAAAGTGCTTCCCAACGGGTTCTTTCCTGGCGGAAGGCGGGAATCTTTTTACGCTCTTCGGATGCGAATTGAGAGGTATATGAAATATCCGTTCCGATTGCCACATGATCAGGACCAAACTTTTTAACAACGTAGTCTATATGTTGCATCATTCTGGCGATATCCCCACTACCTCCAAGAAATCTTGGTATGCAACAGATCCCAATATAGCCTCCTGTATCAGCGATTGCGCGAATGACATGATCCGGCTTTGCACGAATGTGTTTATGTATTGAAGCCACTGTGGTATGGCTTGCAACCATCGGTTTTGTTGATACCTGTGCCGCTTCCAAACTGGTTTGCCATCCCGAATGAGCAATATCCACGATGACCCCCACCCGATTCATTTCCTTAACCACCTCACGGCCAAAATCGCTGAGTCCGCCATTAGCCAATTCTGCACAGCCATCCCCAATCACATTTCTCCGATTATAGGTAAGATGCATCATTCTAATACCCAGATGAAAAAATATAGTGATATACCTTAATTCATCCTCAACCGAAATCCAGTCCTGAGGCAAGGGCACCCCATTCCCCGTAAAATAGAGCGCATGGCGATTTTCCTTTTTTGCCTGAAGGATATCATTTGGCGTGGCAGCCTTTCTTACCAACTCGCTCATCATATCGGTTGCATGGGTAAAATGCGCCAAACGTTTAAGTAAACGCTTAATTTCATTTCCCTCTTCGCCGGCATTCTGAATGATACAGGTAACCCCTGAGGCCTTCCAGGCATTTTCAAATTCTATCCGTTCCTTTTTATTATAGACAAAGCGAGTTATTGACATATCCTCCTGCAAGTCCTGAATTTCTAACATGGAAGCAGCGGAATTTACAGCAGAGCTAATTTGACCGCCGTCATAAGCCGCTCTGGGCATAAAGCCGTATACATCAATTACCAATGAATTTTTATGTAATTCAAGTCCGCGTTCAAGCTGTTTTTGCGTAGGTTTTAAAATATTTTTTGCTAATTCAAAATCTGCTTTAATCTGTTCATTAATCCAATATTCTCCTAACAAGTTATTCTCCTTGTTTAACAATCTTTGTTCAGGTTTGAGATCAACAAACTCTGTTCTTTGGTCTCCTAAGACCCGGTTAGCAACTAAAGTTAGTCCGGCAAGTCCGCCTAACTTCAAAAAATCTCTACGTTTACTTTTCATAGTTTTTATGATCGTTTAATTTAGGTGGTCTGATACACCAATCTTTCACAAATTACATCTTAAAATTTCAGTTGCAAAATATATGGTTCAGTGAATTTTAATACTTCGATTGTCTTCAAATTGCAATATGTTTAATTCGATATTTTACAACGTAACATAGTTATTAAATTGCCTGATGCTTATTCATGTACTAAAGTCAAAGATTCATCGGGTTAAAGTAACCGATGCAAATCTAAATTATATCGGTAGTATTACCATCGATCAGGATTTGATGGAAGCTGCTAACATCATAGAAGGTGAAAAAGTACAAATCGTCAACAACAATAACGGAGAAAGGTTTGAGACTTATACTATTGTTGGTAGAAGAGGTAGCGGTGATATTATCCTAAATGGTGCGGCGGCGCGAAGGGCTATGAAGGGTGATGTGATTATCATTATTGCCTATGGTATTATCGATACCAAGGAAGCGAGCACTTTTAAACCCTTTATTGTATTCCCTAATGAGGAAACCAATTTATTGAAATAGTTCATTACCAGTAACTTCAAGGGCATACATTATCCCAAAATATAAATTTGAATTTATTTGGAAACTTTTTAAATCTCGGTTCTAATTAAATTTGAGGCTTTTTTACTTGATTTTTCTGGGATCTGAGACCCTATGAAAGCAATTTTATATATTTTTCTATTATTTGTTGCACCTGTTTTAGTCGAACCTGTAATGGCTCAACAGAGTAGTGTACAGGGTTTGATTATGGAGAAATCAGGTGCAGCTAGAATTGGAGGAGTGTACATAATCAACAAGAAAACGGGTATTTCTACCTACAGCAATGAATTAGGGCTCTTTAAAATTGCGGCTTCCATTGGAGATACATTAAGCCTTTCTAAAACCGGCTATTCAGAATTAAATATTCATCTTTTAGAGCTTTCCGATAAGGTGTTAATACTTCAAGCTATAATTAGCTTGTCGGAAGTAAAAGTAATTGGAAAGACCAAGCAGCAAGAACTTGATGAGGTTAGAGATCAATACCGTAAAAAAGGTTCCTTTTATTCGGGTAAACCACCTCTGCTGGCCTATTTATTTAGACCCCTCACTACCTTATATGAGCTGATTGGTAAAACTCCTGCGCAAGCACGCCGCTTCAATGCTTATTATACAAGGGAGTTGCAGGAATTGGAGATCGACCGCCGCTTCAGTGCCTATACGATTAAGAATCTTACCGGTTTAGACGGTAATGATTTAAAAAATTTCATGATTTTATACCGACCGGATTATCAAACCATTTCAAAGTTTGATGAATATGCCATGATTAATTATTTAAAAAAGTCACTTAAGATATTCAATGATAGGGGGAGACCTGAAGCTCAAAGTGTACTCCCTTCCCTGCCCAAAGCCCCTGATTTATCGGAAAAAAACTTAAGTATTAGGATCAAGCTTATTTAAAATCAACTCTTCCGTACGGTTATAAACCTTGTTTTTTAATTTAACCAGATCTTCTTGAGTCAGTCCGGCTACCTCCACTCGTTCAGAAAATATACATTCTAATGTGCCAGGTTTAATTTCTAAAGGTTTGTTTCTAGGCAATAAGTTTCTGGCATTTAAAATAACCATGGGTACAATGTCGGTTTGAGTTTCAATGGCCAGTTTAAATGCCCCATCATAAAATTCGGATAAAGCTGCATTCGTCTTGTTCATTGTTCCTTCGGGAAAAATCAATATAGACTGCCCATCAGTTAAATCATGCTTTAACTCTTCTACACTTCTCGCTCTGCTTTCCTGACTTTTTCGATCAATCAGAACTACAACACGCTTGTAAATCAGCCCGAATAATGGAGTTTTAACCATTTCTATTTTACCTAAAGGTTTAAATGATCCGGGAATTGCTAAAACCACCGCAATAGCGTCGAGGTAGGAATTATGGTTGCAAACATAAATACATGCTTTATCCAAACTTAAATTACCTCGGCCTCTGGTTCTAACCGGGAAGAAACATAAGACAGAAAAAATCAGAGCCCAAACTTTTAGGAAGAAGAAAATAATGTCCTGGCTCTTTTTTTTCTTAAAAATTGTAGAAAAAAGTAAAATAAACGGGAAAACGAGGATCATTGCTGAGATAAAAACCAGGAATCCCCAGAGGATAAACAAAACTGAAGCAACTTTTTTTAAAATTTTCAATTTACATTTTTGAGTTTTGTGGTATGGAAGTGAATTAAGAAACTAAAAGGCCTTTTTCAGTAAAATTTGACTCCAGGCTAAATAGTAGATTCATGTTTAGATTTTGAGATACTCACAAGCCTTTTCGGCGGCGAGTTTCTCCGCATTTTTTTTATTATAATCTCTTCCAATCGCACAATTGATACCATCAACACTGATTTGGATCGTAAAAAGTTTAGAATTTTCACCTTCTTCATTGGCAATAATTTCAAAGTTAATATCTTTCCCATGGCGCTGGCACCATTCTATGAGTTTACTTTTGAAATTTGTTTCGGTTAGTTCCAGAGTATGGATATCAACATGAGGTTTAATAATTCTATTTATGAGAAAATTACGGGTAAAATTATATCCCTTATCGATGTAAACTGCTCCAACCATGGCTTCAAAAGTATCACCTAGCAGAGAGCCTTGTTTATTGTTATGACCGATTAGTCTGTTATCATATTCAATATGCTCATCCAGGCCAAGACGCTTGGCAAGTTGGTTTAAATTTGAACGGCTGACAATTTTTGATCGCATTTCTGTCAAAAAGCCTTCATCCTTATAAGGATACATTTTGAAAAGAATTTCGGCTATAACAGACCCTAAAATGGCATCCCCTAAAAATTCGAGCCGCTCATTACTATTTTTTGTACCGTTTTTAATTTCAATAGCAACAGAACGGTGTCTGAATGCCATGCGATAGAGGCGCAAGTTTCCCGGAACAAAACCTAAAAGATTTTCTAAAGATCTGATGTAAACGCGATTTGGAGAAAAATAAAGTTTATAGATTCTGGAAAATTGCATTAATGACCGTTAATTTCAGTGATAAGAAAAATATAAAGGTTTGTATAAATGCGAAATTTGGGATGATATCAAAATCAGCCTTTGTATTTTTTGAAAATTACAGAAGCATTGTGTCCTCCAAAGCCAAAAGTATTACTTAATGCAGCATTAACTTCACGTTTTTGGGCCTTATTAAATGTAAAATTTAATCTGGAGTCGAAACCCGGGTCATCGGTGAAGTGATTGATTGTGGGAGGGATAATATCATTTTTAACTGCCAGAATGGAGGCAATTGCTTCAACAGCACCGGCTGCGCCCAGAAGGTGACCCGTCATTGATTTTGTTGAGCTGATGTTTAGTTTAAATGCATCTTCCTTGAATAGATCAAGTATGGCTTTAACCTCACTGATATCCCCAAGTGGAGTGGAAGTGCCATGGACATTGATATAATCAATATCAGAGGGTGAAATTCCGGCATCTCTCATGGCATTGGTCATAACCAATTTGGCACCAAGGCCTTCCGGATGCGGAGCGGTGATGTGATTTGCATCAGCACTCATCCCGCCGCCAACTAATTCCGCATAAATTTTAGCGCCTCTTGCTTTTGCATGTTCAAGTTCTTCCAGAATAATGCTTCCGGCGCCTTCACCTGCCACAAAACCATCTCTTTCTTTATCAAAGGGCCGGGAGGCAGTAGAAGGATCATCATTGCGGGTTGAAAGGGCATGCATGGCATTAAATCCGCCCATACCTGCCTCGTTGATAATAGCCTCAGATCCACCTGAAACAATCACATCTGCCATGTTTAAGCGGATGTAATTAAAGGCATCAATCAATGCGTTGGTTGAGGAAGCACAGGCAGAAACGGTTGAGAAGTTGGGTCCACGAAGACCGTGACGAATCGAAATATGCCCTGGAGCAATATCCAGAATCATTTTTGGAATGAAAAATGGATTGAAGCGCGGCGTTCCATCTCCATTTGCGAAGTTTACAACTTCATCGGTGAAGGTCTTCAACCCACCTATTCCTGAACCCCAAATTACTCCAATTCGGTTGGTGTCAAGGTTAGGGAAGTCCAGACCTGAATCTTTAATCGCTTCATCTGAGGCAGCGATCGCATAATGAACAAAAGGGTCGAGTTTACGAGCCTCTTTTTTCTCCATGAAATCTTCCGGATTGAAGTTTTTTACTTCACACGCGAATTTTGTCCGGAATTTTTCAGGGTCGTAGTGCGTTATAGGTGCGGCGCCGCTTACCCCATTGATCAAACTATTCCAAAACTCCGGAATGGTATTACCGATTGGAGTAAGCGCACCTAGTCCTGTAACTACTACTCTTTTAAGGTCCATTAATATAGGATCTCGTAAAATTATTTTACGTTCTTTTCTAAATAGGCGATAGCTTGACCTACAGTACCGATAGTTTCAGCTTGGTCATCAGGGATGGCCACATTGAACTCTTTCTCAAACTCCATGATTAATTCCACGGTGTCTAATGAATCGGCACCAAGATCATTGGTGAAAGATGCCTCTGGTGTAACTTCACTTTCGTCTACGCCTAATTTTTCAACGATAATTGCTTTAACTCTTGAAGCGATATCAGACATGGTTTTTTGGTTTAATTGTTTACTAATTCAGTGCAAAGAAAAATAAATTCTCGCAATTTTCAAACCTTTTTGCTTTTAGCTATTTTAACTTAACTACATTATAAAAGATTAAGGATGTTAACTTTGTAAAATACACTTTGGATGTACCTTGAATAAAACTACATTAAAATTTGAACTTGACCTCGATTTTGTGCTCGTAGCCATTACTGCACAACTAAAGGATTACATGTTTTGTTACAAAGCTAATAAACAACTGGGTACTAACTTTGCCAAAATTGCTGATCTTGAACTCCCCTATAACAATGATGAAGACCCATTTTATTTCAGCAGATATTTTTATCTGATGACTGAATCCGATACCGAGTTATATATCCTAGCAAATAAAGGTACGGAAGGTTTTTTGGTACCCGAAATGAAAAAGGTAGATTTCTTTTTATTAATTCAGAACTATATCCATGAAGAGGACCTCAAAGAGATAATTAATGGTTTAAATAAGATTCCGGAAGTGCTCGTTGCAGTGGAAGTTGAACCTAAAAAATTGAAATCTAAAGAAAATCTTATATTTTAGCCTTTCGAGATGGTGTATTAAGTACACTAATTTAACCAAAAGATATTTAAATTAAAGAAGAACAGATGAAGACGGTTCATAACAGAACTAAAATTGTAGCCACCTTAGGCCCTGCTTCTGCAAAGAAGGAAGTATTATTAAATATGATTAAGGCGGGTGTAGATGTTTGCAGGTTAAATTTCTCACATGGTAAAACTGAAGATCATCAGAAAGTCATTGATATTATTCGTGATATTAACAAGAAATACAAGACAAATGTTGGCATACTCGCCGATTTGCAGGGTCCTAAGATTCGAATTGGTTTGGTTAAAGACGGAGGTATCAATCTCATCAGCGGTCACAAAATCGAGATTACTACCAAAGAATTGATTGGAGACGATAAACAGATTTACATTACCTATCAGAGTTTTCCAAGTGATGTCCGTTCTGGTGAAATTATTCTTTTGGATGATGGAAAAATTCAAATGAGAGTGTTAAGCACCAATAATAAAGACTCTGTACAGTGCGAAGTGCTTTACGGAGGAATTCTCAGCTCACGTAAAGGTGTTAATCTTCCCAATACCAAGGTTTCGATACCCAGTTTAACAGAAGAAGATCTCACAAATCTTGAATTTGCATTGAAAAATGATGTGGAATGGATTGGACTTTCATTTGTCCGCTCGGCAGATGATATTATTGAATTGAAACGGATTATTGCCAGAAGCGATAAAACTGCCCGGGTTATTGCCAAAATTGAGAAGCCGGAAGCCGTTGACAATATTGATGAAATTATTGAAGCCACAGACGGGGTAATGGTCGCAAGAGGTGATCTCGGTGTTGAGATGCCCATGGAACAGGTTCCATTACTACAAAAAATGATTGCCAGAAAATGTCGTTCAGCTTCGAAACCGGTTATTGTAGCTACCCAAATGCTAGAAAGTATGATTACCTCCCCTCGTCCTACACGAGCTGAAGTGAATGATGTGGCAAATTCTGTTTTAGACGGTGCTGATGCCGTGATGTTGAGTGGGGAGACATCGGTTGGTGAATATCCACTGATTGTTATAGAAACCATGAATAAGATCATACGGAACGTTGAGGATAATGATTATCCATACAATACACCTAAAGTTTTAAATAATAATTCTTCCAATTACATGGGTGATGCAGTTTGTGGATCGGCTGTCTATCTTGCTGAAAAAACTAATGCAGTTGGTATTATTTCCATGACCTCATCAGGTTATACCGCATTCGAAATATCCAGTTACCGTCCAAAAGCTGCAACTTTTATTTTTACGAGTAATCGAAAACTATTGAATACCCTTAGCCTACTATGGGGAGTTCGTGGTTTTTATTATGATAAGTTTGAGAGTACAGATAAAACAATCAGGGATGTCAATCAGATTCTGAAAGTTGAAAAACTGGTTGAGCCGGGTAATGTGGTCATCAATACCGCTGCAATTCCGATCGAGAAGAAGGGTAAGACCAATATGATTAAAGTGACCATCGTCGATTAATTCAGGTTATAAACAGCCTTAAAAATTCAACAATAAAGCCGGCAAAAGCCGGCTTTATTGTTGTGTAAACGGGTGTAACAAAAACGATCCTAAATCGCCATTTTTTAGAGTTTTCAACACAGTTAATTACCTTTTAATCAAACTATCATGTAACTGATTAAGTATTGGGGTGCAGATACAATAACAATCTGTGGAAAACTCTGATTCGATAACTATCTGACTGTGAGGTAATTTTACAAATGAGATAAGCACTACTTTACTGGGTGCTAAAGAAAACACTCTTTGTATCAGTGAATCAATCTCGGGTCAATTTACAAATCAACGTCCGTTTGTATGGATGTATAGAGTAAGGCAGTTCCAACTGTTCTTCCTCTTTTTCTGTTTCCGAATATAGTTCATGTTAAACCAATCCTAAATCATCAAGTTTTTCACAATATGTTAATAAATTGAAACTTTTGGATATAGAAGAATTGAAAAGAACTTCATTAATAATCATCAGTTTACTTTAAGCGGGTTTTATATCAGTAAAATTATTTTGTTCTATCTTATTTGGGGCTTAAATAATCATGGCTATCAATTAAATAGAGTAATATTCAGTATATCTCTATTTAGGCTTTTCAAATGGATGGTTAAGCTAAATTCAAAATTAGATTTCCCACTTAACTTTGCTTCCCTCCATTGCCGGGGGGCGAATTCCTTTTGAAGGCCAATCCCGATGGCAATCGGGACTTAAATCCCTAGGTGCCATGGTCACAAGCCCCTGCGCATCAAAAAAAAGCGATCGCTGCTTTTGGGGGACATCACAATATGATAGCATTCCGGGTATGATCCCAAAATCTAATGCTCGGAAGTGCTATTTGAAAGAATCTGCTGCTTTTTTTTGATTTTGCTGGCACTGGGGATTGAATCGTCCTTCGCAAAGGTTTATCTGATATTAACGGTTTTGGGACAGTGCTCCGAGCTTACAACCGCTCATAAATTACCGTCATTGCTGATTGCAGGGATCGGCATTCCGAGATTTGGCAGGAAAGGCGCACTTAATCCTTGCACTATCTTTCATAAAACACTTCAGCTAAGTAATCCGGAGAAGTGTTGCAGATCCATTCATTTGCTCATTACCATTGATACGGCTCGGATTACACCGATAGGATTAAGTGTGGATTTACAACAAATACCGGGAAGCCGCGGCTCTTTTGCTTACTTTTCCAGCTGCAGGGAAAAGTAAGTGCCCTTCCGCCACAAAGGCGGACTAATTTTATAATTGATCATAAATTTTATTTTTAGGGGTCAGTGGTGATTTAATAATTTCTGGTTTAATGCTTGCAAGGGCATTAACGGCCCTTAGCAAATTGCCATGGCTTTTATCATTAAAATTTCAACAAAAAAGCCGGCTTTTGCCGGCTTTTTTATGGTATAAATGGGTGTAGTAAAAATGGCCTGAAATGGCCTATTTTTAGAGTTTTCCACATAGATAAATAGCTTTAAATCAAGTTGTTGCAAACCGATTAAGTGTCGAAGTGCAGATACACTAACAATCTGTGGAAAACTCTATTTCCATAAAAATGCCTCCAACTTATAGATTTGGTTAAAAACCCCCTAACATTTTTTTTAAGGGTAACTAACTCAATTACAGCATTAAACGATTATTTATGGCAAAAGCTTCTACAAACTCATCAAAAAAAGGAACAGGAAAAGGTCTTCAGTTTCAAAGATATTTTACCAAAAAAGGAGTAAACGTTTACGATTTATTCAAATACGAGAAGCGAACTTCGGTGATTCGTAACCCTGCGGGTGATGCTGTTTTCGAAATGAAAAATGTAGAAGTGCCTGAAACTTGGAGCCAGGTTGCAACAGATATTTTGGCGCAAAAATATTTCCGTAAAGCAGGAGTGCCTCAGCCAGATGGAACAACCTCATCTGAAAACAGTGTTAAACAGGTTGCCCATCGTATGGCAAATTGCTGGAGATCATGGGGAGAACGCTATAATTATTTCGCAACAAAGGAAGATGCGGGTATTTTTTACGATGAATTGGTCTATACCATCGTCGGTCAATTAGCAGCACCCAATTCTCCTCAATGGTTCAATACCGGCTTGCACAGCTCATATGGAATTACCGGTAAACCTCAGGGTCACTACTTCGTTAATCCGGATACAGATCAATTAGAAAAATCAACTTCCGCCTATGAGCGCCCTCAGCCTCATGCCTGCTTCATCCTTTCGGTAAATGATGATCTGGTAAATGATGGGGGTATCATGGATCTATGGGTTAGAGAAGCAAGAATCTTCAAATACGGCTCAGGAGTTGGAACCAATTTTTCTGCGATCCGTGGTGAAAGTGAAAAATTATCAGGTGGGGGTTATTCCTCCGGACTGATGTCATTTCTGAAAATCGGTGACCGCGCAGCCGGAGCCATCAAGTCAGGTGGTACCACACGCCGTGCTGCTAAAATGGTATGTCTGGATCTCGATCATCCTGAAATTGAAGGTTTTGTGAACTGGAAAGTTGAAGAAGAGAAAAAAGTTGCAGC
This sequence comes from Bacteroidota bacterium, assembly GCA_016868395.1. Lineage (GTDB taxonomy): Bacteria > Bacteroidota > Bacteroidia > Sphingobacteriales > Sphingobacteriaceae > Daejeonella. The sequence continues at coordinate 13,878 of VGGW01000010.1, read as the reverse complement.
CTTAATCGCTGCAGGATATTCCTCTGACTATGAAGGTGAAGCCTACCGAACCGTTTCGGGACAAAATTCAAACAACTCGGTTCGTGTACCAAACACATTCTTTAAAGCACTTGAGGAGAGTGGAAACTGGGATCTGATCGGACGTATTAGCGGACAAACAGTTAAATCCATTTCTGCAGAAAAATTATGGCAGGATATCGCTTTTGCTGCTTGGGCCTGCGCCGATCCCGGTATTCAATATGATACCACCATCAACGAATGGCATACCTGTCCTGAAGGAGGACGTATCAATGCCTCTAATCCATGTTCAGAATACATGTTCCTCGATAATACAGCATGCAACCTGGCTTCCATTAACCTGGCTCACTTCTTCAATGCCAATACCCTGGTGTTTGATGTTAAAGGTTTTGAGCATGCCTGCCGTATTTGGACAGTGGTTCTTGAAATTTCGGTATTGATGGCACAATTTCCGTCTAAAGAGGTAGCACAATTGTCTTATGATTACCGGACCCTTGGTTTGGGATATGCTAACCTGGGCTCTATGCTGATGGTTGCCGGAATTCCTTACGACAGTGATAAAGCCCGCGCAATTGGCGGCGCCATCACGGCAATCATGACCGGTACTGCTTATTCTACCTCGGCAGAAATGGCCAAAGAGCTGGGCACTTTCAAGAAATTTGAAGAAAACAAAAAGCATATGCTCCGGGTGATGCGTAACCACCGGTATGCTGCCTATAATAATGATGCTTACGAAGGGCTTGAGATCGCTCCTCCGGGTATCGATCCTAAATTCTGCCCTGATTATTTATTATCAGCGGCCTGCAATTCATGGGATAAGGCCGTTGAACTCGGTGAGAAATATGGTTATCGCAATGCTCAGACTACCGTAATTGCTCCGACCGGAACCATTGGTTTGGTGATGGATTGCGATACAACCGGCATTGAGCCTGATTTTGCTTTGGTTAAATTCAAGAAACTATCGGGTGGTGGCTATTTCAAGATTATTAACCAGGGTGTTCCCTCGGCTTTACGCAATCTAGGATACAAGGAACATGAGATTGAAGCGATTGTAAATTATGCAAAAGGTGCCGCAACTTTACAGGGAGCACCACACATTAATTTCGACAGTCTTTCAGCGAAAGGATTTACTCAGGATGAACTGGAGAAAATTGACAAGTCGCTACTTGCAGCATTCGAAATAGGTTTCGTATTCAACCAGTGGAGTCTGGGCGAAGAGTGTCTTAACCGTTTAGGTTTTAAATCTGAGCAATATTCTTCTCCTGATTTCAATCTTTTACGTGCCATCGGTTTTAACCGTCAGCAGATTGCTGAAGCCAATGAGTACATCTGTGGTACTATGACTGTTGAAGGTGCACCTTATCTTAAAGAGGAACACTACCCAATTTTCGACTGTGCTAACAAATGCGGACAAAAAGGTGAACGTTACATTCATGCACACGGCCATATCAAAATGATGGCTGCTGCACAACCTTTCCTTTCAGGTGCAATCTCTAAAACCATCAACCTGCCTAATGAGGCCACCGTTGAGGAAATCAAAGATTGCTATGAATTATCATGGAAACTTGCTTTGAAAGCAAACGCGCTTTACCGCGATGGTTGTAAATTATCTCAGCCATTATCTACCAAATCTTCCGACAGTAAGGAAGATAAGCTGGATACCGTGGAAGAGGTTCTTGGTGATGCAGCCAATGTGAAACTGAGTGACCTTACTGCTGAACAGGTTCTTGATGCTGCAAGAACTATTCTTGAGCGTTCTACCGACACGAAGTTCAAACGTCAGTTATCTTCAGTAGTAGAGCGTAAAAATTTGCCTAGTAAACGGGGTGGCTTCACACAGAAAGCTGCAGTTGGCGGACAAACCGTATTCGTTCGTACCGGAGAGTACGAAGATGGAACATTGGGTGAGATTTTTGTGGATATGCACAAAGAAGGTGCCACGTTCCGCTCCCTGATGAACTGTTTCTCTATCGCAGTTTCTGTTGGTCTGCAATACGGAGTACCATTGGAAGAGTTTGTTGATAAATTTACCTTCACCCGTTTCGAGCCATCAGGTATGGTTACAGGGCATGACAATATCAAGAGCGCAACCTCAATTGTAGATTATATGTTCAGAATGCTCGGTTACGAGTACCTGGGTCGTACTGATCTTGTTCATGTGATTACCGAGCAGAAGGCGGTTGTTGGTAATCCTCAAATGACCGATAATGACGTGAATCCGGATACCTCAAACGCTTTCATTGAGGCTTCGGTTACCGTTACCTCTACAACTTCAAGCCTTAAACTGAAGCCGGTTCTGGATATCTCCGGTGGTGGTCAGTCTGACGCACCTGCCTGTGGCAATTGCGGCCATATCATGGTGAGATCAGGTACTTGTTACAAGTGTCTGAACTGCGGAACGCAGGGGGGATGTAGTTAAGGAGAAAGCTTAATGCTAAAAGATTGAAGCCCTGCCGGAAATGGTGGGGCTTTTTTTTGAGGTTTGAATTGAACCTAAATGCATAAAATGTTGATAATCGGTGGTTAGGGTAGGAGTATGTGTTTAAAGATAGATGTATCATATGAAGCCAATACTTTATTATTAAGTCCCCCGCTATTCGCTACCTTCCACAGAGCTTGTCCAATAATAGAAACAAGGATTTCTAATCCAAATGAATACATTTACCAATAATCTTCCGGTAAATTAATCGAAAACAACTCTTGAATCCCCGTATAGAATGAGTTACCTCAATTTACGTTTCACCACTTGGTTGTTTATTCTTGTTTTAACAGGCAGTCTTAATCACTTACAGGCTCAGGTGCTTGTGCACAAAGAGCCAAGACATCGCCCTGTTTTTAAAAATAATGAAATAAGGATACTGAACGTTTTGGTACCTCCGGGTGATACCTCTTTATACCATCTCCATAATACCCCATCTTTTTTTATCAGGCTTACGGATACCCACACCGGCTCGCAGGTACAGGGTGAATTACCAAAAGCTGGTCAATCGAAAGCAGGGTAAATTCGGTTCGAAAATTTAGCTCCTCCAAATAATCGGGTTCATCGGGTTTGGAACGCCGATAGGGATACTTTCCAGGTGATGGATGTGGAACTTCTAATGAAAAAGACGACTTTTGATCAAAAATCTCTGAATTTACCCAATCTCAAACTGGAAATCGATACCAGCCGGGTTAGGGCTTATCGACTGAATCTGACGGAAGAAAACAGCTTCACAGTGAAAAATAAAAAACATTCGCTGGTTTTAGTATCTCTGAATGATACACAGGCAGAGATCATAGAAGATGGACAAACCCTCCTTAAAAATCTTAAACGGGGAAGTTTTTTTGTCATCAAAAGAAACCAGTATTTTTATATCAGAAACAAAAGTAGCAGCACTAAGTCCTTCGTATTGTTGGAACTGGCTTCAAAATAAATCGGACAGTTAATCTGAAGTATTCCGTGATTTTTTTACCTGAATAGGAATTCATAACCACTGATGAGGCTACAAACTATAATAGTTAAAAGTTTTTTCACCGGCTGTCATTATTAAGTAACAAATTAGGACAACACAGGTATTCCTATGCTTTTTTCATATTTTTATCTATTGGAATAAACTTATAAATTCAATCAAAATAAAATCATATGAAAACAATACTTCTGGTGCTCGCGATGTTTATCACACCACCTCCCTCAATTTATACCTTCAAAGTTCAAAATATTGACGGTAAGAATCTTGATTTGAAACAATTTAAAGGCAAAAAGGTCCTGATTGTAAATACAGCATCTAAATGTGGTTATACCAAGCAATACGCTGATCTTCAGAAGCTTGCCGATACCTACAAAGACAAGTTAGTAGTCATAGGTTTTCCTGCCAATAACTTTGGAGGTCAAGAACCGGGTGAAAACTTAACTATCAAGGAATTTTGCCAGAAAAATTTTGGAGTAACCTTTCCTTTAGCTGAAAAAAGCAGTGTCAAAGGAGACGATATCAGTCCGCTTTTCAAACACCTGACTACCGCCGCTAATCCTGATTTTACCGGCGATATCAAATGGAACTTTGAAAAATTCCTGATAGACGAAGAAGGAAATCTGATTCATCGTTTTCGTTCTTCGGTAACACCAATGTCGCCCGAAATTACTAAATATTTATAGGCCTCAATCGATTGAAGAAGTTATTGCTGGCACTTTTTGTGGCGTTTTCGCTTTCAGAAATACATGTTGCTGTTTCAAAGACGGGGGATGAAGATCAGCTGAAAAGTCTGGTAGATAGTTTTGCGATCGCCATCGTAAAAAAGGATAAAGCCTGGATCGCTTCCAATTTGAGCGAGACCTGTAAAATGTATGAGCCTTCCGGTAATACACTCGACAGGGCAGGTATTGTTTACACCTTTACAGAAGGTATTTATGATATCAGCCGATCTGCTGCCCTGAATAAGGCATTTAAAGTGGATGGTGCAGTTGCGGGTGGATCTGCTGATTTTGATGTGGAAGGTGTTGGGAACATAAACGGTAATCGTGTAGATATTGCCGGTTCCTACAGATTCAACCTGAAATTCAGTAAAGTAGACACCAGCTGGAAAATCGTAGAGATAATTATTGATCAACGTTAAACTTTTTAACGATTTTGTTAAAAAAAATGCCCCAATCATCTTTTAGGACATTTTTTATTTCAATTATACTCTTAAAGCATACTATCCCATGAGTCGGGTTCAGCTAATTCTGGTAATTTAAACCGAGCTCGATATCAGTAAGGTTAATACACACCCTATATAATGGATTTCATGCCGCTCCGGATGCGTATGATTTGATTTTGGAAAACAATACCTGCGCGTTATCGCTTCGCTTAGTCCTTTCCTCCGGAGTATTTCCGGCAAGAAATACTACTTGATTTCAGATGATCGGTAGCCGGAAGATATCTCCTTAGGCAAGGTTTAGTTTACCCGATGCTGTTTTTCATCGCAACGGGCAGTCCGGCAATAGAAGCACAGGCACTGTTAAACAAACCCGGGTGGCAGCTCTATCTTTTTTGCTCTTCTCAATTTTAAAATAAGGATTCAATTTCCCGCAAAAAAATAGGGCAGAACACGGGACCGGAATAAGCCGTGAGCAACAGACCCTGCTTTCCAAAAACTGAGAAAAATAATCAGGCTAAATTTAATCTGGTAAGATAGTATATCGATCTCGAATTAATTTATTATTCAGTTGATGAAGTCTTTTTACCCATTCACTTTCTTTGGGAGGATGGTCTCCTTTAGAATAATTACTTAATTCATACCCAAATCCTTTAATAAATTTGTTTTTTGAATTAAGTTTAATTTTATTTTTAACAGACATTTATGATCATCACTAAAATAATCGTCTGGGCAATTCTCATTTTCATCTTTTTGAATATTGCCGGAATTTATGTTTTACACAGATTTCTTAGTAATCGATTGGCTGATAAACTTTCTATTTGGTTGTTTAGCATTTGTCTGAGCCTTGGCTTCACGTTTTTATTTACATTATTTGGCTTGATTCTATTTCTAAAATGATAATTTGACCTGATGTTTAACCGTTAATTATGAGTTTACACTTAAAGCAACTCCTGTTTTGTTTCTTACTGTTGAGTCCGGTATTCAGCATAGCGCAAACCCAGGGCTCATTTATTAGTGCATTAGAAAATCCAAATGATTGGGTGGAGTCTGTTTTTAAAAAATTAAACAGGCGCGAGCGTATAGCCCAGTTGTTTATGGTTAGGGCTCACACAGATAAGGGAAAGGTATTTGAAGATTCCATTGCTAGGTTAATTCGTAAGGAACGTATCGGCGGACTGGTATTTTTTCAGGGTGGTCCCGGTAGGCAGGCTGCTCTGACTGATCGTTATCAATCGGTTTCAAAAGTTCCCTTGCTGATTGCTATGGATGCAGAATGGGGCTTGGGTATGCGACTGGATAGTACAATTTCATATCCCTATCAACTTACACTAGGAGCCATCCAGGATAATAACTTGATATATGAGATGGGCAAGCAGCTTGCAATCGATTTTAAACGAATAGGCATGCAGGTAAACTTCGCTCCGGTTGCTGATATCAATAATAACCCCAAAAACCCTGTTATTGGTATTCGCTCATTTGGGGATAATAAATACAATGTTTCGGCTAAGGTTAGTGCCTATATGAAGGGGCTTCAGGACAATAATGTGCTGGTCAGTGTCAAACACTTTCCCGGCCATGGTGATACTGATGTTGATTCACATCATGATCTGCCACAACTACCTTTTAGCCGGGAGCGGCTTGATTCACTGGAGTTATTTCCGTTTAAAGAATTGATTAAGCAAGGGGCTTCCGGTGTGATGGTCGCTCATATGAATATTCCGGTTCTTGATAATACTCCAAACTTACCATCAACACTCTCTCGTCCAATTGTTACCGAACTTTTGAAAGAGGATCTTGGATTTAAGGGACTTATTTTTTCGGATGCCATGGAAATGAAAGGTGTTGCAAAGTTCTTTCCGGAAGGGGAGAGTGATGTGTTGGGATTGATTGCCGGACTTGATGTGATTGAACTTTCAGGCAATTCTAAAAGGGCTGTGAAGCTGATACTTAAAGCGATAAAGTCTAAACAACTAAGCTGGGAACGTGTCAATGCTAGTGTTAGAAAGGTGCTTTTAGCCAAGTATTGGTCGGGTTTGTCAAATAAAAAGTTTATCAACCCTGAGGACATTATTTCCGATTTGAATCGTCCGGAGGCCAGAATGCTCAATCAGCAGCTGGCAGATGCTGCAGTAACGATTTTAAATAGCGATTCACAGATTAAAAACTTTGATTGGAGTAAAAAGACCGCCTTGGTGAGTATGGGAACTCCTAATCTAACTACATTTCAAAACATCATGAAGCCTTTATTACCAAACTCATTGATCTTTCTTCTTCCAAAGGATCCATCGGAAAGTGATCTAAATAATGTGAGGGAGGAACTCAAGGCTTATGACCAGATTATTGTGAGCATTTATGATACCCGCAGAAGACCAGGAGCAGTTCTGGATTATAATGTCGGTCTCAAAACACTGGTTGCTGATATAGCTAAAATGAACAGCATATTTACACTCTTTGCGAATCCCTATACCATATCCGGTCTTCCCGGACTTGAAAAAGCAAAAACTTTGATAGTCAATTATCAGAATTCAGAGGAAGCACAACGTGCTGCATCTAGAGTGATTACAGGTGAGTTAAAAGCTACAGGAAAATTACCCGTTACAGTAAATCCTGGTTATAATAACGGGGCAGGAATTAGTCAGAGATAAGCTATTTGATTAATAAAATCAATATTTTTATGACTCTTTCAAGATGGTCTAACAGTCATTAAACAATTAAACCCGATCCGGACATGTCGCAACAAAAAGCTCTAAAGTTAGTTCGCGCATCTGCAGGGTCAGGTAAAACCTTCGCCTTGACGGCGCATTACCTGGTTTTACTGTTCAGCGGCAAAAGCAAATTCCGTGAAATTTTGGCGGTTACCTTTACGAATAAGGCAACTGCTGAAATGAAGGAACGTATTTTGGCAGCTCTAAAAGAACTCGCTCAGTTCGGTTTTCAGAGTTCCAAATTTACGGCAATCCTCAAGGCAATTTATCCCGACTTACAAGATTCTGAATTAAGAGTTAAAGCCTCAGAAATTTATTCGGCTATACTACACGATTATAGTCGCTTTTCAGTGAGTACAATTGACGGATTTGTGCAGCAGCTGATTCGAAGTTTTGCCTTTGAACTTAACCTCGATAGTGGGTACAAACTGGAAGTAAATAACGAAAAAGTAAGGGACGAGCTTGTTCAGGCCTTAAATCTTGAACTTGAAAAAGACCCTGACCTATTGGAATGGGTGACCAGTCTTGCGATTGACCGAATAAATGATGGATATGATTGGGATTACAATCGAACCCTGAAAGATTTAGCCAATGAAATATTTAAGGAAAGATATTATCCTTTTCAGCAGGCCATGCAGGCTATGGGCATTGAACAAACAAAAGAATTTAATGCCTTGCGTAACCAGATTAAGAAAGGGATTAAAACCTTCAATGAAGAGATAATTGAAAAGACCAGTTACATTAAGCAACTTTTTGACGCTTCGGGGATTGAATCAAAAGATTTGGATGGAAAGACCAATAATCCACTTCTCAAGCTGGATAAAATCATTCAGGGAGAATTCAGCAAAGTCGATTCTCTTAGGAAACTAATCAATGATTTCGACCAATGGCCAAATGGCGCTTTGAGAGACAGTTCAATGGTTTGGCAGCTTTACAACACTATAAATCCGCTTTTGGGCCAGTTAATTGCTTATTATGATGCAGGTATTGAAATATACAACACCTACCTGGCTATCAATAAGAATAGTTCCTACCTACATTTGATGCAACGAATGGCAGAACTTTTGAAAGATTATCGTTCTGAAAAAAGAGCCCTACTCATTTCAGATGCGCAGCAACTTTTAAAAGGTATAACCGGTTCAGACACAGATAATCCCTCTTTCATTTGGGAGAGAACCGGAAATAAGTACAAGCATTTTCTCTTTGATGAGTTTCAGGATACGAGTAAATTTCAATGGATGAACTTCTTACCGCTTCTCAAGAATGCGATTGCAGAGGGTTCTTATGGTAAATATTCAGCTCATCTGGTTGTAGGAGATGTCAAGCAGTCGATTTACCGTTGGAGGAATGGCGACTGGAGGATTCTGCATAGTAATCTGAAAAGGGATCTGCATGCGGATAATGTGGAGGAGGAAAATCTGATTTACAATCGAAGGAGCTCCGAAAACATTATCCGCTTTAATAATTTCTTGTACGAAAGTCTCCCGGAAATTTTACAGCTAAACTTGAACGATTTGTTTTATGAGTCGGCGCCGATATCACTTCACAATTACTGGGAAGAAGAAAACAGCAGTTTGATTGTGAAGGCCTATGAGGGAAGTTATCAGGAAATAACCGACCAAACGCTTAAAGGGGGTAAAATTGAGGTTAAGTTTTTTACAAAGAAATCAAAAGCATTTTCAGCTGAGGATCAGGATGAAGAGGAAGAACAGTATGAAGCTGCAGAATATACCATTGAAAAGCTGATCCAGCTTTTAGAACAGGGCGTTCCAATGCGAGATATAGGTATTTTAGTTCGATCAAATCAAGAGGCTGTACAAGTTCTGGACTGTATTTTAAAGCCGGAAAATCAGAGTAGATTAACAGAAGCTGCGGGTAAAAATTTTCAGGTATTATCAGGTGAGGCATTAAAGATTATCAATAATCCGGCGATTGCTTTATTACTTTCAACTTTTCGATTATTGACAAAAAAGGAATCAGAAAGGGGAATTTTTTATGCTGAATGCGCCAGACTTTGGACTGAGATTCAGCATCAAGGTCAAACTCGGATCAACTTAAATGGTAATGATTGGATGAAAATAGTTACTGATTCTGTATCCTCCATGGAGGAAATATTACCTTCTGAGTTATATCTGAATGTTCATGCGCTCCGAAATCTTCCTGTGAGTGAACTAACCGAAAAACTGATTCGTATTTACCGTCTTGGGAACCAGGGTTCGGAATCTCTTATACCCTATCTATTGGCCTTTAGGGATCAGGTTGCAGTTTTTGCTGCTGCCGGTGATCAGGGTATCGGTGCATTTATAGAATGGTGGGATCTGGAGGGCTACAATAAAGCCTTGCCATCATCCGAAAATCAGGATGCTGTCCAGGTTATGACTATTCATAAATCCAAAGGGCTTGAATTTAAAGCAGTGATCATTCCATTTCTAAACTGGAATTTTATTAAATCTTCAAATGGCCGATTGAAAAATCTCTTGTGGGCAGATGCTGGTTCTGCAGGTTTCGATCAATTTGTAACCTTCCCGCTAGATCTTAGTAAAGGGCTTGCAGATACTGTATTTGCCAAGGAGTATTTTGAGGAATTGATGCTGAGCTATATGGATCTGATGAATACCCTTTACGTGGCAACAACCAGAGCAAAAGATTATCTCTGTCTTATTTGCCCGGATGTTCCCCTTAAAGTAAATGAAAGTTCAGCAAAAAATATTCAATCTGTTCTATTCCAATTATTGGAGAGTAAAATACTAGGAAACTTGAATTTTGAATCTGAGGAGGACCTGGCTTATTCGGTTGGAGAGCTTCCAACTTTGCTCAAAGAAGCTAAGGCGGTATCGGAATACGAATCCTTAGAAATCCATGAATACCATGTAAATGAACAGCTGACTGAACGATTTAAGCGAAATAGCGCAACAGAAGATTCATGGTTTAATGCAAAACAGCGGAAGGGAATTGTCATGCATAAATTATTGGAGACCTTGAGCGGTACCGAAGATCTTGACAAACTCATTGCTGAAAAGGTTCAGGAAGGACTGGTCAGAGAATCCGAAAAGGAGGAAATTAAACAGGCCGTTGAGGATATTTTGCTTCAGGAGGAAATAAAACAATGGTTCAAAACAGCTAAAACCATTATCAGTGAAAAGGATTTGATTATTGATTCAGGAATCGTAAAAAGACCCGATAAATTGTTTGTTTTTGAAAATAGAGCGGTCCTTTTGGATTTTAAATTTGGGGCACAAAACAAAAAATATATTGAAGACATCAGTATTTACCGTGATAATCTCATGAAAATGGGTGAATTTGAGCAAATAGACGCCTATTTATGGTATTCGCAAGATCGCAAACTACAGAAAGTTTGAAAATGAAGAATCAATCATCTGATAAATTTTTATTTCGCGTTGCCACAGATCTTCTAAATCGGTTTGGGAGTGATCAGACAGATATTGCCCTTGTTTTTAACAATAAAAGACCACAGTTATTTCTGCGCAAATATTTAGCCGAGATTAGTGGTAAACCCATTTGGAGTCCCCAATTTTATACCATCCAACAATTCTTCTCTGAATCAACAAGTCTGGTTTGTGCCTCACAATTAAAACAGTTTTTTATTCTCTTTTCCGAATATAATACCTTATTAAAAAAGGAAGGTAAAGAAGCTGTAAGTGTGGATTCTTTTTATCCTTTGGCCGAGATCATTGTTTCTGATTTTTCTGAGATTGATTATTATATGGCTGATCCGGCCAAGGTTTTCAATCTTATAGGAAGTATAGCCGAACTGGAACAACAGTTTCCAAATTTTGAAGAAGAGCAGCTTGCTTTTATGGAGAGCTTCTGGACATCCTTTTCAAAGGAAAAACAGAATAAAATTCAAGAGAAATTTATAGAAATGTGGCATCGGATGCCTCAACTTTACCAAAATTTTCATTCAAGATTGAGTGAACTCGGATTGGTAAGTAGTGCTAAAATGTATCGAAATCTCGCTGAAGGTAAGGATTCTGAACTGAAGTTTTTGGATAAATTCAGTCATGTTGTTTTTGTTGGCTTCAGTGCCCTTAACAGAGCAGAGGAGATCTTGTTCAAATCTTGGCAGGATGAAGGACGTTGCTCTTTTTATTTTGATGCTGATGCGCATTATTTTTCTAATACTATTCAGGAAGCCGGTTATTTTATCAGGAGAAATATTAATACCATAGGATTGGATAACCAGTTTGCGATAACCGAAAATCGTATCGATGATCCTCAAAAGGAAGTTAAAATAATTCAAACTTTAGGTAAAATTGCTCAAGGTAAATTGCTTGCTGAACTGCTTCCGTCCATTCAGGACAAAAATGATCCTGCTTCAAAGGCTATTATTCTTGCAGACGAAAGTTTATTACTCCCGGTTCTACAAACGGTGGATGATGAAGATTTGAATATCACCATGGGCTATCCTTTTGAACAGTCAGCGGTATTTGGTTTATGTGACCTCTGGCTCGATATTCAGGAAGAAATAGCCGCAGGTGATAATTTATCTATTGCTTACCCTAAAGTTCTGACCTATATCTTCAACCCCCTGATATCTTCCGAAGTTGAGTTCAGGGATAAAATCCACCAACAAATTATTGATGAAAAGAAATCCAGGTTCAAGTTAGAGGAGCTCAGAGGAGTCAATAAAATTGCAGGTCTTACCTTTAGCAGCTATGTTAAACCTACGGATTCTATCAAGAATTTGGGAAGTTTATTGTTGCTGGTTTCAGAACAGATCGCTGATCTGCGTAAGCTTGAAAGTCTGCTCATTCTAGAGGCGGTTAAAACCTTGAATATTCTTTCAGATAGTTTTGCTGATCTTGAAAACAGTGGTAACCTACCGGATATAAAAGCCAGTTTTGTTCATAAAACAATTAGGAGGGCATTGGCAGGACTTAGCGTGCCCTTTGATGGAGAACCTTTGTCCGGATTGCAGGTGATGGGTTTGCTCGAAAGCCGTTGTCTTGATTTTGATGAACTCATTGTGATCGGAATGAACGAGGGGATTTTACCTAAAGTGAGTATCACGCCGTCATTCATTCCAGACAATGTGAGAAGAGCGTTCGCATTACCGGTTTTGGAAAATCAAAACTCGATTTTTGCTTATTTCTTTTATCGATTATTGCACTGTGCAAAGAAAATTACTTTGATTTATGTAGGGCTTACTGACGATAAATCAGGCAATGCCAGTGAGGAAAGTAGGTTCATAAAGCAAATAGAGTTTGAAACATCTTTTAAGTTTACCCGTGTTTTACAACAGAATCAGAAAATTGATAGACCCGCTCAACAGATTATCGAAGTAGAAAAAACAGGACCGGTTTACCATAAACTCCAAAGTTATTTAACTCGTAAATCTGAAACTAAATTTGACAAAAAGATTTCTGCCTCTGCTTTCACAGATTATATTAGCTGTCCTCTTAAATTCTTCTTTAGCAAAATAGCCGGTCTGGAAGAGCCAAAGGATTTACCGGATGAGATTGGACCCCACACAGTTGGTACCATTTTGCATTCGGTAATGGAAATCTTTTATCAGGACTCCATCGGAAAGGAAGTCAGTGCAGATTACATCAAACAGCGTGCAAAACTGATACCTACTATGTCTAAAGCAGCGATGATTGAAGAATTAAATCTCAATCCGGAGGATGAACCCGATCAAAGTGCTTTGCAGCAAATTATACTTAAGGTAATTGAGCAGTATGCTTTGAAAGTAATACAGCATGATGCTCAAATAGCGCCGTTTACCATAAAGGAATTAGAAAAAAAAGATACTTATATGCCTCTATTTTCAATTGAGGTCGATGGAAGGAGGGAGCAGGTCAGGTTAATGGGAAGGATTGATCGTGTGGATGTTCATCGTAACAAAACGCGAATTGTGGATTATAAAACCGGTAAAGATCAGTTAAAATATGGTGATTTTGAAGATCTGTTTGCTGATGAAGGGAAGGGTCAGAATAAAGCGCTAATTCAAACACTTTTTTACACGCTGGTTTATGAAACCACTAGAAATGTGAATCAGGTAGAGCCTCATTTATATCCTGTGAAAGATTTTAATCAAGGAACCCAGTTTGTTGAAAAGGGGAAAAATGGCCTGATATTGGAAAATACTCATTTGGCTCAACTTAAAGAAAAGTTTGCTCAGAAGTTAAGGGAAAAATTGAATGAGTTGTTCGATAGCAGAGTGCCATTCAGACAAACTATAAATCCTGATAATTGTAAATATTGCTCGTTTAAGGGTATTTGCAGGAGGTAGATGAGTTAATCGCAAATTACGGATTTAAGTTTCTTTTAATGCTAATTTGAATTTTTCCGATGATCCGGCATTTTTCTTCTGCATCACAAATTGTACTATCGCTCATCTCTTCTGATAAATAATGGGTAGCACAAAGCAAGCCTAGCCCTTAGGATGTTTCCTCGGCTTCTTTTCTTTATAAGCCATAGAATATTGAAATAAAGTCAGTTATTGATCAGGTTCCTGTTAATCCTCAACAGCTGGTCCGATAGAGAATTCGCTACTTCGCATCTCTTGAAAAAGAATAAA
>VGGW01000009.1 GCA_016868395.1 Bacteroidota bacterium | reverse complement strand
CAATACTTCGCTTCCCTGGACGTTAGGCTTCTCGCAGTAATCATTGACTACTTCATTATTTTCGCCATATATTGTGTCATTGCAACAATCGTAGTGATTTTTATTGATGAGAAACAAATGCGAATCGTTGTTTCTGTAGCCGGACTCGCAATCATTCCCCTTTCAAAACTAATTTATTGTACCCTGATGGAATCCTCAGTAAGACAGGGTAGCTGGGGTAAAATCTTAATGGGACTTAAGGTATCCGACGAGAAGGGAGCACCTATTGCCTTTGGACATTCATTGATCAGAAACTTATCCAAAATGATCAGTACAGGCACTATCGGACTGGGTTATATGATGGGCTTTTTTGACAGGAAGCAGCAATGTCTGCATGATAAGATTGCCGGGACGCTGGTGATTAAGGATAGGTTGATTTGATGAGCTGTTTATCTTGAATCAAGAATAAAAATTTCCTTTTAGCTCTAAGCTTTCACCTTTATGCTTGCTCTTCCTGTTGCTTTTCTCTGAAAATTACATGAAATTGCTTTCAGGTAAACCAGTATAAACATATCATCAATGAAAAGAAGAGAATTAATCAAGGGACTTACTTTTTTGCCGATGGCACGAGCTATCACCGGATCACCTGAAACAGCTATGGGGGCTAATAATGAGTTCATCGTTCCTGTTGTGCCTGATGGTCCGCTAACACCTGGTCCGCAAATATTCTAGTCTATTGGGGTTGAGCCGGTTATCAACTGCCGGGGTACCTTCACCATCATCGGCGGATCAATTGAACTGCCTGAAGTCAGAGCGGCCATGGATTCGGCATCAAGACATTTTGTACAGATGGATGAACTGGCTGATGCCGTGGGGAAGAGGCTTGCTGAGTTAACTAAAGCCGAATGGGGGATGGTAACTTCCGGCTGTGCTGCTGCACTCAAAATGGCAACTGCAGCTTGTGTTGCAGGAGGTAATCCTGAGAAACTCCATCGAATTCCTGATCTGAGCGGATTAGATAAAACAGAAGTCATCATTCCTGCAGGGTCATTCAGTGCTTACGATTTTGCCATTCAAAATGTTGGGGTAAAGATCATCCGGGTTGAAGCTATAGAAGAACTTAAGGATGCTTTGGGGCCTAATACTGCCATGATCAAGTTAAGTGGTGGTAATCTGGTTCCCGGACCAATGAGTCTGGAAGCAATTGCTGCAATCGCTAGACCTTTAAATATCCCAATTCTGGCCGACGCCGCAGCCGAAATTCTGACAATTCCGAATGTTCATTTGATGAATGGGGCAACCATGGTAGCGTACAGTGGGGGGAAAGCAATTTGCGGTCCGCAATGTGCCGGACTCCTTCTCGGCCCTGAAAATATTCTGATGTCGGCCTGGCAGGCCAGCTCACCCCATCATGGCGCCGGACGAGATAACAAAGTTGGTCGTGAAGAGACCCTTGGCATGCTGGTAGCAGTAGAAACCTGGGTAAAAATGGATCATGCTGCGCGCGAGAAGAACTGGATGAACTGGGTGAATGCTATTGCTAAAAGAGTTTCCAGAATAGAGAGTGTAAAAACTACCGTTCGTGAGCGGGAGGGAATTAATAACCGAAGTGCCTCCTTAACGATATCATGGGATCCTAAGAAACTGCATTTGAGCAGTGCCGAACTGATACAGGAGCTGATCAGTTCCAAGCCTCGAATTACAGTAGGCGGAGGGAGAAATACCGATGCGGGATTGGCTTCAATTTCGATAAATGCTTCCCAAATGCAGCCGGGTGAGGATAAGATCGTTGGGGATAAAATCTTTGAATTACTTTCTAAGAAGAGAAGTCCGAAGGTTGAAACGGTAATGAAGCCGGCATCTTCAAAAATAGGAGGTCGATGGGATCTGGAAATAGATTATTTCAGCAGCAAAAGTGATCATATTTTATACCTGGAACAGGATGGAAACTGGCTCAAAGGAATCCATAAAACAGAGTTTTCAGTACGTGAAGTTTCCGGAAGCATCGAGGGGAATGAAGTTATATTCCTGAGTCCGGGGCGCAGACCGGCAGTCAGCTATACTTTCGCAGGTACAATCAGCGGGAACACAATCTCAGGGAAAATTGATATGGGAGAATTTTTGACGGCAGATTTCAGCGGTAAAAAGAACACGAAAGACCCCGATAAATTACCTATTATTTTTCCTGAGGGAAGACCGATGGGGAATTAGGATATCTGTTGTCTGTTACCAGTTACCAGTTACCTGTTAACCGCAACTTTAGAATAGAGTTTAATTATTGATTGAAATTCCCTTTTGGCTTTCAGCTTCCTACTCGAGTATTCCCTTGAGTTTAGCATCCAGCTTTGCCGGATCATTCATGTATTTAGCCAGATTAAACAGCTTCACGTTCCTGAATTCTACCGGGTGACTTTCACTTTGAAGGGAAATAGATCCTTCTTCCAAAGCTTGACCATCTATCTTCACTGCCGGATCGAAATTGGAAACACTTCCACCACCGATTTGTGGTTTGGTATATTTAAAGACTTCTTTCCCTTCCAGGCGATGAATCACCAATGAGTCGCCCAAAACAACAATCTCTGCTTTAACCCACTGATCGCCATGATAGGTTTTTGATGTAGAGTTAACACAATGCGGGGTAAACAGCTTTACATTCAGGAATACATTAGTTCCTGGTGTACATAAATTCGGTGTACTTCTTTCATCTTTACCGTTACCTCCTAAAAACTGGGTTTCGAGTGAAATTGGGAAATCCTGATTCAGACCCATACTTTCTGGCGATTGTCCGTGTAGCATCACCCCGCTATTTCGGACAGCCCATCCAGGTCCGCCGGGAATTTGCTCGCCTGTGAATCGGTATTCAAGCACCAAAACGTAGGCTGAAAATGACTTTTTATAGAAGATATGTCCGTACCGGTCTTTCCATTCAGAATAGCCATCATATGAAACCTTCATTACTCCGTTTTCAACACGAAAGGTATTCGCATAATTATCATTCAGCGGATGACCATTGATCTTCACTTTCCAGTCTTTGAGGTCTTTGCCATTGAAGAGATTAATCCAGGCCTTTTGAGCATAACCTGCATTAGCAATAATGGCGAGGAAGAGGATTAGAACTATTTTTTTCATCTAATTTAGATACTTATGGTGTAACTGTGCCCTGTTTGGGAGATAAAAGGTGGACTATCTTGTATCCAGAACGTATTCAGCATAAACTCCGCGACAGTCCATTTCAAACTCTAAATCTTGCACCGGTGGCCGGTTGAAATGCCAGTCAACACCACTTAAAGCTGCGCCGCGTTTTGCAATTTCATTCGCCATAATGGGGTGAATGTTATGGACACTATACACTTGTGTTGCCGTAGAATCTGCCCAGGTGAAGCCAAGACCGGCCATGCGACGTTCCATCTCATCAAGCACCCAACGCCCTTTTTTCAACAGACCTTCCTGGGATAGGTCACCAAGACTAATGCTATGAGTACGATAATCACTCTTACCCTCCGGGGCTTCAGCACTACCGGCGATTACAAAAGAGGGTTTTGCATTAGCATCAGGCATGGTGTATGTAAAAGCATGAATACTCGGACTCGATGGTTTATTCAATTCCGGAATGACATTAGAGCGTGCAACGGGATTGTCACCACCCTCTTCGTAAATATCCCAGGCTTTTAAAGTTTCTATATAGATGTTATTAAAGTCGACAAAGCCTTGTTCGGTAAATGGCTGGGGTGAGCGTAATTCACAGGCTCCAAATGCAGCGAGCGGCCGACCTAAAGATTCGAGATGTTGTTGGATTTGTAAGAAGCCCTCTTTTAGTGGTAGTGGCCGACTGAATCGTACACGCTCTAAACGATAACCATCCAGTGCAGCTATACCCGCAGAATACTGCCTTACACCCCGAAGATAACGATAGGATCCAGGTTCAAAGATTTTAGTATCAGACATATTTATTCAATATTTTTTACTAAGATACAGCAAAAAAAGTTTGGAGTGGTCGGCGATAAGACCGACCACAGAACCGACTACAGGTAGTAGCTATACCGCATCCGATAAACTCGAAAACGTAAAGTCCCTGATCTTCATCGGCGGAATCAATGCATTGGTATTTGATTCACCGCTCACTGTTCGCTCTGGTTTACCCAGTTCTTCCAGGTTGTTGAGCATGATGATCGGACTTTCATTGAACCTGAAGTTCTTTACCGGGAATTTGATCTCTCCATTCTCGATATAAAACGTACCATCTCGGGTTAGTCCGGTCAGTAAAACTGTTTGAGGATCTACGCTCCGGATATACCACAAGCGCGTAACCAAAATGCCTTTTTCTGTACCCTTGATCAGGTCTTCGAGCGACTGATCAGTGCCTGCCATTATCACTGCATCAGGTGATGGGATAGCTTTTATGCCTTTCTTCTGAGCCCAGTATCGCGAATAGAACAGATTTTTTATCACTCCATTCTCTATCCAGTTGATTTTTTCCTGAGGTCTTCCATCTCCGCTCCAGGTGCTGGTTGGCATTTCGGGATGGAAAGGATCGGAATAAATATTTACCCGCTCATCAACTAATTTCTCACCCAGTTTTGTAAGTCCGCCGGGTTTGCTCATAAAACTCCTTCCTTCATCCGCCTGACGGCCATTCATTCCAAAAAACAGATTTTCCAGTAAAACCAGGGCAGCTGCAGGTTCAAGGATCACGGTGTATTTTCCCGGTTCAAGAGCTCTGGCCGAGGCAGAACTGGCTGCTTTCATAGCTGCTGATGCAGTTGCCTTTTTTACATCCAGTTTATTGAAATCATTGTAGGATTTGGTGGCATAACCTGAGCCTTTTCCATCTTCGGTACGTAAAGTCACGTTAAAACTTACCCCAGTAGAGGTATTGTAGGCAAACAAACCTTTTGAATTCATCATCGCTGCATAGGAGGTATTGTTCTCCAGAAATCCTGCAGCATTGAGTTTATTTTCCTTTGAGATCTGCAAACTTGCTGCCACAGCATCTGCACGTTCTTTTGGACCCATATTCGCGGTTGTCTGTACAAATGTTGGGGAAGTGGGATAGGTTTGCGGTCCCAGAAATGATACAAATTCCGGATTTTCGGGAGCAAGCATCGCAGTTTCTTCGGCCCTCTGAACTACTTTTTTTAGAGATTCATCATCAAACTCATTTATGGTGGCTACGCCTAGTTTTTTTCCAAATGCTGAGGATACGACAAGGGTATTCTGGCTGATGCCTCCGCTTGTTGAAACCGAATTGCGTGCATAACGTATATTTCCGGCATCAGAACCATTGAGGTTAACTTCGCATTCATCTGCTTTGGAATAGCTAAGCACTTTCTTTAATAAAGCCTGTGCCTCTTCTTTACTTAATATTGACATAATCTTATCCTCAGATTTTTCTAGCTGTATTGATTACATTAACTCCATTAAATCGTGTGGTGGCACAACCATGTGATACCGCACTGGTTTGCATAGGTTGACCTTTCCCATCAAAGAATGAGCCACCGAGACGATAATCGCTTTCATCACACATATCACTGCAGGCGTTCCAGAACTCCCGAGTATTAGCCTGATAGGCAACATCCTTAAGCATTCCGGCAATTTTACCTTCCTTAATTTCATAATAAAGCTGTCCCCCAAACTGGAAATTATAACGCTGCTGGTCGATAGAGAATGAACCATCTCCAATGATGTAAATTCCTTTTTCGACGTTTTTAATCAGATCATCAATACTTTTCTTCTGTTTTCCAGGCATCAGGGATACATTTGGCATACGCTGGAACTGAACACTGCTCCAGTTATCGGCGTAGCAGCAACCCTGCGATTCATTTAAGCCAACTATATGTGCCTGATCGCGGATGGCCTGGTAATTGACCAATACTCCATCTTTAATGATATCCCATTTTTTTGTGCCTACACCTTCATCATCATAGCCCACAGCACCCAACGATCCGGGCTGGGTTTTATCACCCTGAATATTGACCAGTTCACTGCCGTATTTGAAGTTCCTGGATTGCCATTTATCGAGGGTCAGAAAACTTGTTCCGGCGAAATTAGCTTCATATCCTAATACGCGATCCAGTTCTGTTGGGTGACCTGAAGATTCATGGATTGTCAACCAAAGGTGCGAAGGATCAAGAATCAGATCATATTTACCCGCTTCAACCGATTTGGCTGTGATTTTTTGTCCCACCTGCTCTGCTGCAGATTTGGCATCTTCCAGCATATCGTAGCGGCTTTTGTACAGGGTCGTAATCCCCTTTATTTTATGCTCCGGACCAGCCTGCAGGTATTCATAACCCATTCCCATTGGTGCACTTAATGCATTTTGGGTTTCGAATTTACCTGATTTCGCATCAATCTTGGTCAGGAAGAAGGTTGGCCAAATGCGGTGTACATCCTGATCGATATAGGAACCATCGGTAGAGGCGAAATATTTTTGTTCGTTCACCAGAAAGAGGATTGAATTGGCATAATTCGCACCTCCTTTTAAAGCCGCATCGTTCACTGAAAGTAAAAGATCTACCTTTTCCTTCATCGGAACTTCAAAGGCATTCTTTTCTATTGGGGCCTTCCAGCTAACTTCACCATATCCCTTTTGAGGAGCCAATTGAACAGGTTCCAAGAGCAAGCGTGAGTTTTCTTTCGCAATGGCTACTGCAAGTTCTGCTGCTTTGGCAATGCTGTCGGTATCCATTTTGTCGGTTGCGGCAAAACCCCAGCTACCATTGGCAATCACCCGGACACCCATCCCATAGCTTTCTGTATTCACAATATTTTCTACCTTATCTTCCCGGGTTACCACAAACTGGTTTAGATATCTCCCGATTCGTACATCGGTGTAGGTAGCACCACGCGATCTTGCCGCATTCAGTGCAACATTGGCCATCCGCTTTTTCAATGCCGGATCGATCCGGTCTAATGCGGTATCCAGAGGCACATCATTGCCCCAGACCGGAATCGAGGGCATCATGGCTGCTGAAGCACCCATGCCCGTCAGGTAAATAAAATCTCTTCTTTTCATCTAATTGGTTAGTTTAGGAACACCGCTTTGAAAGTAAAAGTACCCTCGAGAGCGGATTGGGCTAGATTAAATAAATAATTTATTCTGTGTTTTTACAAATATCAGACTTTATGCCGCTGCTTAAGTTACAGGTAGGCGCGTGTCTTTTTAGGATTATATTGTTTTTTTAAAAAATCTCTTGAAAAAAAATCGCATCCTGCTTTTTAATTACCGATGCGATCTTATTTCTCATTCCAAATGTTAGTTATCAGTTGTTAGTTATCTGTGATAGAATACTAAATGTCAAATTTAGCAGTCATATTAATTGTCAACTGTCCATTCTCCACTCTCAATTCTCCACTCTCAATTAAATTCTAAATTTTCCTCCCCGTATTAATCACATTCACTCCCTTGAACAAAGTTGTAGAACATCCATGAGATACCGCACTCACCTGACTTGGTTGTCCTTTCCCATCAAAGAAAGATCCGCCTGTGCGGTAATCTTTTTCATCACAAATGGCCGAACAGGCATTCCAGAATTCCTGAGTATTTGCCTGATAAGCAACATCCTTCAATAATCCGCCAATCTTACCGTCTTTAATCTCAAAACAAAGCTGTCCGCTGAACTGGAAATTATAACGCTGCTGGTCAATGGAATAAGAGTTTCGCCCGAAAATATAAATGCCTTTTTCGACATTTTTAATCATATCCTGAGGACTCAATGCCTCCTTTCCCGGTTTCAATGAAACATTAGGCATGCGCTGGAATTGCACGCTGCTCCAGCTGTCGGCATAACAGCAGCCCTGCGATTCAGGCAGGCCTAAAATATGTGCCTGATCGCGTATGGTTTGATAATTGACCAGTATCCCATCCTTGATAATATCCCAGTTTTTACATTTTACACCCTCATCGTCATATCCAACCGCTGCTAATGAGCCTTTCTGAGTTTTATCGGCTTCAAAATTGACAATATTACTTCCAAAATTGAATTTCTTACTTTCCCATTTATCCAGGGTAAGGAAACTTGTTCCCGCATAATTGGCTTCATAACCCAGTACACGGTCGAGTTCAGAAGGATGACCTACAGATTCATGTATGGTCAGGAACAAGTTGGTAGGATCAATTACCAGATCATATTTTCCTGCTTCAAAAGGCTTAGATCTTAACTTTTCATCCACATGCCGAGTTGCGGTTGTGACATCCTCGAGCATGTTGTACCGATTTTTGTAGATTGTGAATAATCCGTCGATTTCTTCCTCTTTCTTAGGTATCAGGTATTCATATCCCATACCCATTGGAGAACTTAGAGAATTCCGGGTTTCAAATTTCCCTGATTTCGGATCGATTTTGGTCACTGTGAAGGTTGGCCAGAGCCTGTGTATATCCTGATCAATGTATGAACCCTCGGTAGAAGCAAAGTATTTCTGCTCATTGACCAGAAAAAGCGATGAATTGATGTAATTGGCACCACCTTTCATGGCGGCATCATTGACTGCAAGCAAAAGCTCAGTTTTTTCTTTGATTGGAATCTCAAAGGCATTCTTTTCAATGGGTGTTTGCCAACTCACCTCTCCATATCCTTTTTGGGGTGCAAGTTTTACCGGCTCGGTGAGCAGTTTTGAATTCACTTTTGCAATCTGAACTGCTGTTGCTGCTGCACGCGCAATATTATCTTCCGTTAGCTGGTCGGTGGAAGCAAAACCCCAACTCCCATTGGCGATAACGCGAATACCCATACCATAAGATTCGGTATTACTGATATTCTCAACCCGGTTTTCGCGGGTAGTTAAGAACTGATTCAGATATCTTCCAATCCTGACATCGGCATAAGTTGCTCCTTTAGATCTTGCAGCATTCAATGCCACGTCGGCTAATCGCTTCTTAAGGGCTGCATCAACAGGAATCAATGCTCCCTCAATCGCGATATCCCTTCCAATGACCGGTATTGATTGAAGCATGGATGCACCAACTCCCATACCCGATAAATAAAGAAAATCTCTTCTTCTCAAAATGTTAAATAATGAAACTATAGGATAAAATTAAACTGCATCAGAAAGAGAAGAAAAGGTAAAGTCTCTAATCTTCATTGGCGGCACAATCATATTGCCATTTCGTTCAGGTTTGCCGAGAGCTTCCACATTATTCAGCATAATGATCGGACTTTCATTGAACCTGAAGTTTTTGATCGGGAACATAATTTTTCCGTTTTCAATGTAAAAAGTGCCGTCCCTTGTCAATCCGGTTTGAAGTAAAGTTTGAGGATCTACACTTCGTATATACCAGAAACGAGTCACTAAAATTCCTTTTTCAGTACTTTTAATCAGGTCTTCTAAAGATGCTGAGCCGCCTTCCATAATGATTCTTCCGGCACCCGGGATTGGCTTAACTCCTTTTTTTTGCGCCCAGAAGCGTGAGTAACTAAGATTTTTAACTACCCCTTTTTCTACCCAGCTGGTTCGCTCAATCGGGAGGCCATCTCCATTCCAGGTTGCTCCCGGAAGGTCTGGATTGAAAGGATCTGAATAAATGTTGACCTGCTCATTGAAAAGCTGCTCGCCAAGACGGGCGCCACCCCCTTTTTTACTCATGAAGCTTCGGCCTTCTTCTGCACCTCGGGCATCAAAACTCCTGACTAAATTTGAAAGCATATCACTTGCTGCCAGTGGTTCAAGTATCACGGTATATTTACCGGGTTCTATTGCTCTGGCCCCTGCCGAACCATTGGCTTTGCCAGCAGCAATTTTGGTTAGTGCTAAGGTGTCTAGTTTTGATATATCGTTAAAACTATTGCTCACGTACCCTGAACCGGTGCCCGCCTGATTTCTGGTGGTTACAGAAAATGAAACATCAGTATCCTTGTTATAAGCAAACAGTCCCTTGGAATTCATAATTGCACTGAAACTGGTGGTATTTTCCAGGAATCCAGCTGCTTCCAGTTTCGCTGCTTTGGCAACTTCCAAACTTTTTCTTACCGCTTCGGCCCGAATATCAGGGGTAATCGCAGCAGTTGCCGGATTAAAAGTGATGGACTCGGCAAAGGTTTTTGGCCCTTCCAGTGTCACGTATTCGGGGTTTGCGGGCGCCAGCTGGGCTAACTCTTCAGATCTTCTGACCACTTTCTCAAGTGAGGCATCATCAAATTCATTGATGGTCGCTGAACCTGTTTTTTTGCCAAAGGTGGAACTGATAGCCAAACCCATAGAACTCATATCACCCGCAGTTGAAACTGCATTGCGTGCATAGCGAATATTTCCACCCTGACTACCACTAAGGCTAACTTCGCATTCATCTGCTTTCGAAAAACTCAAGGCTTTTTTTAAAATTGCCTGAGCCTCTTCTTTACTTAATATGCCCATATTTTATATTTTTCTTGCTGTATTGATAACATTTACTCCATTAAAACGCGTGGTTGAACAACCATGAGACACTGCATTTGACTGACTTGGCTGACCTTTGCCGTCATTGAAAGCACCCCCTAAACGATAGTCACTTTCATCGCAAATAGCCCCGCAGGCATTCCAGAATTCCTGCGTATTTGATTGGTAAGCCACGTCTTTTAGCATTCCTACGATTTTACCTTCTTTGATCTCATAAAACATCTGTCCGCCAAACTGAAAATTATACCGTTGTTGATCAATTGAAAAAGATCCATCACCAATGATATAAATACCTTTTTCAACATTTTTAATCAGGTCATCTACACTGAGTTTCTCTTTTCCGGGGAGTAGTGAAATATTAGGCATTCTCTGGAACTGCACGTCTTGCCAGCTTTGGGCATAGGAGCAACCTTGTGATTCATTCAGTCCAATCATATGTGCCTGATCGCGGGTAGCTTGAAAGTTTACTAAAATACCATCTTTCACTATATCCCATTTTTTGCAAGCGACACCTTCATCATCATACCCCACAGCACCCAAAGAACCTTTTTGTGTCTTATCAGCCACTACGTTGACTAACTTGTTGCCGAAATTAAATTTTTTAGAATTCATTCTTTCCAGGCTTAAAAAGCTCGTTCCGGCGAAGTTAGCTTCATAGCCCAAAACACGATCAAGCTCTGTAGGATGTCCGACAGATTCATGAATGGTTAACCACAGATGCGAGGGGTCAAGAACCATGTCATATTTGCCGGGTTCAACTGATTTGGCCTTCATTTTCTCATCCACCTTCACGGTAGCAGACTTTATATCTTCCAGAATGTCGTAGCGATCTTTGTAACGGGTAACAATTCCTCTAACCTTACTGCTTTCTTTAGGGTCAAGGTATTCGTAGCCCATTCCCATTGGGGTACTCAAAGAGCGAATCGTATCAAATTTACCGGTACTTCGGTCGATCTTGGTTACCGTGAAATTCGGATAAATCCGATGAATGTCCTGATCAATGTATGAACCATCTGTTGAGGCAAAATATTTTTGCTCATTCACGGCTAAAATCACCGAATTAACAAAGCTTGCACCACCCTGCATGGCAATGGCATTGGTGCTGAGAAGTAGCTCTACTTTCTCTTTGACCGGAACCTCAAAAGCATTTCGTTCAATAGGAGATTTCCAACTCACTTCCCCATAACCTTTTTGAGGGGCAAGTTTCACTGGTTCTCCCTGAATTTTTGCATTTGCTTTTGCCACAGCGACAGCCCTCTCGGCAAGTTTAGCAATATCTTCCTTTTCAACATTATTTGATGATGCAAAACCCCAGCAGCCATCGGCAATCACGCGTATTCCAACACCATAAGATTCAGTATTGGTTACACCCAGTACCCGGTTTTCACGAGTAGAAACAAACTGGTTTAAATACCGGCCAATGCGTATATCTGCATAGCTTGCACCCTTTGAACGAGCAGCATTTAAAGCGACATCAGCTAATGCTTTTTTAATGCGGACATCCACAACATCCAAAGCTTGCGCCGGATCTATAGATTTACCCATGAGTGATAGTCCGGGCAGCATGAAGGCACCGGCTCCTAATCCACTCAAATAGAGAAATTCACTTCTTTTCAATACGTTATCCTCCTGTTATTTGGTTAGTGGCATAGTCCCGGATTGATTCCGGGATACTTTAAAAATTTGAAGTTATAACTTTTTTGCTTCAAGCCATAAATATGCACAAGAAAGTACAAATAATATGAAAAAATATACCTGTGGTAACCGTTCGTGGTAATATCTTTCTGCCAGATTTTCTTCATTACTTTCTGAAAATGAATTGAGAGCTGCTTTTCTGTTGTTTTTAATTTTTTTTACGGCATTTAAGGATGCCCAGTCGTTTTTATTGAATACATAGAGCCAGTTTTGATCTGAGTCAGGAGCATTGCCGTCTTCAATTAATTGCCAGCCGGTTTTTCGGGGCCAGTATGGGGCAGTCCACTGGAATCTCAGAACCTGATCCTGAGCAAATTTCAATACATCACCCGCTATACTGAGGGCAGGAACAGAGTCGGATCCGCTCTCGATTACAATTGTTGTTTCCTGATTGAGTAGCGGTAAGGGGTCTTTTAGAGTCCAAACCGTATTTAATTCTTTCCTTCTTGCGATATCCCCAATGAGTTTTGACCAGTAGGATGAGTAGGATTTTAGATCATCCCCCAATACCCAGGTATAGCTATCGTTGAGGCTGCTGATCAGTATCCTGCCCGTGCCAAGTAATTTGCTGCTTGCAACAACGTTGGCCTGATCATCCTTCACCAGGGTCTGATCCCCCTCTTTTGGCAATATTCTGAACGAGCATGAAGAACTCATGGTCATTTTTTTTGTTCGATAATCATCCCAGTTCAGACTGATCATTTTTTCATCTTCCCGTACTAATGGTCTGGTTTCAAAAATTTCATTGAATAACCCTACAGCACGAGGGATGCTGTCAGCAATCAGGACCAGACCCATTCCATTATTGATCTGATTGAGCAAGGTCTGATTTTCTGACCGACTCAGATTAGATAATTCATCCGGATCACTGATCATCAGATCAAAATTTTTAAGAACAATGGGCGTAATACGATCTAAGGAGCTACTCCTGAAATTTAAAAATTCTGTATTGAATTTATTTTTGCTGATTGCCGAACGAACAGCGATTGAATATTGATTTTCAAATAACCAGTTCTTCAGGAATTTAATTTCAAAATCCGGAGCGGACGATAGAATCAGAACCTTCAATGAATCCCTAGCTTGTACGAATACAGGTACTTTTTCATTCAGAATGGTATCTTTTTCAGCAATGCCAATCAAAGTATACACCGCTTTATCCAGGTGTTTGGGAATGATTTTTAGCTGAAAATTCTCCGACTTAGCTGCAGGAAGGTTCACTGAATCTAAATTAGTGCCCAGACCTTTCAGGATCATCTTTACCGGTTTGTCAGCAGTGTTCAGGTAATTCCCGCTTAGTACAAGCTGCTCGCCTGATTTGATAGACTGGTCCCAATGAACCGATTGAATTCCTGAAGGCCGGGGAGAAGGATGAAAAACCAGATTCTTTTGCTGTATTATTTCCAATTCCTGAGGCTCAAGTCCGTAGCCCAGAACATGAAATTTAGAAAACTGCTGATTCATTGCCAGAAAACCCGCCAAGTCAGGTATCAGTTTCACCGATCTGGTATTGTTAGCCAGCATTGGATTTGTAGTAAAGGCAGGTATGTTTTTAAATTTTGAAAGACTGTCTTTTTGAAATCCTTCAGTGATTAAAACGATGGCATTTTCATCATGTGGCTCTGTTTTCTTTTGATAAGTAATTGGTATGGCCATAAAAATTAATGCAATAGCTGCAAGACAACTGGCAGCTATCCTCAAAATCAGATTGGCTTTATTCTTTCGTTGGGTTTCTTTCAGTAGTAGAAATCCAAGCAGAACAAGAGTTAATAAGACGATATAGCTGTTCTCCATATTAAAACCTGTTACGTTTTAAGTTATTGAAATACTCCTTAGAAAGCCCTGTTCCGGGTCCGGTACTTCTGGCTTGGGGTAATTTCATCTTATCCTTAATCAATTTCTGAAAGGCAGCTTCAATGCTGAGAATATCCGGAAGCTTAGCTTTTTTATCGCTATTTAAGATTCTCCTCAGGGCGTTGAGGGCCGCCAGAAATTCTAGGGGCTGCACCGATGCTTTTTCTGCCAGTAAAGTTGCAGACTCTTGCAGAATTGTTCTTTCCTCAGGACTCAGCCTGTAGCTATTTTTCAAACTTGCGAGTGCTGAGGTGGCTTTTTTAAGGATAATTTGATCATTCGGAGCCTTGGGAGAATTTCGAACGGCTTCCGGCTGTATGATTTTATCAAGTTCGCCACTGAGCCTTTTTTCTGCTTTGATTTGAGGGGCTTTGAACACTGTTTTAGCAACATAAACCCTTGATTTTTGCTGCAGATCTTTCAACAGGCGAAGGGCTTTATACTCAAAAGGCAGCGCCTCTTGGGGTTTGTAAGTACGTAATCGTAATTCAGCACTCCACATCTCAGCCAGAGTAGCTTTGAGCTGAGCTTTAAGTTCGGGTTCAAAAAAAGTAGCATCCTCGGCGATATCATGTTTGTGGGCATAAGCATCCAGTATTTTTTCGGGATTGCTAAAGTCAGCAGCCTCGTTTTCCGCATGCTCTTCGTGTTCTTCTCCAATCTCTTCATCAGTTTCTTCGCCAAGAAATTTACCGTAGCGAAGGCGCAAAAGTTTTTGATCAATACCCAGGTTATTGCTTCGGTTCTTAAATGCTGTTTCACTGATCTGATTTCGCTCTTTGATCAGCTTTTCGGTATCAAGGATGATCTGCCGCTGACTTCTGAAATATTCCGGAACCAGATTTATACCCGAAATCATGCCATCCATACTCATCAATTGAGTAGTATCCTGAATGGTGACAATGTAAATATCTGAACGGCTTTCCTGCTTACGACTATCTTTTGCCACGATGAAAAAATATAATTCATCACCTGGAGCCATTCCCATGGCCTCAAGATCCAGTGTTTTCTTGAACTCATATTGCCGTCCGCCATTAAATGATGTGCCCAGACTGATTTTTTGATCTTTGAACTGTACACCTTCGCCTTTTCCCCTGCTGATGGTCGCCGAAATATAGCTATCTATGACCCCGTAATCATCGTTAATCTGTACATCCAAGGCAATCGTTTTGGGCTCACCAATATCAATGCTGGTATACTGTGCCGGATTAATCATTCTGATAATCGCAGGCTGATCTTTTATCACCTCAAGTTTATAGAGCTCCGAAAGCGTTGTATCCATCTTAACCTGGTAAAAACCGGAGCTGTCTATTCTTTTGATGATGGTCCATTTTGTTTTTTCTTTGTTAATGGAGCGGAGGCTGATGTTTTGCTTATCGTTGAAAATTAACTCCAGACTTTTGACCGGCTGCTTTGTCTCGATTTCCCAGCTAAGAAGTGAACCTTCTTCAAATCTGGCTGAAAATTGCTTTTGTATTTTCGAGGATTTTTGGGTGTATGCCGGTGGAATGATCTTTAGGTTGAGCGATTCAATACCGGGGAGCAAGGTTTCCTGTAGGTCCGGCTGACTTGATTTCTTATCTGCAAGAAAATCCGTTTCTATGCTGTTCAGTAGGTCAAATCTGCTTAAAATCAAAGAAATCACAAGGGAAAGGAAAAAGATTAGGGCTGAAATCTTCAGTTTCCGAAAGATTGAACCGGGAGCCTCAACTTTACATAATTCCGGTTCAATTTTCCTGATTTGAAGCCTTTCCAGGGTATTGATCGTATGCTCTTCTTTTAAAAATAAATCTGCACTTTCTTCAAGCTGAGGGTAGCTTTGATTCAGTAGCCTACTAACCTCAATTAGGCTAAGGCTCAAAATCCCTGATCTCAGAACCAACCCGGTCAGAATTGGAATAAAAATTCCTACAATCCACCAGAAAGAAACCTGTGCAAATTCAGACCAAATGGAGAAGTTCAGGATAGCAATAGATGCGGCAATTAAGGTCGCTGAAAGTAGCCTTGCGCAGATCCAAAGTTTCCTGATCCTATTAACATAGCGTTTCCCTTCCATATTCCCCATCTCTGTTTAAATTCTTCTGAATGATAGCCAGCGTTCACCTAAAAAAAGAAAATACAGACTGATCCAAAAGATGTGCCTGAGATCCGACTCCGTATTTTTTTGTGCAGTTTGTGATTTAATTTCTGCCCTTGCAGGAATAATCCATGATTCAGCTAAGGATCTGCGGTCGAACTGCTCAGTAAAAGAATTGTGGATTTTTGGAATGATCAGCGGCGCCAGAATTTTTGCAAAATCTTCATCCCAGACCAATCCGTTCCATTCCGGGTTGAATCTGGAATAAAAATGATAAATTCTGAGCTTATTTTTAATTTCCAGATCCAGTAATGGCTCACCAAATCCGTCCTCCCAAATGGTATAATTATTTTTTGGACCTCTTGTTGCAGGTACTCTTTTTTGTAGTTTGATTTCCTCCATTTGCGAAGCCTGCTCAGAAAATACTACTGAGCTGTTTATTTCTTCGGTTTTGCCTTTTTCATAAACAAATAGGGATGAACCCGGACCAAGATTCTTGATTTGGAACTCAGCCGGCATTTTTTCAGAAAGCCAGAATACGATGTTTTGAGCACCGTTTATCAATTCCGAATTGATCAAACGCAATTCGATCCTTCTCTCGGTGTATTTTTGGATGGCATTGATAGCTGCCCTCAGGTATTCTGCATCTTTTTTGAATTTATCCTCGTAGATAGCAATGCGAATGGTGGAAGTATCGATTGACACGGGCTTTTGCCTGATTGCAGAATCATCTTTATAACTCAAACGGCTAAGACCATCCTGAAAAGTCAAGCTAAAAACTGATTTTTTGTCTGAAGGATCAAAAGTAATGGGAATCCTTTGAAGGCTTTTGGGATTACTTTGGGAGATAATTGCGCGTACCGAATCATCTTTAAACCAGGCACTTTCAATCCATTGAGCTGAAGAATCATTTGGTGTATAAGTTTTCCAATGGAGTTTGATGGCCACTTCGGGGCGATCACCCTTAAATCGATTAAGCTGATTAGGTGTAAAAATATGGGCCTCTTTATTTTTTGGTATTTCTTGGTTCAGCATTTTTAGGAGAGACCAATAAGAAAGTGGATTTTCAGTACTGTTTTTGGTAATTTCAGAATCTTTAAGTTTATCAAGTTCTTCAGATTTAAATCCTGCTTCAAATAAATGAAGATCATAACCCACTTGATCCAGCGAGTCTATTTCCTTTTGGAATTTAGAATAGGTTTCTTTGAAATTATTTTTTTCAATCAGAATCCAGCCCCCCTTCTCCCTGGAATTATTTGGATTAATCCATACAGGCTCTGCCAGCACTAATGAAATAAGGAGTATCAGCAGGCAACGTAATAGTAAAAGAAGTAAATCCAGAAGGCGCAGACTGCGCGCATTCTGCCTGGAACTTTCGCCGAGCAGGCTTACGCTGCCGATTTTTAGTGTTTTTCCCTTTTTAACATTCCACAAATGAATCAGTAATGGAATGATCATTCCACTGATTCCCAAAAGCCATATGGGGCTAATTAATTGGAACATTTACCCTCTAAATTTATTACGTTGATTTAAATAATCGCGAAGTACCTGATCTAATGCCTGATGGGTACTGACTAATTTGTAATTAATCTTCCTGTCCAGCAATTTCATTCTTAATTGGGACAGGTGTTTTTCCAAATTCTCTTGATACTGGTCTTTTGAAGAATTTACATCAATTTTTACAGTTTCACCGGTCTCGAGATCTTCTAGTTCTGTATAGCCCTTGTAGTTTAGATCCAGTTCATTTTTACCCATCAAATGAAAAACAATCAGTTCATTTTTTAATGCTGAGAGGGTGTCGATTAAGTGAAAGATTTCCTCATCTTGCTCGTAAAAATCGGTGATAAAAACCAGCAATTCTCTTTTTCTTGAACCCGAATAAATGTCTCTGTAAGTTATCGGTTTTGTAAATTTTCCGCCCGCGTTTGTTTCTTCAAGCTCATGAAAAATTCTGGAAAGATGCTGAAAATCCTGTCTGGAAGCCAGTGAAAATAAGCCCTCCTCGTTGAAAATGTACAACCCGACAGCATCGCCCTGTAAATTTGCCAGATAGGCTAAGGAGGCTGCCAAATAACGCGCATAGTCAATTTTTTTTATTCCGCTATCCGCATGATTCATTGAACCACTCGCATCGATCAGAAAACTGATCGAAATACTGGTTTCTATCTCCGAATCACGGATATAATAACGATCAGAACGAGCATACATTTTCCAGTCTAGCCAACGCAGATCATCTCCGGGCTGATAACTTCGGTACTGACTGAATTCGAGACCCGGGCCTTTAATCGAACTTTTATTAATGCCCGTCATGAAGCTATCCACCACAGTTTTTGCTGCAAGTGATAAATCTTTAATGGCCAGCAAAACTTTTGGGTCTAAGAGTTTACTCATACATAATTTGAGATATGAGACATCAGAGATTTAATCAGAATATTAGAAAACATCATGGGTAGAACTTCTAAACACTGATCTTTGGTCTCTCGATAGTCCGGATTAGCTCTGCAGTAACCTGGTCTGTATTTATATTTTCAGCTTCGGCTTTAAAATTCACCAGAATCCGATGTCTTAATACCGGGAAGGCCATGGTGTGTAGGTCTTCCATAATTACAGCATAACGGCCCCTTAATAATGCTCGGGCTTTGGCGGTTAAAATAAGTGCCTGCCCGGCACGCGGACCTGCACCCCATCTTACCCATTCTTTAACAAAATCCGAGGTACTTGTTTCCGGCCGGCTCGCACGAATCAGTTTTCCAACATAGCCGATCAGATCATCGCTGATACTGACCTCCCTTACCAAAAATTGAATTTGCCGAATCTCTTCAGCGTTCATTAGTGGTTCAACGACTTGTATTTTTGAACCCGTTGTGCTTCCAAGAATTCTGAATTCTTCCTGTTCATTTGGATATCCGATTTTAACAAAAAGTAAAAATCGGTCTAATTGTGCTTCCGGTAATGGATAGGTTCCCGCTTGTTCAATTGGATTTTGTGTGGCCAGAATAAAAAACGGACGATCCAGCGGATAAGTTTGTCCACCATAAGTAATTTCAAACTCTTGCATGGCCTCAAGCAGGGCAGATTGTGTTTTAGGTGGTGTCCGATTAATCTCATCGGCAAGGATAATATTGGCAAATAATGGACCTTTATTAAACTTAAAAAAGCGTTTTCCCGTAGCATGATCTTCCTCCAGAATCTCGGTGCCTATGAGATCAGTTGGCATCAGATCAGGTGTGAACTGAATCCTTCGGAAAGTCAAATCCAAAGCTTGAGAAAGAGTTTTAACCATCAAGGTTTTGGCAAGACCCGGCACTCCTTCCAATAAGCAATGCCCTCCTGCCATTAAAGCAATAATAAGTTCATCCAGTACATCATCTTGACCTATGATTACTTTTTGGACCTCTTTTTTTAATTCGGGAAGTTTGGCCAGGATTGTTTTAATATTATTCTCTGATATTTTCAATTTTGTAAGATAATTGCTGATTAGCGGTATATAATTCCGAAAATTAAAAATAAATTGGTTTAAACGTGGAGAAATTAGCTTGGGATATCAACTAAATTACATAAAATAGTCCCCAAAACTCTTTTCGGAATAATTTTAGCGATAATTTAGAGGAATGTTACGATCGAGATTCACATTTGCCAGAATAAAATACCAATCCGGTAATTGGGATACCGATCAACGTATGCCCGCCAATTTATTGAATTCATTGTTGGAATACACAACCATTCCGATTAATCAGGAGGAGAAAATTGTTGATTTAGCTGATAATGAACTATTTATGTATCCATTTGCCTACCTTAGTGGGCACAAATTAGTTCAGTTTAACCAGCGGGAAAAGAGTAATTTCAAGAAATATGTGGAAAATGGAGGATTTGTTTTTGTAGATGATTGCAACCATGATATTGATGGATTGTTTGCTAAATCATTTGAAGCACAGATGAGTTCTTTATT
Organism: Bacteroidota bacterium; assembly: GCA_016868395.1. Taxonomy (GTDB): domain Bacteria; phylum Bacteroidota; class Bacteroidia; order Sphingobacteriales; family Sphingobacteriaceae; genus Daejeonella. The sequence continues at coordinate 11,309 of VGGW01000009.1, read as the reverse complement.
TGGTCCGGAGGCTTTGAAGAAGATACCCAATAACCACGAAATTTACCGATCCTTCTTTCAATTTGAAAAAGGTCCGCCAACCACCTCTTTTGAGTTGAATGGATGGGGAGATGATCTTGTGCACGATTATTTAAAGGCAATCGAGATCAATGGCCGCATTGGGGTTTTGTATAGTAACAAGGATTATGGCTGTGAATGGGATTATGATTTTAGGAATAAGCGATTTTATGCAGAAGATAACACCAGGTTTGGTGTAAATATCATACTCTATGCGATGGGTGCCTGATTAAGAAAAATTTTAATCAGCCTAATCCAACCGAAATTGAATGGGCCTAGTTTAAGGTTTTCAAACCTGAAATTGAAGGACATTAAACTGATTTATCCCCAATTAGATTCCTTTGGTTTAATCTTTCTTTTGCCTTCTCTCTCCGACATTTCCTTCATAATATGTATTTTTGGAAATAATTGATTTTAGCGAATGGCCAAAAACAAATTAATTAGCCTTGATGGCAAGTATTGTAATTCACTTGATACTTATTCCAGATTTTTAACCCGTGAGGTAACCATAGGCCATGTTCCTATTGGTGGGAAAAATCCAATACGGATTCAAAGCATGACTACGACGGATACCATGGATACTATGGGCACAGTTGAGCAGACCATCCGTATGGTGGAAGCAGGCTGCGAATACGTTCGAATTACTGCCCCAAGTGTGAAGGAAGCAGTAAACTTAATCAACATAAAAAAGGAATTGAAGGTAAGAGGATTTGAAGTACCTCTGATTGCAGACATCCATTTTACCCCTAATGCAGCGGAAGAAGCAGCCCGTATTGTTGAAAAAGTTCGAATAAACCCCGGTAATTATGCAGATAAAAAACGGTTTGAAAATTTTGATTATACAAACTCTGAGTATCAGGCCGAACTGGAAAGAATATATAAGAAATTTGCACCTCTGGTAAAGGTATGTAAGGAGTATGGTACAGCCATGAGAATTGGCACCAATCATGGTTCACTCTCAGACCGAATTATGAGCCATTATGGTGACACCCCACAGGGTATGGTCGAGTCGGCGATGGAATTTATGCGGATGTGCGAGGATATGAATTATTATAACCTCGTCATTTCAATGAAATCAAGTAATCCGCAGGTCATGGTTCAAGCCTATCGTTTACTCGTGGAAACCATGGTGAAGGAGGGCATGAATTATCCGCTTCATCTTGGGGTGACTGAGGCAGGAGATGGTGAAGACGGTCGTATTAAATCTGCTGTCGGTATAGGGGCCTTACTTGAAGATGGCTTAGGTGATACCATTCGGGTTTCACTGACGGAAGAACCTGAATTTGAGGCACCTGTTGCCCAGGCTTTGGCGGATAGATATCAATGGAGAGCCTTGTCAGGTGATGGTGATCAGTCAGCAAATAAACAGTTATTGCACAGCGATAATTCCTTTTCGGGTGAGACCGATTCGAAGAAGGATAAGGTTCAACAACAAATTTATAATCCCTACGAGTATCAAAAACGACATACTACAGAGCTCAATACCTTCATAGGTGGTCATCAGGTGCCACGGGTAGTCATCGACATTTCCCGAAAGAATCTGAAAAATCCGGCTATATTATCGGATGTAGGATATCTTTACTCTGAATTGCTTGACAAATACAATATGGCTGAACAATCGACAGATTTTGTCTATCTGGCCGATGAATTACCATCTTTTAACTTTCCCGGAAACCTCAAACAACTTTTTAATTATTCAACCTGGAAAGGGCTTCAGAACAAGAGTAATTGTCATCCATTCTTTTCGCTCAGGGAATATATATCAGCTGATACGCGTGATTCTTCACTGAACTTGGTTGCTATTAACAGTTCAGATATAGGTTCGGATATTTTTAACGAGATTCCGATGGATAGAACCCTTGTTTTTGTCCTAGAAACTAAAGCTATTTGTGGATTACAGGATCAGCGTCAGGCTTTTTTAAAACTTACAGAACTTGGCCTCGAGATGCCTGTGATTATCAAACAATCCTATTTTTTAAACACATCAGCTGAATCTCAAGGTGTCGGCGAACGACTACCCCAGGAAGCCGACTTTCAGTTGTATTCGGCTACAGATTTTGGGGGATTGATGCTGGATGGTTTTGGGGATGGAATTTGGGCTGATGCTCCCGAAATTTCTTCGAAAACGATACTTTCAACCTCTTTTGGAATATTACAAGCTACCCGTTCAAGGATTTCAAAGACCGAGTACATTTCCTGTCCAAGTTGCGGCCGAACCCTTTTTGATCTTCAGGAAACGACCCAAATGATACGAAGTCGAACCGACCATCTCAAAGGATTGAAAATTGGGATTATGGGTTGCATAGTGAATGGACCGGGTGAAATGGCAGATGCCGACTATGGTTATGTGGGAACCGGACCCGGAAAGATTACTCTTTATCGGGGAAAAGAAGTTGTAAAGAAGAATGTGAATACCGAAAATGCGCTGGATGAATTAATTGGCATCATCAGGGATGATGGTAACTGGCTGGAGCCAGAGCATGAATAAACATGAACCTTCATTTCTATTTTTTACAGCTTGATGCCCGGATTTAATGAAATCCTGATTATGCTCAATCTGAAGTAAACTAACCTGAGATTGTTATCAGGAAGATTTATAAATACCCTTTTAAGTGGTTTTATGATGATCCCAACGCGTTTGATTTGATTTTTGAAAGCAATACCTGCGTGTCATCGCTTAGTTCATTCCTTTCCTCCGAAATCACCTCTCGACACCTAATGAGTAGTCATTCTCGCCAGAGTTAGAACCCCTCTCGGCAAGGTTTAAAGCTGTTTTTCATCGCGGCAAGCAGCCCGCTAATAGAACTAGAGGCCTTGTTAAACAAACCCGGGTGGCAGCGCTATCTTTTTTGCAGTACCGAATCTTAGAATAAGGATTCCATTTCCAGCAAAAAAATAGGGCAGAACACGGGACTGGAATAAGCCAGGAGCAACAGACCCTGCTTTCTAAAAACTGAGAAATTAATCAGGCTCAGGCAAGATGCACTATCGATCTCAGGTTTTTAAATAGTTTAATATTCTATATAAATCTCCGTATAGTGTTGATTTTCAGTTTATTTTGTATTTATCAGACCGTTTTCGTCAGTGAGATAATCGAACTCAGATTAATTTTAGCAGTTCGAAAAATTTAGAAAATTTTATGTGTTAGACTTCTTGTACACTGAATATGAATGAAAATTTCTGCATGAACAGCACTTTTTCCCTTTTTATGGAGTGAAGCAAAAACACCCCTATTTCGGCCTTATTTATAATCAATCTAAACGTGTGTGTTTACAAAGGTATGACACACAGCAAAATGCTTAAAGATTACATTTGTAACTGATTTTATTAAGGGTCTAAATTTTGAAATATCTAAAAGTAATTGCGTTTACTCACAAGCAGGTCGACATCAAAGATTTAGGGAAATTTGTTATCTGCAATGAGTACTTAGAAAGTAGTCTTATTCGGGTAAAAACCAAGTTTGATATACCTGAAATTTTTTATCTGGGTACGTGTAATCGTGTAGAGTTTGTATTTTCAGCGGAGCAAAAACTTGATTTTGATTTTGTCAAAGATTTTATCCAAACACTTGAACTTCCTGTTTCTGAAGATCAGCTGGACACCTTTGTGAATCAGGTTTCATTTTATGAAGATGTAGAAGCCTTGAATCACCTCCTTAGAATTTCATGTTCTTTGGAAAGTTTAGTAGTTGGTGAGAAAGAAATTCTTGCGCAGTTGCGAAGGGCTTACGAAACCTGTCGCTCCTCAGGCTTAACTGGTGATTATTTGCGATTGATAATGGGTCTTGTGGTAAAAACTGCCAAAGAAGTTTACACAAACACCAGAATCGCGCGAAAACCGATTTCAGTGGTTTCTTTGGCTTATCGCAAGCTCAGGGAGATGAAAATGTGTACTAATGCGAAAATTTTGATCTTAGGAGCAGGTGAAACTAACCGAAACATCTCAAAATATCTCAAAAAGCATAAATATTCAAATTTTGCTGTTTTTAACCGAAGCCTTGAAAATGCGGTTTCACTCGCCGAAGATTTAGGGGGTAAAGCCTATAAACTGGATGAACTTAAATCATACCGTGAAGGATTTGATGTAATTATCACCTGTACCAGCTCAACGGAGCCAATTATTACCAACGACATTTATCAATCTCTTTTAAATGGAGATAAATCAAAAAAAGTAATCGTAGATCTTGCTGTCCCGAATGACACGAGCCCGGATGTTTTATTGAATAATCAGGTTAATTTTATTGAGGTACACAGTTTACAAGAGATCGCTAACAATAATTTAAAGGATAGGTATGATGAGCTTGTTCATGCTGAACGTATCATCAAGGAGAATATTGAAGAATTCAAACCCGTATTGAGGCAACGTAGACTAGAGATTGCGATGCGTCAGGTGCCGGAAAAAATAAAGGAAATAAGAGAAAATGCTTTGAACAAGGTCTTTGTGAGTGAGATTGAGGGTATGGATCATAATTCTCGTGAGGTATTATCTCGAGTAATCGATTATATTGAGAGGAAATACATCACTGTCCCTATGGTCATTGCCAAGGATATTCTGATAAAAAACAGCTGATTTTCAATTGAACCTAATCATTTTGGCTATTTTTATCCTTCAATATTATTACCCGAAGTAAATTTACAAACATGTATAATCATCTTCCTGAGGATAAGAAAAGATCGAGAATTCTCATAGGGACGCGTGGAAGTGAGCTAGCCTTGTGGCAGGCGAATTATGTAAAAAATCGTTTGGCTGAGATTGGGGTTGATTCTGAGCTTAAAATCATTAAAACTCAAGGTGACAAAATAGTAAATCTCGGCTTCGACAAGCTGGAGGGTAAGGGCTTTTTCGCCAAGGAACTTGAAGAGGAATTGCTGGATGGGACTATTGATTTGGCGGTACATTCACACAAAGATCTTCCTACTACCCATCCTGAGGGCTTGATAATTGCTGCAGTTTCTGAGCGTGAAGATCCGGCGGAGTTATTGGTTATTCTGAAGGATTGTGTAGAAATTCACCAAAAGCTTTCAGTAAAATTCGGCGGACTAGTGGGTACTTCCTCAAATCGCCGCAAATCTCAATTATTGGCGGTCAGGCCGGATCTTGAAATTGAAGATTTAAGAGGAAATGTTCAAACACGATTGCAAAAATTGCGGGATGAGAAGTATGATGCCATTATGTTAGCCAAGGCCGGGATTGTTCGTTTGGGTTATAATTTGAAAGATGAATTTCATGTTGAGGAACTCGAACCAACTGAATTAATTCCGGCACCTGCGCAGGGAGTGTTGGCTATACAAATTCGTGAAAGTGACGCCTCTCTTTTTGACTTATTACAGCCATTGAATGACCGGGATGTTGCCGAACAGATTGGCGTTGAACGAAAGGTTTTGAATATGTTTGAAGGAGGGTGCCAATTGCCTTTGGGATGCTTTTGTCGTAAAGATGGTCCGTTTTTTCAAGTATGGGCAGTGAAGTCATCCGATGCGACAGATTTCCCTGATCGTCTGTTTATTCAATCGAAAACAACCGAGGGGCTCGCAGAGAAAGTGGTTTCAAAATTTGTTCCAGACCGTAAATTTCCAGCTAATTTATTTATTAGCAGAGAACTTTCAACGAATAGTTATTTGAGAAAGGCGCTGGAGAAACATCATGTTATTATTGAGGACCGCTCTTTGATTAGAACTTTTCCAACCATCAACCATCTCGATTCCTTCATTCTCCGAAACATTGATTGGATATTTTTTAGTAGCAAGAATGCCATAGAGTATTTTTTTAAATTAGACCCTCAATTACCTAAAAAGGTTAAATTCGGAGTGTTAGGCAGAGGTTCTGAGGATGCACTACGATTGCACGGAAAAGTTGCTGACTTTAATGGGGAGGAAGAAGGAATTGATACAAAAGATATTGCCATCGAATTTTCAAAGCTCGCTAATGGGACTAATGTCTTATTTCCATGTGCCAAAGGCTCATTAAAAACCATTCAAAAAGCCTTATCCAAAGAGACTAAGATCGTAGAACTCATCGTATATGAGACCGTTAGTGAAGAAAACGTTTCCCAATCCTTGGCGGAGGTATTAATTTTTACCAGTCCGTCAAATGTGGATTCTTATTTTGCAGTGAATTTACTCGAACCCGATCAGAAGGTTATCTGTATCGGAAAAACTACCGGACAGAAATTTGATGAAATGGGAGTAAGTTATACATTACCTTTTTCGCCGGATGAAATCGGTTTAGCTGAAGCTGTATTTGCATTGGATTATTAATCCGCTTAGATAAGTTTTTAAAAATTAGAGCATCATATGTTAATCCGTCCAAGAAGATTAAGAAAATCCCCCATTTTACGTGAAATGGTGGCAGAAACCAGGCTATCAAAGGATATGTTTATCTATCCGTATTTTGTAGTACCCGGTCAGAAGATTGTTCATGGTATTGATGCAATGCCCGGGGTGAGTCATTTTTCTGTGGATACCTTGCTGAAAGATGTTGAAAGGTCGCTTTCATTAGGTATAAATAAAATATTGCTATTTGGTGTTGGTGAAGAAAAGACTCAGGATGCGAGTTCATCCTACGACAAACATTCAGTAGTTTCAAATGCAGTCAGGGAGTTGAAAAGAGAGTTTGCCGATGAACTTTATGTCATAACCGATGTATGTACCTGTGCATACACTACCCATGGCCATTGTGGTATTTTAAAGGACGATTATGTTCAGAATGATGAGACTGTTAATATTTTAGCCAAAATGGCCCTCAGTCATGCTCAAGCAGGTGCCGATATGATTGCCCCCTCTGATATGATGGATGGTCGGATTCTTAGTATCCGGGAGAAGCTTGATGAAAACAATCTGGAAGATATCGCCATAATGAGCTACAGTATCAAATTTGCATCAGCTTACTATGGCCCATTCAGAGAGGCTGCCGATTCAGCACCAGGTAAAGATGACAGGAAAGCCTATCAAATGGATTTTCGAAATGCTCGTGAATCGATGCGGGAATCTTTTTTAGATGAGCAGGAAGGCGCTGATATTTTAATGGTCAAACCTGCCCTTGCCTACCTTGATGTGATCAAGAGCTTGAGCATGAGTACCGAACTTCCTGTGGCCTGTTACAATGTTTCAGGAGAATACGCCATGGTAAAGGCAGCAGGAGCCAAAGGCTGGATCGATGAGCAAAAGGTCATTATGGAAAATATGTTTGCATTCAGCAGAGCAGGCGCAAATATCATTATTACCTATCATGCACGTGAGATTATGGAGAAGAGCTGGATTTGAATTGAGAGTGGAGAGTGGAGAGTGGAGAGTTAGTATTGAGTACATAGTATTGAGGTATATGAAGCTACATTTGAGATTCAGTATTCTATCACAGATAACTGAAAACAGATAATAGACAGCTAATTAGTTTGAAAATAAATTAAAGAATAAGAATTACAGAATTGATCTATTTAGGTTGACATTTAGTACTAAGTGCTAATATTCGCAACTCTCAACTTTCAATTCTCAACTCTCAATTATTATAGGATGTTAGAATCATTAAAAAAGATGTTCTCAGGTTCGGATGACGAGATTCCGGTGAATACAGTAGGCAAGCCGGATATTTCAAGGAAGAAATCGGCCGAATTATATGAAAAGTCTAAAACCTATTTTCCCGGAGGAGTAAATTCACCGGTCAGGGCTTTTAAATCGGTTCATGGAACACCTTTATTTATACAAAAGGGTGATGGTTGCCATATATGGGATGCGGATGGGAATCAATTTATTGATTTTTGTGCGTCGTGGGGACCTTTAATTCTTGGACATAATCATCCTGCTGTGCGTGAAAAGGTTGTGGAAGTTATGCAAAATGGGATGAGCTTTGGCGCTCCAACCGCTTTAGAAAATCAATTAGCCGAGCTCATTCTAAAAAATAACAGGTATATCAAAAAAATTCGCTTCACCAGTTCAGGAACGGAAGCAGTCATGTCTGCTGTCCGACTGGCACGAGCGTATACTAAACGTGACAAAATCCTCAAGTTTGAGGGATGTTATCATGGACATTTAGATGCTTTACTGGTAAAGGCGGGTTCCGGATTGGTAACTTTTGGCGAAAGCTCTTCTGCAGGAATCCCGAAGGCTTTTGCTGATGAAACCATTGTGGTTCCATTAAATAACAGGCAAGCTGTCGATGAGGCTTTTGCTAAATTTGAAGGTCAGATTGCTGCCGTTATCATCGAGCCAATCCCTGCGAATAACGGGTTACTCTTACAGACTAAAGAATTTCTGGAATTCCTCAGAGAGTCATGCTCCAGAAACAAATCACTTTTGATTTTTGATGAGGTTATCTCCGGTTTTCGGGTAGGTTTTGAAGGGGCTGCCGGTTTTTACGATATTAAACCTGATATCATCACTTATGGTAAAATAATTGGGGGCGGTTTGCCGGTGGGTATGTATGGCTCATCAGAAGAAATAATGACCATGATATCACCCGACGGACCGGTTTATCAGGCGGGTACACTTTCAGGGAATCCGGTGGCCATGGCTGCAGGAATTGCACAGCTGACCGAACTTTCAAAGGCAGGGTTTTATAAAGATTTGAACAACAAGACCTCAGAATTCGCGGGGTCAATCCAGCGTTTTGCTGCATCCAGGAATTATAAGTTCAATGTTTTTTATATAGGTTCGATTTTCTGGTTCGCCTTTACCGATCAGGAAAAAATCAGTGCTGCAGAAGAAATCGATCCTTCCGGCATGGAGAAATTCAAGATCATGCACCGGGAATTACTGAACAGGGGTATTTACTTCGGTCCATCCGGTTATGAGGTCGGTTTTATATCCAGTGTCCATTCAAAGGTAGATTTGGAAAAAGCAAAGCGAGCTATTTTTGAGAGTCTTGACCTCGTTTTTAAATTACCTAAAGCTTAAGTGTTATGAGAAGACCAATGGTAATTTTCTATTGTCTTATAATATATGCCCTGTTTCAGCTCATCTGGTGGGGTCGATTACTGCTATTAGCTAATCCGAACAGTAAGGGGATGGTTCTCGGAGAAACTGCCGTTTTCTTATTTATATTTTTTGTTGGTGCCTACTATTTGCAAAAGGCTATCAATCAGGAAAGAAAGTTCCATCAACAGCAGAAGAATTTTCTTTTGTCGGTTACTCATGAACTTAAATCGCCCCTGGCCTCCATAAAATTATATCTTCAAACAATACTCAAAAGAGAACTCGAGCCGGAAAAGCAGAAATCATTTATCACCAATTCTTTAAAGGATATTGAGCGACTGGATGATTTGGTTGAGAATATGTTGTTGGCAACAAAAATTGAAAGTAAGTCATACTCTTTTCCAAAGGAGAGTTTCAACCTTTCTGAACTGGTAAATTCAGTAGCGGGAAGACTTCAGGTTCATACCTGCAGCTCGCAAATTATCAAACTTTCGGTGCAACAAGGAATAAGCATAATTGGTGATAAATTTGCCTTGACTTCGGTGATATCGAATTTAATTGAAAATGCAGTAAAGTATTCGCCGGATTGTGCTGAAGTACAGGTTAGTCTGCGCCGCAGTAATGGACAAATCCATTTTATTGTAGCTGACTCGGGCATAGGTATCAAGGATCAGGAAAAATCACGTATTTTTGATAAGTTTTATCGGGTTGGTAGTGAAGATACTCGTAAAACTAAGGGTACTGGACTTGGATTATTCGTTGTAAAACAGGTTCTTGATAAGCATCAGGCCACAATTAAAGTAAAAAATAATCAACCTTCGGGATCAATTTTTGAAGTAATATTTAATGCAAATGCCAACTAAACAAAGAATTTTACTGGTAGAAGACGAAGAGCATCTACTGGAAGCTATCAAATTAAATCTGGAGATGGAAGGGTACAAAGTATCTACCGCAACAGATGGTAAAAAGGCTCTCAAGATTTTTAAGGAAGAACGATTCAACCTCATTATTTTGGATGTGATGATTCCGGAGATCGACGGTTTTCAGGTTGCTGAAACGATCAGACTTGAAAATACAGAGGTGCCGATTATGTTTCTGACTGCCAAGAACACCAGTGAGGATCGTGTACTTGGCTTGAAAAAGGGAGCAGACGATTATTTGACGAAACCTTTTAATCTGGAAGAGTTAATACTCAGAGTCGGAATACTCGTAAAACGCAGCCTTAAAGGTGACGAGTTAAAGGGGTTAAATTCCTACAAAATAGGAGATAAAACGATTTACTTTAATTCCTTTGAGTTAAAACATGATGATGGTACCATTACTCCACTAACCAAGAAAGAGACCATGCTGCTGAAATTATTGATCGAACGTCGGAATGAGGCTGTATCCAGAGAGCAGATTTTGGAAACTGTTTGGAATTATGACGTCTATCCATCGACAAGGACCATTGATAATTTTATACTGACCTTCCGTAAATATTTTGAACCGGATCAAAAAAATCCGACTTATTTTCATTCCATCAGAGGGGTTGGTTATAAATTCATTGATAAAATTTAGAGTATGCTAACCAGGAAAGCCCGATCAGGGGTAATTGGTATTGCAATAATCCTCTTAGCTTGGACAATCAGTAAACAGGTTTATGAAATTGCGGCAGTTATAGGTTTAGGCATTGCACTATTGATATGGGGATATTTTCGTGAAGGAACAGTGATCATGGCAGCCCGAGAGTTTCATGCTAAAAATTATAATGCTGCAGAGGAATTACTCAAAGAAATTGCTGACCCGGATAAGCTGAGCAGATACCGTCGCGGCTTTTATGAGTTTATTTATGGCAATGTAGAGTTGCATCGTCATAATTATGATGAAGCTGAGAAGCATTTCCAGATTGCAAGCAAATTTCCTTTGCGGAATCAGAATGACCGGGCAATTGTATTGGTACATCTGGCTAATATAAATCTCAGGAAAAAGGATTATGAGCGCGCATTTGCTTATGTTGAGAAGGCGAAGACTTTTAAAATAAGCAGTCGGGTGGAAAATATCATTGAGAAAATCGAATCAGAAATTAAAAAAGCATAGTGAGCGATAAAAATATTCAGGACAGCCTTTTCTTAAGGGCTGCATTTTCAAAAAGTACAGTTCGTCCGCCGGTTTGGATGATGCGACAGGCCGGTCGGTTCATGCCCGAATACTGGGAAATAAAAAATAAATACTCCTTCCTGGAGATGTGTAAAACCCCTGAGATTGCAGCAGATGTAACCATGTTACCTGTTGATCTTCTAGGCATTGATGCTGCAATCTTATTCTCCGATATTCTGGTAACCGCTGAGGCCATGGGAGGTGATCTTA